>NZ_CP071632.1:1569583-1870000 GCF_017357385.1 Rhizobium sp. NZLR1 | reverse complement strand
GTGTCCCGTGTATTCCATAGGTCGGCTCCGTCAGGTCGATCCAGACGGTTCCGACCGGGCCGTTCGGCCCTTTCGGAATGGTCAGGACCTTGTCGTTCTTTCCCTGCTTGAAGTTCAGCTTCGGGTCATAGCGGTAGACCGGCATCCTCGCGACGCCCTTGACCTTGTGCTTGCCCGACGGCGCCGGATTGTCTTCGCTTCCAATCGTCGCCGGGTAGACTGCAAGCAGTGCTCCGTCCTCGGCATAGGCCAGTACCTGCCCGGTCTTCCTGTCAGCTTCAATCCTCTTGACCTTGCCTTCCCTTGGGGGACCAGGATTCACGACCCACACCGTGTCGCCAGGAGCGAACTGCGAAGCCGGGTTGAGCGCGTTCACAAGATCGATACCCATATGAAACCGCTCGGATAGCTTCTCCGCAACGCTGGTATATCCCAAGCTCTGCATCTTTGCCTTCTCGCCGTAATCCTCGGGGATCCGGTCAACGAGACCCTTGGCATCCTCTGGCGAGACGACATAGCTCTCGACGATCGGGGCAACGCCTTCCAAGCGGGAAACGACCTCTGCATCCGGCCTGCCATCGACAGGAAGGCCGTTCATCGCCTCGAAACCGGCGACCGCCTTGTTGACGTTCTCGCCGGCGAGCCCGTCGATGACGCCAGGAGACGCGCCGGCGCGGTCGAGCAGGACCTGAAGGCGGATGATCGCCGGGTCCGGATCTTCGGACGAGCGCTTGTCTGCTTTGATGGAAGCAATCGAAGCGGCGTTGATTGCATCGGGCTTGAGTTCCCCCGCGGCGGCATCGCCAACGGAGATGACCAAAGCGAGCAGCGATATCGGCAGGGCTGTTTTCATAAACGACAAATGACCATCGCCGAAACTTGTTCCATCGAGCAAAGCTACTCGGACTTTAGGCTTAGTCGCTTCAAGTCCTTCTCCAGATCACAGCGTCTTCGCACGGCTCTTGGCTTCGCGCGATCTTGCCGCGTGACGGGCGGGCCTGAGTTCCTCGATCGTCGGCAGCCACCACTTAGCGTCCTGAAGCGGCGGCATTTTCGCGGGCCAGGTGCGGACGAGTTCTTCGAGTGTGGGCACCCGCCAATATCCCCAGACCTGATCGTCGGTTCCGCGGGGATAGAGGTCCGCCACGACAGCCGGGTCGGCGAGTTCGCCGGTGACCTCCGTAAAGACGACGATCCCATACGAGATCGCGACGGGTCTCCCGATCGGCGGCAGGTCGTCGCCGGGAAGCGGGTAACGACGGCGCTTACGTTCCGCGGAGCGGAGCCTGCTGCGGAGATCCAGCGCGGTCCCCTTCCGCTCCTCGGCTCGACGTCGTCTCTCCTCCGGCTCGTTTCTTCGGGCCGCCGCTTCGATATCCGGCCATCTGCGCCTGAGTTCCTCATAGGATCGGCAGGGAACGTGCCATATCTTGAGATCGCCGTCCCACCGGGAGAAGGGCACTTCGCGCAACTCGTCGACGGCGGTCTTCGAGTATGGCGTGCGGATTCGAAAGCCTGCCTTGCCAAGCTCGAGGTATGGACTATCGATCGGATCGAAGGCGAAGGCATCGCGTCCCTTCGCATCCGCATGGGCGTCGGCTTCGGCCTCCTGCTCGGCAAGCCATCGTCCGATGCGACGGGAGGCAGTCCGGCCGGGAACGAACCAGGCCTTGCGGGCGTCGCTCCAGCGGGCACGGGGGAAGCGTCGTCGAAATTGCTCGACGGTCATCCTGTCGTAAGGAAAGGAAACGTCAGCGCCGGGCTTGGGGTCGTCATCGCCGGACGGCGCGTCGTCACGATCAGCCGGGGATTTCGTTTCGGTCATGGAAGGAGAACGTTTGCGCCAAGGGATCGGTTTCCCGGGGGCGACACCAACCCCTCAATTTTCAATCAACAAGAACGACGACTGCTCGACAACGACGACTGCTCGACACGGACGCGGGCAATTCCCCCTCAGTGAATTGTCTTCAATCGCTGGTCCGCATGCGAAATATCATGCAGCGTTGCCATAAGCTTTTCGAACTCGCTCAAGACACGATTGAACTCGCCGTCCGGCATGCCCGTGATTTCCGATATGGTCGACGAAACCGAGGCGATGAGCGTGTCGATCCAGACGCAACGGTCGGCCGGCACGTTGCCGAGAACCTCCTGCCGATGCGTCTTCAGCTCCCGCAGAATGCGGATGATAAGGGCTCCCCGGTCCGCCCTGCTCAAGGACCGCAGCCTTATCTGCGCCCTCTGAATTTCCGTTATCAGCGTCGTCGCCATCCCCTGCTCCCCGACCCTCAACACAACCGATATCACAACCGTAGCGTTTGCAACACGGACTTTGGTCCTACTGCGGCTCGACACCGTGATGATCAATTACTCGTCGCCACGAGGACCGGCGCGTCGCAGGTGCGCCGCGGGCCGTCCCATGGTTGATATGTATTGTCTTCCGGTCGATACGACCTGTAGCGAGCGGAGCACCAAGCCGTCTTCGCATTCACTTTGGTGCCCGCACCTTGATCGGCCTCGGCGATATCAGGCTGGTACGACGAAGAGCAGGCGCGGATCTCACCGCTATAGGATCGATAGGTGTTGGTCGCAGGATCGAAGGAGCGGTAACGTTGCGCGCACCAGGCGAGGTGCTCGGCCGAAAATTTTGGCAGCTGTGCCAGGCGCTCAGTTGACGGGCCAGCGGATTCCGGCTTCGTCGTTGCCGTCATGATGGCCGGCGCCTCGGTGACATAGCTGGAATAGAGAGGCGCAATCCGTTCATAACGCTGCAGTCGAGGGTCCACTTTCACCGGTTGCGTCGTCCAGAGATCGGGCGCCGCAAGATCCTGGAAGGCATGAGGCTCGGAATCCGCCACGACGTGGGAGGCAACGGATGCGGCGGCTATGCAGGCCCCGACGGAGCTGACGATTCCAAAGGCGACAGATGCCAGCGCGTTCATTGGCCCACCCCCTGCTGTTGCGCCTGCGCAACCCAGACGCGGCCGGCAGTGCTGCCATGTCGTCCGCCGGTGACGACAAGCATGGCGAGGATGCCGGCGATCGCCAGCAGGATCGCTATCAGCGGCAGGGCCAGACCTGCGGATTTCTCTTCGGAATAGATCATGTTCCTCTCCTCGGCCCCGGCGGCGGCGCTCTCCGCCGGGCACCGGCTGTCACGCACAACCCCGCAATCGGAACCGATTTTCGGAAAGGATTATGCGCAGATTGAAAGTGATAGAGCGTCCTTAGCGCGTGCTATTGGACGCGCGGCGCTCTATGTCGAGATGATGTAGACGATCGTGAATGCAGAAGGGTCGACGATGACGATCCGGCCATCGGCGAGGAGGAAGAAACGGTAGGCCTTATACTGCGGCACGATCTCGATTATGCGCGGCGGCAGCGGCTCGAGCCTGATCTTCTTCGGGATGGTCGTACCGACCGAGACCGTGAAATCCGTCTCACGAACCGGCTCGACATGAACTTCCTTCACAACAGTACGGATTTCCGTCTGCTGCTCGACCGAGATGTTGACGTTGGTCGTGTTGTTCGTCTCGATCTTGGTGGTGTTTTTGGTGTTGCTGTCGACCGACGTGTTGTTGTTGCCGACGTTCATCTTGCTGTTGGACTGGGTCTCGGCCGAACCGCCGGAAGACTTCGCGGCATCGCCGGGTTTTTGAGTTTCGCCGGAGCCGGTCGAGGTGCCGGTCGATGTCCCGGTATCTTGGCTGCCGGCCGGCTTCTGGCTTTCGGTCGAAGACTGTCCCGACTTGGGCGTCGTCGAGCTATCGGAGCTTCCGGACTGCGTCTTGGTGCCGGGCTCGGTTGCCGTCTGGCCGGAGGATCCATCGGTGGTGGTTCCCGAGGATGCCCCCGATGAGCTTCCGTCGGAGCCCGAAGGCTGCTGCGTGCCTTGGCCAGTGGAACCACCTGCGCCACCAGAGGCGGCACCGCCCGCATCCGGCCGCTTGGTCGCACCGTCGCTGGACTGGCCGTTTTGGGTCGCACCCTTCTTGGGAAGAATCGGCGCATCCTGCGCCGAGGCGGAAATGATGCCAACCGGCGAAACGCCGATCGCGAGTGCCGTCATCAGGACGGCGAGTGTCTTGCTCTTCATAATAATTCTCTTTGCTTTTTCGGCCGCACGACGACGCTGCCGTCGACCGTGCGGCTGATCTAAACGATGATTTCCGAAGTTAAGACGCGGTAGCGGCCGCGTGGAGGATCAGGTCACTTGATGACCTGGATCACCTTGCGGGAGGACGGTTCGACGATGACACGTTCATCATTGACCACGGCGTAGGCATAGGTCGGATCATCCGGAATAGGCGTCACGACGACCGTTTCCGGCAGCGGCTGTCCGACGACAACCTTCTCCTTTACGACTACGCGCGCCGACGGTGCCGGAGCCTCGCGAACGTAGGTGACGACCTTTTGCGGCGGCGGATCGATCGCGGTGCCAACGATG
Organism: Rhizobium sp. NZLR1; assembly: GCF_017357385.1. Classification (NCBI taxonomy): domain Bacteria; kingdom Pseudomonadati; phylum Pseudomonadota; class Alphaproteobacteria; order Hyphomicrobiales; family Rhizobiaceae; genus Rhizobium; species Rhizobium sp. NZLR1. Next base: position 1,865,556 of record NZ_CP071632.1, on the reverse strand, counting down.
GCGCCGGTAACACCGCCGACAGCAGCGCCAACGGGACCACCGACAATCGCTCCGGTGACTGCGCCGCCGGCCGCACCATTGACGGTCGAGGACTGGGCGAATGCGACGCCGGACATGAGGGTCGCGGCAGTTGCCGCACAGACGATAAGCTTGGAGAGCATATTTTCCTCCTTCTGTTTTGAAGCGATCTTAATGACCGCTGCCAAACCAACTAGCTGGAGGCGGGGTCGTTCCCCGCCCCGGACCTCAGTCTGATCGATCCCGGCCTTTGGTCCCAAATCCATGTCAATGTCCGTTGCCGGCGCTACTTGCAGATCGAAGGGCCCCGTATTTCCGGGCATAGGCAGGAGACTGAAGGAGATGGCACGATCCAACCGCAGGGAGGCGGGACGCAGGCGCCTGGCAATGCGCCTGCCGGAGATGCGGAAGCTGATCATGGAAGCCCGCGACCCGCTGCAGCTCGAACTCTTCGAGGCCTACCAGATGGCTGTCGAAGCGCGCGATGCCGTTCGCAGACAAGGGTTCAACTCCCACCGAGTGCGGGAGTATGATGAGGTCTGCGTCGAGATTGAGCGCCACGTCATCAGCGCCATGCACGAAGCTCCCTATACGACCGCGCAGAAGGCCGGAGAGCCGTCATAGCTCGAAGGCGTTTGGCGGTCCCGCTTGGACGATCCGGGTGATTGGCGCGCCAGCCTGGGCCGAGGGCGCTACCGAGCGCGGCCGGCGACGACCAACGCGCTCATGCCGCCGCTAGGACAGGCTCCGTGCCGTGCTTCCACTCGCTCAGCCACCTCGTCGACGATCTCGGATATCCGCTCCGGCGCCCGCCATTCAATCTCTCCCCGGAGCAGCGTGCCCTGGCAGAAGGCGGCTGCGACGTCGTGCGCGCTGGCCGCGACGGATGTCAAATCGAGCCGATCGCAGGTAATCGCCTCAAAGCCGGCGGAGGACATCTGCGCCTTGATAGAGCCGGGGTCGAAGTAGGAGTATGGCAAGCGCCTGAGAAAATCCGGCGGATCGGATGGGAATAGGCTTGCCAGGCATTCATCCACGGATCTGGCGAAGTCGTTGGCCGAAAGTGCATCCCACGTCGAGAACAGAAAACGGCCTTTGCTGCGCAACACTCTTTCCGCCTCGCCATAGGCCTTCACCTTATCGGGAAAGAACATCGCGCCGAACTGGCAGATGACGAGATCGAACATCTCGGGCGCGAAGGGGAGGTTTTGGGCATCGGCGTGCATCCAGTGGGTCCGCGACATCGTCACCGATGGTGCGCCGATGTCCATCATTGCCTGGTTGAGGTCGGTGGCAACGATTTCCGTTGGCGGATCAAGCGTCATGCGCAGCGCGCGTGTCAAGGCGCCCGTCCCCGCCGCGAGCTCGAGAACGCTGCCAGGTTTCGACCGGTCGGCGGCGATCGCCATCTCCGCCGCATAGGGCTCGAAAAGAATCGGCACAAGGAGGGTCTGGTAAAGCTCGGCCACACCTTCATCGAATGGTGCGGGAGAACTGGCAAATGCGGCGCGGGCGCCGTTTTCGATGTCGGCAGAAATTGTCACTCGCAGATCTCCAAAACCCGGACCATTCAGTGCTGAAATATGACTGAATCTACTGACGTCCACGGGGGCAGGACCTAGGTCCCAGGTCTGTCAGACCGAAGTCCCGGGGGTGGAACGCGGACAGGACCGCGCCGTTTCGAAGAGGTGAAGGAGATCCAGATATGGCCCAGAGTAACAGATCCCGCGTCAATGACGCCTGCAATGTGTCCGTCATCGCCCTTGTCGTCGTTCTCGCTGCGCTTCTCTACGTCTTTGGCGCCGCCATGTCTGGAGACTCGCTCCAGTTGACCAAAAGCATAAGGGGCGCCGAAATCTTCGATACCAGGGATCTACCCTGACGCTGTCTGGAAAAATTTTGAGGAAGCGATAGGTTAGTCGGCAAGTCTCTTACCGGTATCAAAATGATTTGGCTTCGCCGCTGGAATGCCCGCTCACTCGCCTCCCAGTTCTTCATCGCGGGTGGGCTCATATCGATCGCGGCCATGTTCCTGGTTGGCATTCTCGTCACCCACCTCATAGAGGAGGCGGTCATCCACAACTCCGGTGCTGCGACGGCGCTCTACGTGGACAGCGTGGTCGCGCCGCTGCTTCCCGACATGCAAAAAGCAATACCGCTCGACGAAGGCAGCGCTCAGGCTCTGGACGAGACGCTTGGTCAGGGCGCGCTCGGCAGGCGTCTTGTTTCGTTCAAGCTGTGGCGAAGCGACGGAACTATCCTCTATTCGAATGAGAAGGAGCTGGTGGGCAAGAAGTTTGCGGTAAACGGCAAGCTTCGAAACGCGTTCGCAGGGTCTCTCGTCGCCCGCTACGAGGTCGCAAGCGATCCGGAAAGCGACAAGGAGCGCGCGCTCGGCAGGCCGCTCATGGAAATCTACAATCCTGTGCTCCAGCCATGGTCCGGACAGGCGGTCGCCGTCATCGAGTTCTACGAGACGGCAGAAGGATTAGGCGACAGTCTGGCGCATGCCAGGCTCCGCAGTTGGGGCGCCGTCGCCGCCCTGACAGCAGTCTTTTTCCTTGTTCTCTCCGTTCTGGTCTTTCGGGGCAGCCGCACGATAGAGGCGCAACGCAAGGATCTCAAAGAACGGGTCAATGAACTGTCGGCACTTTTGGAGGAGAATCGCGGGCTCCAGCGGCGGCTGCAGCGCGCCTCCCAGCGGGCGGCGGCGCTCAACGAAACCTATCTACGCAGCATCGGTGCCGATCTGCACGACGGGCCGGCCCAGCACATTGCTTATGCCTCACTGCGGCTGGACAGCGATCTGTTGATCAATGCGTCGACCCAGCCCGAAACGCGTGAAAAGGAACTCGCCTGGATACGCTCGAGCCTTGCAGAGGCGATGACCGAGATCCGCAATATTTGCAGCGGCCTGGTGCTACCGCAAATCGAGAAATCCTCGATCGCCGAGATCGTCGCGCGGGTGGTCGAAGCACACCAGCGCAAGACCGAAACCCATGTCGAAACAATCATCGACGACAATGGACCCGAACCCGCTCCTGCCGTAAAGATCTGCATCTATCGCTTCGTTCAGGAAGCGTTGAACAATGCGTATCGCCATGGCGGCGGCGTACAGCAGGCCGTAAGAGCCGTCTCGCGCAATGGTGATGTTCACGTCGAGGTCAGCGACCGCGGCGATGGCTTCGATCCGACCGAGGTGAGGCCTACGAGCCTGGGCCTTGTCGGACTTCGCGAACGCATCGACAGCCTCGGAGGATCCTTCGACGTCAAGACAGGCGAAGGAGGCACGACGGTGACCATGACCTTCGAGCCTATGGAAATGGGAGACTAGGGATGACATCAATCACTATCGGCGTCGTGGACGACCATCCGCTTTTTCGCGAGGGCGTTACGCGCAGCCTCTCGGAGATCAGCAACTTTGCCGTCGTTGGCGAAGGTGCCAGCAGCAATGATGCAGTGATGATCGCTGCCACCAGCCATCCCGACATCATGCTTCTCGATGTCTCGATGCCCGGTGGCGGACTGTCGGCGATCGGCGATGTGCTGACGCGTAGCCCGACAACGAAAGTGCTGATGCTGACGGTATCGGAGGAGGTGGACACGCTGCTGGCAGCCCTTCAACAGGGCGCGATGGGCTATGTTCTCAAAGGTGTCGGATCGCGTGGTCTCGTCGAAGCCATCCAGACGGTGCTGAGTGGCTCACGGTATATCTCGCCGACAATGTCGACGAAGGTCATGGAGAATTCGCTGCATGGCAGCGCACCCGATAAGAACAGTCTGACGCCACGAGAACGCGAGGTGATGGATCTGGTCTCTCAAGGCCTGTCAAACAAACATATCGGCTTGCGTCTCAACCTTCAGGAAAAGACGGTGAAGCACCATATGACACAGATTCTGAGCAAGCTCGGCGTCACGAACAGGACTGAAGCGGCTCTCCAATGGCGCGAACGGCGCTAGAGCATGCTGCCGAAAAGGGTGAGCGGGTTTTCCGACGACCTCATGTCCTGACTCAGCAACAGAACAGGCGCTGCCCGCACCACCCACTTTGCGGCTCCTTAGCGAAGGTAGCGGCCTAACCGGCTGGCATCATTTGCAGTCGCTTGCCGGCTTATGATCGTTCTGCCTTTTCCGTCCTTCATGACGTAACGGCCACGCCGCAGGGTTTCGGTAATGCCGTTTGCATGGCGGACGTCGATCGAACCATCGGAAGCTTCGATCGCTCTCGCCCCCGATTCTTGTGAGGTCCCTTTGGCAGAGGAAGAGGATCCGGCACTATTGCTGGAGCTTCCACCGGCACTATTCCCGGAACCGCCGTTCCCGTTCCCGTTGCCGCTCCCTCCCCCGTTGCCGTTCCCGTTGCCGCCGCCGTTACCGTTTCCTCCCCCGTTGCCATTCCCTCCCCCGTTGCCGTTGCCATTGCCGCCGCCATTCCCGTTGTTGCCGTCCTTAGCCTGCGCGCTTTCGACCGCCAGAACGGGAAGGGAGCCGCCAAGGTTCAATGTCACCGGCGATGCAACAGCGACGAGGGCTGCGGCCGTGCTGCCGCCCCACCTCAGAAAATCGCGTTTCGAGAGAGTCATCCTATATAGCCTCGTTCGTCCGTTCTCCGCCGTTTCCTACGCGGAATAGGCGCATGACAATTTTCGCTGTTCCGAAGATCAAATGCAACCGGACCTAAGGTACTAGAAAGGGCAGGACTTTAGTCCGGCTTACCCATAGCCAAGTCCACGAGCAAGGAATTCCGAACGATCATTGCGAGAGATAGACTGCGCCGCGCGCCATTCGTGACCTTCGCCGCCTCGTTGATGTATTGCCGCATGAGGGAGAATGCATTTTTCTGGAACTTCTTTCCGCGCCGCCGATTTGATTGTCGAAGAGCAACAGAGGAAACAGTGATGGCAAACCCGAACGAATCCCCCGCAGTCCAGTCCATGCGAAAAGAACAGGCAGAGCAGCGGAAGCAGGCCCAAAAAGGCGAGCTCGACAGAGGTATCGAGGGCACCTTTCCGGCCTCCGACCCAGTGTCTGCTACCCATACCTCAATTCCTGCCGGCCGCAGCGACGTCGAGGCGGCTGAGCGGGTGAAACGAGAGCCCGATCCCACCAGGCTCGACGAGGCATTTCCGTTCGTCGATCAGGCCCTGCGCTCGACCGGCGAAACCGGCGGCTCTTCCGCAGGCGTCGATGCCGATCGAGGGGAAATGCGGACGCTTCAGAAAGACGCAAGTCGAGTGGCGGAAACCGCTTCGGAACTGGCTTCAGGAACAGCGCGCCTGGCGAAGGCGGAAGCGAGCAGCTTCGTCCACGAGATCGAGAATCGGATACGCCGGCAGCCGCTGACCGCAGTGGCGATCGTCGCCGGCATAGCCTTCGTCTTCGGTGCGACGCGTTGAGGAGCCAGCCTAAAGCGCGTCGCATCAAATTTGATTCATGCGGCGCGCTTTAGTCCTTTGTTTTTATGCATGTCGTTATCCCGGAACCGCTGCGCCCTTCTGGGCGACATGCATTAGCTTCCCGGAAGTCTTGTGAAAATCGCAACCTACAATGTCAACGGAATCAATGGACGGCTGCCGATCCTGTTGCGCTGGCTGAAGGAGGACGCCCCTGATGTCGTCTGCCTCCAGGAGCTTAAGACAGACGACGCCAGGTTTCCGCGAAAGGAAATCGAACGATCCGGCTACGGCGCCGTCTGGCACGGACAAAAATCCTGGAACGGCGTTGCCATCCTGGCGAAGGGCAAGACACCGATCCTGACCCGGCGCGGACTTCCCGGCGACCCCGATGACACACACAGCCGCTATATCGAAGCCGTCATCGACGGCGTCGTGATCGGATGCCTGTATCTGCCGAACGGCAATCCCTTCCCCAGCGTCAAGTTCGATTATAAACTCCGCTGGTTCCGCCGCCTGCGCGAATACGCCGCCGAACTCCTCGAACTCGAAGTGCCTTCGATCCTCGCCGGCGACTTCAACGTCATGCCGACGGAGATCGACGTCTACAAACCCGAACGCTGGCTGGACGACGCCCTATTCAGGCCCGAAGTCCGCAAGGCCTATGCCAATCTCGTCGCCCAGGGCTGGACCGACGCCGTCCGGCATCTGCATCCGGAAGAGCGCATCTACACCTTCTGGAAATACTGGCGGAACAGCTTCGAACGCGATGCGGGGCTGCGGATCGACCACTTCCTGCTCAGCCCGGCCGTCGCGCCATGGCTGCGATCGGCGACCGTCCGGAAAAACCCGCGAGGCTGGGAGCATACCAGCGATCACGCACCCGTCATGATCGAGCTCGTTGTTCCCGCCGCCGAAGCCGTGTGAGCCGAGATGCCGTCGATCGCAGGCGCAGCAAGGAACCTACGATGCCGGCTGGAGTTAGCTCGCAAAGGAGATTGACCTATGCCCACGAATTCCATCCCCAATTCCGCAAAGCTTCCGCCGAAGCCGTTGAACGAGGATACCCAGGACGAACTGCCGGAAACCAATATCGACGAACAGCGAAAGCCTCCCATCAATATAGGCAGCAGCCGCGAGGCGGGCGACGGTGTCACCGACGCCGACCCAGAGACAGGCCGGCTAGTCCGAAGGATCGCATCCCTGCCCCGCAGTTCTCCAATCGGAAGTGACTGCTATGGCAGAAAGCAAGAATTACCTGAACTCCGACGAGATCCAGGCTGACGACCAGCTGTCGCCGAAGCCGATCGAAGGAAAGGATCCGCCAAGGCACGTGCGCAAAAGCGAGGAAGCGGTCGCCGAAGGCTCTGACGACACCGGGCGCGTGCGGATTCCGCCCCCGGTCGCCAATCCCGATTGATCGCCCGCCGGGAGGCGGTTCCGATCATCGTCAACTCATTCATTCGCGCCCAGATCATAAATGCGGCCAGTCAGCCAGGCTGGCCAGTCTCGCTCGAAGAAGGACTTGGCGTTTTCATCCACAGCGCGGTTCGGGCGCGTCGAAAGCTTGATCTCATCGCCCTCGAGCCGAACGACGATCTGCTCATCCCGATGCGCTTCGCGTTCCCTACGGAAGCGATATTGTTCTAACAGACCTGCGCTCGCATGCGGAATGGATTCGCCTTGCGGATCACATATCGCTCGCGCTCCGCGGCTGCCGCCTCCCCTTCGTATGAAGAAATCAAGCGCGCTGAGCACCGCTTCGGAGGCGAGCGCCATATGCCGCCATTGCACGCCTCGGACCGCCTCGGCTGCGCGACCGTAGGCGACGCCATCAGCGCGAATCTCAGCACTCAGCTTCCGAGCCTCGATCAAGGCCTCGCCGACGCTCTGCTCATCGCAGATGATGCCGGCCTTCTCGCTCATTCGCGACTGCACTGCTGAGCGAATCGATTTGACGGTGAGCGGGCTTTCAGTCCGAAGGGCGGAAAGCAGATCGGCAACACCTGCCTCGGCGATACCTGATTTATCCCCTGTGGCGGGCCGCTTCGCTCTACCGCTCGCGCCGATGTGCTCGGCCACCCGGGTGCCGAAGACTTGCCCGGCATTGAGCGCCGCTCCTCCCGGCCTCGTCACCCCATGGGTACCCGCCGCTTCTCCGACAGCATAACAGCCGGCAAGATTGCTGCGGCCCCAGGTGTCGACCATGATGCCGCCATTCATGTGCTGGTTGTTGACGGCGAATTCCAGCGGCTCGGCGGCGATGTCGATCTTGTAGCGGCGGTAGAGCTCGATCGCGAGCGGGTTCATGTGCTTCAAGCGATCGATCGGCACGTCTTGGCCAGCGCCGGCCTTGCCGAGATAGAGGCGGACGTCGTCGTCCAGCCTTTCGAGGCTGAACGGCAGGTCGCCTGGTACCGGCAGGGGATTGCGATTGAAGTCCATGAAGACACGCCGCCCGGCGGCGGTTTCGCTTGATATCGCGAGATCCACCAGGCTCGAGCCGAAGTCCAGCATGCGCGTCGCATGAAATGGCCACTGGTAGCCCTTGCGGAAGACATTCGACGCCAGCTCTTGCGTCGTGCGGTAATATTGCGCCAGGAAGTGGTGCTCGGTGCCTTCCGCATCGACCGAGTAGATATGCGGGATCGCCTGGACGTAAGTGCCCGACAGATTCCACGGAAAACCTTCCCGGCGCGTTCCGATGCCGAACTGGCTCTCTGTGAGGTTGACGAGTTCGACACCTGCCTCGAGCGCCAGTCCGAGGGAACCGAAACAGCCGTTGGGATAAACGCTGTCGCGATAGAGTTCTCCAGGCCCGCCAGCCGCCAGCACGATCACTCCACTGACGAACAACGCAATGCCGAGCGGGTTCTGCCCTGTGCGGTCACTGGCGCGCATGGCCAGTATGCCGACGACGTGGCGGTCCGCCCCTTCGCCTTCGGTGAGGATTTTGACGGCGGTGGTCTGGTTATAGAACGGCACGTCGAGCCGGATCGCCTCTTCAGCCAGCACCTTGACCATCAAGCGCGAGGTGCGCGGACCGCAGCTGGTGGCGCGGCCGACGTCGTCGTGGTCAGTCTGGTATCTCAAAGTTCCGCCGAGCGGATCCTGCGGCAGCGGCAGGCCGAGGAACTGCAGCGACGCCATCATCCGGGATGAGCCGACAGCCTCGACATAGGCCGTATCCTCGTCCATTGCGCCGCCGCTGCGGACGGCACGGGCCATCGCCTTGTAATTGTCGCCCTGATCCGCCGTGTTTGCCGTGTGAAGGGTCTGCTTGTCCGATCCCGAACAGGCCGAGGTTCCGCCCCAGGCGCTCTGGCTGACGATGACGACGTCATCGCCGCGCCGCTTCATTTCCACCGCGGCGCGCAGACCTGCAGCACCGGATCCGACGACGACGCAGCCGGCTCGGTAGACCGGCAGCTCGACGCCGGCGAGCCGGACCGCTTCCGATGAGGAAGCCTCGGGTGGAAGGCGCGGCATGTCGACATCGGTCAGTGCGTCAAGAATTTCCTGCGGAACAGCTCTGGTCATTGGCATTCAGCCCAACGGGATGTCGACCCAGCGCTTCTGCCGGGAGGACTCCATGCATGCATCGACGATCTGGCAGATGTGGTGGCCCGTATCGAATGTCGGCCACATCGGCTTGTTTGCAACGATCGAACGGATGACCTCGGCCACCTCGATGATCTTGCTTTCATTGTAGCCGATGCCGAAATTCGGCAGAGGAAGGAAAGCCTTGAAGGTGGGATTTTCCGGCCCGACGTCGATCTCCCGGAAGCCGCGCCGCGCCGTCCGGTCGTCGTTGGAATAGAAGCGCAGCCGGTTTATCTCGTCATAGGTATAGGCGATGCTGCCTTTCGTTCCGTAGACCTCGTAGGTCTGCATGAACTTGCGGCCGGTCGCGACACGGCTGAAATCGACGATCCCGCCGGCGCCGTTGGCAAACCGGCACAGCAGGTTGGTCGCGTCGGGGTTGGTAATATCAGCCCAGGCCTCGTTGCCGATGAGCTTCACCTGCTCGCCATAGGCAAGGTCCTCGACGACGGGCCGGCGCGGCGTCACGATGAAATTGTCAGCGATCAGGGAACTGACGCGGCCGACCAGGAAATCCATGAAGCTGAAAATGTGCGAGCCGGTGTCGCCGACGATCCCGGTTGGCGCCAGCTTTCCATCGGCGCGCCACATGAAGGGGGCGTTCGGATCGCCAAACATGTCGACGTGCTGGCAGCCGCGGAACAGCTTGATCTCGCCGATTTCGCCGGATTGAATGATGTCTTTCGCCAGATCATGGACGGGGTTTCTGGGAAAGGCGTGCCCGACACGGGTAATGACACCCTTCTCCCTGGCGATGTCTGCCAGTTCCCGAGCCTCGTCGGCGGTGTTTGCCAATGGCTTTTCGCAGTAGACATGCTTGCCGGCCAGCAGGGCCGCCTTGGCCACAGGATAATGAAGGTGGTCAGGCAGGCAGATATCGATCAGATCGACTTCAGGATCGGCGATCGCCAGTTTCCAGTCTTGATAGATCCGCGCACCCGGCGCCCTGCTGCCGAGATCCTCGACTGCGTCAGGATTGCGATCGACAAGCGCCACGATCCGCGCCGTCCCGTCCGAGACGCCGAAGAAATGCGCAAAGGTCTGATAGGCCATCGTGTGGATCTTTCCCATCCAGCCCGAGGCGCCAAGCACTGCAACTCTCACTTCGACCATTGTCATTACTCCTTAGCGGATTTCGGCGCGGGCCCGAGGTCTAGTGTCGTTGCGTTCGTAGGCGAAGATCGCCGACGGCAGCGCTGACAGGCCCCGGATGAGGTCCGATCCTTTTTCCCCGACCATGATTGTCGGTGCATTGGTATTGCAGGACGGCACGCGCGGCATGACCGAGGAATCGCAGACGCGGAGACCTTCAAGACCATGGACCTTGAGATCGAGCCCGACGACCGCATCCGGCCCCGTTCCCATCTTGCAGGTGCCCACGGGATGATGGTCGGTCTTGGCGTTGGCGCAGCCGTAGTCGAAGAGCTGCTCGTCGGTCATGACTTTCGGCCCGGGAAGCCTTTCGGCCATGACAAAGGGCTTCAGCGCCGCCTGCTGCATGATCTCTCGGGCGAGCTTGAGCCCCTCCAGGGACATCGCCCTGTCGTGAGGATCGGACCAGTAGTTGGGATCGATCAGGGGAGCAGCAGCCGGATCGGAGGATGACAGACGCACCGTCCCGCGCGAGCGCGGATGCAGATAGGCGGAATTGAGCGTCACGCCGGCGTTCTTGAGCCGCTCGACGCCCGCTTCGATACCCGAACCCAAACCGAGGTGGAACTGGATATCAGGAGACCGAGCGTCGGGATCGGCATACCAGAAGCCGCCGGTCTCGAAGAGCGACGAGGCAACCGGACCGCTGCGGAACAGGGCATATTGAAGACCGGCCCAAAGCGTGCGGTGAAGCTTTGCGACGCCGTCATAGGTATGATCGCCGGTGCACTCTGCGATGACGAAAAGGTCGAGGTGATCCTGAAGATTGCCGCCGACGCCGGGCAGATCGTGGAGCACCTTGACGCCCGCAGACCTTAGGTGATCGGCCGGTCCTATGCCGGACTGCAAAAGCAGCTTCGGCGATCCGATCGCGCCGGAGGAGATCAGCACTTCACGCTCGGCGCGGACGATTTCCGAGCCGCGCGCGGTGGCGATCTCGACGCCTGTCGCACGCGCTCCCTCGACGATAATCCGCGCGACGCGGGCGCCCGTCCGAACCGTCAGGTTCTTCCGATCCTTGATCGGCGAGAGGTAAGCAAGCGAAGCGGAGGACCGGCGGCGATCGCGCTGGGTGAGTTGGTAAAATCCGACGCCCGCCTGCTGGCGGCCGTTGAAGTCATAATTATAGGGAATACCGAGCTCCTGCCCGGCGCGAATATAGGCGTCGCAGATCGGCAACGGCGCCGCCGGCATCGAAACACCAAGCGGACCGCCATAGGCGTGGTAGTCGTCGGCGAAGCGCTGATTGTCCTCCGCACGTTTGAAATAGGGAAGGATCGAGCGATAGTCCCAGCCCTCGCAGCCGTCTTCACTCGCCCAAAGATCATAATCTGCAGCGTTTCCGCGCGTATAGAGCTGTGCGTTGATCGATGAGCCGCCACCGATGACCTTTGCCTGCGTATAGCGTAGCACCCGGCCCTTCATGTGTTTCTGAGGAACGGTTTCCCAGCCCCAGCTGGCCACACCTTTGGTCATCTTGGCGAAGCCGGCCGGCATGTGAAAAAGAGGATTCCAGTCGCCTCCCCCCGCTTCGAGCAGGAGGACGCTGATATCCGGATCTTCGCTCAGCCGGCTCGCAAGCACGCATCCTGCAGGACCGGCACCGGTGATGATGTAGTCGAATCCCATTTTTACTGTCCTGTTTGAACCCGGCTGACGCCAATGGATCTGCTCATGCCTGCAAGTCCGTCGATGCGATGTGATCTGCAACTCTCAGCGCCTGGCTGGCGACGGTGAGCGCGGGATTGACGGCAGCCGACGTCGGCAGGAAACCGGCGTCGACGACGAAGAGGTTTTCGTGATCATAAGAACGGCAGTAAGGATCCAGCGGCGCCGTCGCGGGATCGTTTCCGATGCGGACCGTTCCGCACTGATGGGAAGGCGTGCGCTTGTCGAAGGGTCTCGACAGCACGATCGGAAATCCGATCGACTTCAGGATCGCCTTCAGCCTGGCGACAAGTGCCAGATGCGCATCCCAGTTGGTTCGTTGCCACTGGAGAATGATCCGATCTCCATCGACCATGACGCGACTTTCGGGATTGGGAACGTCCTCGCTCATCGCGTAGAAATCGATGGCATGGCTGGTGATGAAACGCAGGACCCATTCCGGCGCCCTTGGCAGCGAACCCTTCAGAACCTTTTCGGAGATCCGGCCGAGGAGCTGCACGTTGCCGAGCGGCGGTCCACCCTTCCCGTCCGAGAGATAGAAGTCGTTGAAGGCAAAGGTCTTCTGGTAGACGGAGGTGTTCCGGAACCGTGGCGAGACGCCGATGACGGCGGAGGCGTTGTGGTTCATGAAATTGCGCCCTACCTGGTCGGAGGAGTTCGCCAGGCCTCCTGGGAAGCGGTCGTTTTTCGAGCGAAGCAGAAGCACCGACGACTGAACCGCACCGGCCGAAAGGATCAGGATCTTCGGCGAAACCGTCAGCGTCTCGCCGTTCCTGACATAGGTGACCCGGTCGATCCGGCTCCCCGCTGCGGTATCGAGCCTCGTCACGCGCGCATTGATTTCGAGCCGCACGTTCTCATGGCTTAACGCTACCGCAAGCGCTGCTGTCTCGGCATCCATCTTGCCGTCCCGTGCATTCGGATGCGCATCCCAGGGCGTGCGTGCCTTGGAAAGCCAGGCGTCGAGGTCCAGGCCGAGCGGCAGGGAAAACGGGTGCAGGCCCTTTTCCTTGAGGCGCGCCCTGACATCGGCGATCGGCGCCTCGTCCGGCACGGGTGGGTAGCCGTAGGCAGTCGAGTGATAAGGCTCGGTAGGGTCTTCGCCGAGGTTGCCGCGAACCTGGTACATCCTTTCCGCCTTAGCGTACCACGGCTCCAACTCCTCATAGGCAAACGGCCAGGCCGGCGACACGCCTTCCCGATGCTCGATCACGCCGAAATCCTCTTTGCGATAGCGCGACAAAACGGCGCCATAGAATTTCGAATTGCCACCGACATTGTAATAGTTGCCGGGATTGAAGCCTTTGCCGTTTGCCTCGTACCAGGTTTCCTTCGGCCGGAAATGTCCCCGCTGGAAGATGGCGCGCTGGTCGCGATTGACAGGAAGATCGGCGATGTGATCGCCGGCTTCGAGGATCAATATCCGCGCGCCGGTCGCAGCCAGGCCGGCGGCGACGGTGGAGCCGCCGACGCCTGAACCGATGATGACGATGTCTGGTGAACTGTTCATATCAGCGCCTGGCCGTCATATAATCCGCACCTGGCTGTCCGGATCGAAGAACACGGCCTTGTCGAGATTGAAGGCAAGGCGAGTTGTCTGTCCCGGAGCGATGCCGGCATCGGCGCGCAGGCGGGCGATGACGGATTTGCCGCCGAGCTTGGTGACGGCGAAGGTGTCGGAGCCGGCCGGTTCGACCACCTCGATCAGGCAATCGTCCTCGGTCAGCGAGCGCGCCTTGCGGTCGGCGCCGTCGGGGTCGGTCAAGGCTTCCGGGCGGATGCCGAAGATCACTTGTTTTCCGGCATAGGAAGACAGGCCGTGATTGCCTGAGACCACCGGCAGTCGGAGCGGGGCGGCGTTCGGCCGCTCCAGCGCGACGGCAAGCCCGGCCGCGCCATTCTCGACGGTGGCGTTCAGCAGGTTCATCGCCGGCGATCCCATGAAGTCGGCGACAAACAGATTGGCGGGGTTGTTATAGATCTCGGCCGGCGTGCCGAACTGCTGCAGCACCCCGTCCTTCAGCACGGCGATCTTGGTCGCCAGCGTCATCGCCTCGATCTGGTCGTGGGTGACATAGACGAAGGTGGTGCCCATGCGCTGGTGCAGCCGCTTGATCTCGGTGCGCATGTCGACACGCAGCTTGGCATCGAGATTGGACAGCGGCTCGTCGAACAGGAAGACCTGCGGATTGCGCACCAGCGCCCGACCCATGGCGACGCGCTGGCGCTGGCCGCCGGAAAGCTGGCTCGGCTTGCGGTCGAGCAGATGGCCGATCTGCAGCATGTCGGAGACCTGCTTGATCGCCTTGGCGCGCTCCTCCTTCGGAACGCCGCGGATCTCCATGCCGAAGGCGATATTGCCCGCCACCGTCATGTTCGGATAGAGCGCATAGGACTGGAACACCATGGCGATGTCGCGCTTGGAGGGATGCAGGCCGCTGATATCGCGCCCGTCGATGCGGATATCGCCAGAGGTGATCGTCTCCAGCCCGGCAATGGTGTTGAGCAGGGTCGACTTGCCGCAGCCGGACGGGCCGACCAGCACGAGAAAGCCGCCCTTTTCGAGTTCGAGGTCGATCCCCTTGAGAATGTCGATGGCGCCGAAGCGTTTTCTGAGACCGGAGATTTCGAGGAAGGCCATGGGTTACCCTTTGACAGCGCCCGCCATCAGACCGCGCACGAAGTAGCGGCCGGCGAGGATATAGACGATCAGCGTGGGAACGGCCGCGATCATCGCCGCAGCCATGTTGACATTGTATTCGACCACACCGGTCGAGGTGTTGACGACATTGTTCAGCGCCACCGTCATCGGCATGGAATCACCGGTGCCGGCATAGGCCGAGGCAAACAGGAAGTCGTTCCAGATATTGGTGAACTGGTAGATCACCGTGACGACGATGATCGGCAGCGAGTTCGGCAGCATGATGCGGCGGAAGATCTGGAAGAAGCTGGCGCCATCGACCTGGGCGGCCCTTACCAGCTCGGTCGGAAAGGCCTCGTAGAAATTGCGGAAGAACAGCGTGGTGAAGCCGAGGCCGTAGACGACATGCACGAAGACCAGATTGACGGTCGGATTGCCGAAGCCGAAGGTAAAGCCGGTGGCGTTTTGCAGCGTCATGCCGAAGCGGCCGAGCGAACCGAGGATCGTTGCCATCGGCAAGAGCACCGACTGGAACGGGATGAAGCAGGCAAACAGCATCAGCCCGAACACCAGCGTATGGCCGGGGAAACGCCACTTGGTCAGCACATAGCCGTTCAGCGCCCCCATGATGGTGGAGATTGCCACCGCCGGCACCACCATCTTGATCGAGTTCCAGAAGTAGCCCTTGATGCCGGCGCAAGTCAGCCCGACGCAGGTCTCGCCCCAGGCCTTGATCCAGGGATCGAAGGTCGGCGTCTGCGGCAGCGCCAGCATGTTGCCGTTCTGGATCTCGTCCATAGTCTTGAACGAGGTGGTAAGCATGACGAAGAGCGGCATCAGATAGAGGACGGCGAAGATGACCAGCAGGCCGTAGATGACCAGCCGGCCGATCCAGCGGGTGTTGTTATTCCTGTTGTCGCCGCTCTGCGAAGGCGGTGTGGTCGCAGTTATCGTCGAAGAGGTGACGCTGCTCATCGCGCCTTCTCCTTCAGTTCGGAATAGAGATAGGGAACGATGATCGCCGAGATCGTCATCAGCATGATGATGGCGCTGGCCGAGCCGACGGCCATCTCGTTGCGCTTGAAGGTGTATTCATACATGAAGTTCGATGGCAGCCAGGCCGAGCCGCCGGGGCCGCCGGAGGTCAGCGCCACCACCAGGTCGTAGGACTTGATTGCCATATGGGCGAGCACGATGAAGGCCGAGAGAAAGATCGGCCGCAAGAGCGGAATGACGATGCGCCGATAGAGCTGGAAAGCGGAAGCGCCGTCGATCTGGGCCGCCTTCATGATCTCGCCGTCGATGCCGCGAAGACCGGCCAGAAACATCGCCATGACGAAGCCGGACGCCTGCCAGACACCGGCGATGACGACGGTGTAGATGACGAAGTCCTTGTTCTTGATCCAGTCGAAGTGGAAGCTCGTCCAGCCGAAGTGGTGCAGCGTCTGCTCGAGCCCAAGGCCGGGATCGAGGAACCATTTCCAGGCAACCCCGGTGACGATGAAGGACAGCGCCATCGGATAGAGGAAGATCGGCCGCAATATGCCTTCACCGCGGATCTTCTGGTCGAGCAGGATGGCCAGGAACAGTCCGAGCGCCAGGCAGATGCCGATATAGAGAAAGCCGAAGATCGCCATGTTGGTGATCGAGGTATACCAGGAGGACGGCGGATCGCTCTCGAAGGTCCAGCGCCACAGCCGCTGATAGGCGCGCGCCCCGGTCAGCGCATAGGACGGAAAGGTCTTGGAATTGGTGAACGACAGATAGGCCGTCCAGACGATGAAGCCGTAGACGAAGACCAGGGTGATGACGAAGCTCGGCGCCAGCACGATCTTCGGCAACGCATCCTGCAGCCGGCCTCTGAGCGAGATCGGCGTCGATTGCGCCGGCGTCAGAACCGGATCGGTGGTCGCAACGGTGCTCATGGAATGTCGTCTCCCTCCTGCATGATGGTGGCCCTGCATGATCCCTGCATAGCCTCTCCGCACAATCGTCGCGGGATGATCGTCGGAGCCTGAGGCTTCCCCGCGACAATGCGCGGGGAAGCGGTGTCATCGAGCGTGGTCTCAGCGGGCGTCGTCGATCGCCTGGACGAGCTGCTTGACGGCTTCGTCGGAGGTCTTGATCTGGCCGTGGACGAACTTCGAGACGACATCTTTGTAGGCATTGGCGATGGCCGGCGGTGCGCCATAACCCTGGGCCAGCGAGCCGAACAGCGTGCCGCCCTCATTGGCAGCCTTCAGGTCGGCGATGCCCTTCTTGCCGCAGGCGTCGAAGTCGGTGTCGGGAACGTCGGTGCGGGCCGGCACCGAACCCTTGACGACGTTGAAGGCCGACTGGAAGCTCTTCGACAGCGTTGCGGTCGCCAGCGCCACCTGGGCCGCCTTGCGGTCGTCGGGGACGTTGAACATGCCGAACATGTCGGAGTTGTAGACGACGCTGCCTTCGGTGCCGGGGAAGCGGTAGCAGAGGAAGTCGGTATTCGGGGTCTTCTTGGCGGCGACGAATTCGCCCTTGGCCCAGTCGCCCATCACCTGCACCAGCGCATCACCCTTGATGACCATGGCGGTCGCCAGATTCCAGTCGCGGCCCGAGAAGTTCGGATCGACATATTTGATGATCGTCGCCAGATTGTCGAAGGACTTCTTCATCGTGTCCGACTTCAGCGATTCCTCGTCGAGGTCGTTGAAAGCCTTCTTGTAGAATTCCGGACCGCCGGTCGACAGCACGATGGAATCGAACATCGTCGCTTCCTGCCAGTTCTGGCCGCCGAGCGCCAACGGGATCACACCCGCAGCCTTGGCCTTGTCGAGCAGCGCGATCAGCTCGTCGAAGCTCTTCGGCTGGGTGCCGCCGATCTTGTCCATCACCGCCTTGTTGATCCACAGCCAGTTGACCGAATGCACGTTGACCGGGGCTGCGACCCACTTGCCGTCATAAACCGAGAACTTCTGCAGCGCTGCCGGCACCGACTTGTCCCAGCCTTCCTTCTTGGCCGTCTCGGTCAGGTCGCCCATGACGCCGGCCTGGGCATAATCGAGCACGGTATAGCCGAGCATCTGCGAGGCTGTCGGATAGGTGCCTGCGGCAACCATCGCCTTCAACGCCGTCATCGCCGCATCACCGCCGCCGCCGGCAACCGGCACGTCCTTCCAGGCAAAACCTTCCTTCGACAGATCCTGCTTCAAAACGTTCAGCGCCGCTGCCTCGCCGCCAGACGTCCACCAGTGCAGCATCTGAACTTCTTTTACGTCAGCTGCGCGAGCGGACACATGAGCGCCGGCCAGAGCCAATGCGATCACGGCAGTCGTGGTCAAAAACCTATTCATCGAAGATCCTCCCAGTTCCATTTTGGAAGATGCGGGACCCATTCCCGCACCAATCACCCGCCCTCCTCAGGCGTAGTTTCATTACCGGCTAAGCCAGCTTTTCCGTCTGCGGCATCCACCAGCCGGTGCGTTTGCCGATATGCATGTTCAGCGTCTTGGTCTCGGTGTAGTCCTCGACCGCATGGCGGCCGAGCTCGCGGCCGAGGCCGCTCTGCTTGTAACCGCCGAAGGGAAGCTCCGAGGCGCCGTCCATAAAGGTGTTCATCCAGACCGTCCCTGCCCGCACCGACCGGCCGATCGTCAGGCACGTGTCGAAATCGCGGCTCCAGACACCGGCCGACAGACCGTAGTCGATGGAATTGGCGATGCTGATCGCTTCTGCCGATGTCTCGAATGTCAGGACCGAAAGGACCGGGCCAAAGACCTCCTCGCGCGCCACCGCCATATCAGGGGTAACCTCTTCGAGGATCGTCGGCGACATGAACTGTCCCATGCCGAGGTCGAGCGTCTCGCCGCCATGCGCGATCCGAGCACCGCTGCTCCTGGCACCGGCGACATATCCTGAAATCTTCTCCAGGTGCTGCGGCGTGATAATCGCGCCGACCTGCGTCGATGGATCGAGCGGGTCGCCGACCTTCACTGCCTTCGACAACGCGGCAATCCGCTTGACGACATCGGAGGCGATTGATTTGTGCAGGATCAGCCGCGAGCCGGCGTTGCAGCACTCGCCGGCATTGAAATAGGCGCCGAAGACCGCAGCGTCGATGAACGCATCGAGATCGGCATCCGGAAAGACGATCTGTGGGTTCTTGCCCCCCAATTCCAACGACACCTTCTTCAGCGTCTGCGCCGCATTCGACATCGTCAGTTTTCCGACGCCGGTCGAGCCGGTGAAGGACACCATGTCGACGTCAGGATGAGAGGTCATGATGGCGCCGACCTCAGATCCCCCACCGGTGACAATGTTGACGACGCCATCCGGAACGCCTGCCTGCTGCAAGATCTCTCCGAGCACAAGTGTCGATCCTGAGGTCAGCTCCGAGGGTTTGACGACGGCGGTGCAGCCCGCGGCGAGCGCGAAGGGCAGCTTCTGGCCGACGATCAGGAACGGAAAGTTCCAGGGCGTGATGATCGCGACCACGCCAATCGCTTCGCGCAGGACGACGCCGAGCGTGCCGTCGCCGAGCGTATTGTAGCTTTCGCCATGGAGATCGCGTGCAAGAGCCGCCGCATAGCGCCAGATATCGACCGAGCCGGCAATTTCGCCCCGCACCTGCGTGATCGGTTTGCCTGCCTCGATAGCATCCAGAAACGCCAGCTCCTCTGCACGCGCGGCGATCAGATCGGCAGCTTTGAGCAGGATGGCGGACCGTTCGGACGCGGTCATGCGGGGCCATGGCCCGAGGTCGAAGGCCTTGCGTGCCGCAGCAATGGCGCGCTCGGCATCCGTCCTGCTGCCGGTCGGGAACCGGCTGACCACGACACCATGGCTTGGCGCGACACGCTCGATCGGATCGGCAGCGCCGGTCTCCCATTTGCCATCGATCAGCATCTTGAAATCACGCGCTTTGTGGTCGCTGAGCGCGGTGGGGTTGACGAGAACCGTCATTACCATTCTCCCTTGAACGTTGCCGGGCGCTTCTCGCTGAATGATGCGACGCCCTCCTTCAGATCGCCGGTCTTGGCGGCGAGGATCGAGCCCAGGGCTTCGACCGCGGTTCCATTGTCTTCACCATTCGCCGATGCGATCATCAACTTGGCGATCTCGACGGCAGCCGGCCCTCTTGCAGCAATCCTCTCAGCATATTCCCTGGCGGCGGCGAGTGAATTTCCTGTTGGAACGACTGCGTCGACGATGCCGAGCAGCCTTGCCTCCTCGGCGGTGAAGATCTCACCGCCGAGCGCCATGCGCCGGATGGCCTGCGCCCCGAACCGGCGCACGAGACGCTGGGTCCCCGACCAGCCCGGCACCATTCCGAGGCCGGTCTCCGGCAGGCCGATCTTGATGTGTTGCTCTGCGAGGCGAATGTCGGCAACGCCCGCCAGCTCCAGCCCGCCGCCGAGGGCGTGGCCGTTCAGCGCCGCGACCAGCGGCACCCGTAGCGTCGCCAGTCTTTCGAAGATACGATGACCGTACCGAACCCAGAGATGACCGAATTCCTGCGGCAGCATTCCGCCCCAGGCCTTGATATCGCCGCCTGCGGAAAATCCCCTTCCTTCGCCCGTCAGAACGGCGGCGCGCACATCCGGGTTCGCCTCCACCGCGTCGGCCGCGTCCGCTAAGGCCTTCAGCATGTCGAGATCGAGCGCGTTCAGCTTCTCCGGACGGCAAATCGTCAGCGTCGCAACATGTCCGTCGATGTCAACTCTGACTGTTCCGCTAGCCATTGAAACCGCCCTCCAGCGTCCGTTCCCTTTTGGCTGGAAGCGACAGGCCGATGGCTGCCTCGCCGAAGAGTGCGGCGTCCATGACTTTCAGGTCGGGGGCGACGATCAGCGGAAACTCCGATTGATCCAGGATATGGGACTGGAGATCGACGCCGGGCGCAATCTCGGTGAGGACGATGCCATCCGGCATCAGCTTCATGACGCACCGCTCGGTGACATAGGTGATCTCCTGCCCCTGCTCGATCGCCCGCCTACCGCTGAAAGTGACATGCTCGACCGCGTTGACGAGCTTCTTCAGCTTGCCTTCCTTTTCGATGAGAAGAGCCCCATCGGCGATCGAAAGCTTTGCTCCGGCGTTGAACATGCCGGAGAAGACGATCTTCTTTGCCCGCGCCGTGATGTCGACGAAGCCTCCGGCGCCAGCCGTCACATGCGGCCGGAAGGAAAGCTTGGAGACGTTGACCGAACCGTCCTTGCCGATCTCGAGGAAGGACAGCAGCGACGCATCGAAACCTGCGCCCTGGAAGTAAGTGAACTGGTAGGGAGACGGCATATATGCATCCGCATTGGAGGCACAGCCAAATGCGAAGTCGAGCAGCGGCACGCCCCCGACCGCGCCTTGCTCGATCACCCAGGTGACTGCGCCGTGAAGGCCCTCCTCCAGCAGAATACGCGGCACGTTGGCCGAGATGCCAAAGCCGAGATTGACGCAGCTTCCCGATTGAAGTTCCTGCGCGACGCGGCGCGCGATGACTTTCTGAACATTGAATTCCGGAACGTGGAAGCTCGCGAGCGGGCGGAAGATCTCACCGGAAATTGCCGGATCGTACCCTGTCTGCGTCGTCTGCTTCTGATCGGGATCGACGATGATATAGTCGACCAGCATTC
Source organism: Rhizobium sp. NZLR1 (assembly GCF_017357385.1). Taxonomy (NCBI): domain Bacteria; kingdom Pseudomonadati; phylum Pseudomonadota; class Alphaproteobacteria; order Hyphomicrobiales; family Rhizobiaceae; genus Rhizobium; species Rhizobium sp. NZLR1. Next base: position 1,844,476 of record NZ_CP071632.1, on the reverse strand, counting down.
CAGGCACGCGGACGTCATGGGGTTTCAGCGAGCCTTCCTTGGTGATCCGCTTGACCTGCGCGATGACGATGCCGCCATTGTTGCGGGCGGCCAGCGCCTGATCGAGGCCGCCGAGATATGCGCCTTCATGTTCGTATGTAAGATTGCCACGCTCATCGGCGGTGGTGGCGCGGATAATGGCGACCTGAGGGACGATCGAGGGGAAGAACAGCCAGTCGTCACCCTCGAAGCCGACACGCTTGACCACCGGGTGTTCCGAAGCCAGCTCGTTCATCGCGCAGCCCTGCCGCTCGGGATCGACGAATGTGTCGATGCCGATCTTGGTCAGGACGCCCGGCCGTTTGGCGGCGGCTTCGCGATGGATGTCGAAGAGGATGCCGGAGGGAATATTGTATGCCGGGATCTCGTTATTGGTGATCATCTGCCAGATCAGCGGCGGCTCTGATGACGACGGTCCCGATGGATAGGAGCCGCCGATGATACGCTTGAGCAGACCCTTCCTGGCAATATGGTCGACGCCCTTGATGCCGCTCATGTCGCCGGCGGCGATCGGATGAAGGGTCGTCAAGTCACGGGGATGACCGGTCGCATCGAAACGCTCGCCAATGGCCCTCAGCATGAGATCCGGGCAACCGAGACCGCTCGATGACGATACCGTCACAATGGCGCCATCCGGGATCAACGCGGCCGCTTCGGCTGGGGTGAGATGCTTCTTCATATGCGTTGCTCAGCGTCCTGTTTCGATTTTTACGCTCTTGCCGGTCTTTGCCGGCGTGGTCTTGCCAGCGCCGCAGCTCTCGCGGACAACCAGGCGAACGGCTGTTATCACCGTCTCGGCCTCGGCCTTGCCGGCATTGATCTGCTTCAGAAGCATCTGTGCGCCGCGGCGCCCGATGCCTTGCGGATCGACCGAGACCGTCGTCAACGCCGGAACCGCTGCCTGAGCCTCGATGACATCGTCGAAACCCACCACTGCGAAGTCGGCGCCAGGCTCCAGACGGCGCGCGCGCAATCCGTCGCAAACGCCGAAGGCCACGGCATCGTTGAAGCAGACCGCTGCGGTCGGCCGACGGCCAAGCGTAATCGCCTTTCCGATCGCCTCTACCCCGCCGGCCCGCGACGGCGCGGATGAGACGACCAGATCCTCGTGATAATCGAGCCCGGCTGCCTCTACACCGCTTCGGTAACCGGCAAGCCGGTCGTCGAAGACGGCGGTGTCGGGAAAGCCGCCGAGAAAAGCGATGCGCTTGTGACCGAGGCCCGCCAGGTGCTTGACCGCCGACATCATGCCGGCCTGGTTGTCGGAGACGATCGACGAGACCTTGGCGCCGGGCAGGTTTCGAACGACCACCACCACCGGTATGCCGGCCGCCACGAGCGGCTTGAAATCGGCGGCATCGGTAGCGCGCGCCGGCGAGACGATCAGCCCCGAAATGCCATGCTCACGCATCGATGCGACGACCTCGCGCTGCCGGTCGATGCTTTCACTGGTGTTCGACAGGAACTGCACGAATCCGGCCGACTGAACGACCATATCGACGCCGACCGCCAGCTCGGCAAAGAAGCTGTTCGTCAGGTCGTTGACTACGACCCCTACGATCTTCGATTTGGCACCGGCTTGGCGAAGATTGGCTGCGCCGCGATTATAGACGTAGCCGAGTTCGCGCATCACGGCATTGACCTTGGCACGCGTCCCTTCATTGACCAGGGAGGAGCCCTGAAGCACCAGCGAAACCGTCGACTTGGAGACGCCGGCGGCCTTTGCGATGTCGATGACGGTTACCCGCGTCTTTGTCATTTCCCTCTCCGACCACGACGTCGACTGATGGATAAATATTTGGAACGTTCCAATTTTGTCAAGTGACATTTGCAGCCCCATTATCGATTTGTTCATTTCCATTGAGAATTCGGCGCCGTTCTCGATCGTAATCTCAATCGGAAAATTGGAACGATCTAAATTCCAATCACTCGGCTGGCTTGTTTGTCAGGATCAGTGAACCCATGCCGAGTGATGTCAACGAGGTGGAAAAGGACAGCCCTGGCCTTCTGGACGAGCAGTCCGCGCATCGGTTAACCGGATCGTCGATCTTATGGAGAGCATCTTTTCGGCCGGGCGCCTCGACACCGGCAAAATCGATATCAGCTACGACGCCTGCGCCTTGAGATCATTGATAAGAACCTGTTGCGAGCGGCAGTCTTCGATCGCCAGGACGCACAGCTTTGTATTGGAGATCGACAGGCTACCTGAGTTCATCGATGCCGATCCGCGCACTTTGGCGCAGGTCTTTACCAACCTGCTGTCCAATGCCGTCAAATACGCGCTCGGAACCTCCGAAATTCGCGTCACGGCATGGGAGGAGACGGGAAACGTCACAGTCTCGGTCAGCGATGACGGCGTGGGGATCGATCCCGAAGACGTGCCCCGGCTGTTCCAGCGTTATTTTCGTGCGGGAACGTCGACTGGAATTGCCGGCACCGGCATCGCACGAGGGTGCGGATCGACCTTTACCATAACCCTTCCCATCGAGCGAACCGGTAACGCTTCTGCGAGCAGTGACGCTACCTGTTAATTCAGGATTGCTGTCCTGCATATCTACCCTATCCTTCTCAATAGAGGAGGATCATGCCATGGCTTTCATTCACACCCCCAATGCATCCGCCAGCGAGAAGACGACGTCGATGTATGCGTCGGCCGAGGCGAATTATGGTTATCTGCCGAACATGTACCGTGCCTTCGGTCACCGGCCGGAGGTGATGGAGAACTGGGCAGCGCTGCTTTCGAGCATTCGCGGCCATATGAGCCTCAGGCGCTATGAGTTGGTGACGCTGGCGGCGGCCAAGGAGCTGAAATCCTCCTATTGCATGCTGGCGCACGGCTCGGTGCTGCTGCGCGAGGGCTTTACCAGCGACGGGCTGACGGCCGTTGTCAACGAGACGGAGAAAGCGCCGATCCATGCCGGCGAACGGGCGATCATGGCCTTTGCCGCCAAGGTGGCGCGCGACGCGACGTCGGTCACCCAGCAGGATATAGACGGGCTGAAGAAACACGGGCTGAGCGATGCCGAGGTCTTCGACATCACGGCCGCGGCAGCGGCCCGGTGTTTCTTCTCGAAAATGCTGGATGCGCTCGGCGCCGCGCCCGATCACGCCTATATCGAGCGGCTGGAGCCCAATATCAGAAAGGCGCTCAGCGTGGGCCGGGAAGTCGAGCGGCCGCTGGCGCCGTCACCGTCGCGTGGCACATCGCAATGAGAGAGTGAGCCCCTACTCTTGCGGCCCCTATTATTCCGGTTTGTCCTCAAAATGCCGGATCGCAAACTCGGCGAGATTCTGACTCGACCGATCGGCATCGTCGAGCAGCGAGGGAAACAACTGCCACTGATGCGGCATGCCTGGCCAGATCTCGGTGGTGACGTCCACCCCCGCCTGGCGCGCCTTGTCGGCGAGCCGCAACGTGTCATCCAGCAGGACTTCGCCGGAACCGACCTGTAGCAGCAGCGGCGGAAAGCCGGTCATATCGGCATAAAGCGGCGATGCCTGGGGATCGGTCGGCGACCGGTTGCCGAGATAGGCCTTGCGTAAGGCCCCGATCCAGTCTTTGCCGACCAGCGGATCGCTGTCGGCATTCGATGTCATCGATCCGCCCGTCGCGGCAAGATCGGTGATGGGGCTGAGCGCAATGACCGCCGCCGGCAGCGCCTTTCCGGCCTGCATCTGCCGGAGCACGGTTTCGATCGCGATATTGCCGCCGGCGCCGTCTCCCGCGATGACGATATTGTCATTGCGATAACCATTGTCGAGAAGCCAGCGATAGGCCGTCAGCGCGTCGTTGATCTGCGCGGGATAGGTATATTCGGGCATCAGCCGATAATCGACAAGAAGCACATCGCTGGATGCGGCCTTGGCGAGCGAGCCGGCAAGCAGGCTGTGCGTGCGGATGGAGCCGCTGGAGAAGCCGCCGCCGTGAATATAGAGGATCATCCTTTGGCCGATCGGGTGATGTAGACGGGCCGGCCACATCAGCTCGGCATCGACGCCGTCCGCATCGACCTGCCGGACCTGGATGCGGGTCGGCCCCGGCGTCGTTTCCATCAGCGCCCGAAAGGCTGTCCGCCGCTGCTGCAAGCCGTCGGCGCCGGCAAAATGATCCTTCCAGAGGCCGACGAGCTTTTCGACCTGCTCGCGTGAGGCCTGGCTTTGCGGTCCAATGTCCTTGCCGGCCGCCGCCGAAGCCAGCAGCATCAGCGCGGCCAATGTGGGCAACAGACCGCTGAGCCGCTTTGAAGCTCTTCGATTACCAGTTGGCAAAATTCGACCGTTCATCAACCTCTCCCGATGATGCTGGCCATGGCGGCCATGGCAGCATCATTGGCCAGTTCACGCGCAGGAGTCAAAAGGCTGAGGGATGCGAATCCTCACCTTTTTACTCGGCTCTCATCGCGTCGATGACTGCCCTGAAGCCCGCCGACATGTGGCGTCGGCTCGGATAGTAGAGATAGAGCGGCTCCTCCGGCTGGCACCAGTCTTCCAACACCTGGATCAGTTCGCCATTGGCGATCGCCTTTTCCACGCGCGGTTCCCAGATATAGGCAAGACCGACACCGCCGAGCGCTGCCTGCATCATCAGTTCGTGATCGTCGAGCGACAGCGGTCCCGTCGGCTGAAAGCTCACCGCCTGGTCATCCTTCTCGAACTCCCAGGCATAGCGTGCACCTGACGGAAACATGTTCTGGATACAGAGATGGCGCTTGAGATCGTGCGGCGTCGCCGGCTTCGGCCGGGCCTCGAAATAGGCGGGCGAACCGACGACGACCAAGCGGATGCGCGGCTTGATGCGCAGTGCGATCATGCCCTCGGTGAGGCGCTCACCGAAGCGGATGCCGGCATCGAAACCCTCCTCGACAATATCGACCAGCCTGTCTGTCGCGTTGATCTCCAACTGCAAATTGGGATTGCGTTGGAGCAACGGAGCAATGACGCGGCCGATGACGAAGGGGCCGATCGAATTCGGCACATTGATCCTCACCTTGCCGAAGGGCGTGTCGCGATATCGGTTCAACGCATCGAGCGCTGCTGCCATCTCGCCAAAGGCCGGGTCGAGATGCGAGATCAGCAGTTCGCCGGCCTCGGTCAGCGAGACGCTGCGCGTCGTACGGTTGAGCAGGCGAATGCCGATACGGTCTTCAAGGTTGAGCACGGCATGGCTGACTGCCGAAGCGGTGACACCCCTCTCCTCGCCGGCCTTGCGAAAACTCTTATGCCGGGCAACGGCCGCAAAAGCCGCGAGTTCGGAAAGTTCGGTGGCACGCATTGCTGAATTTTGCTCATCATAGTTTCAAGAATAACAAATCTTATACAGCAACGGATTTTCGGTCAAATTCAACCCCGTCAGCACAGAGATGCGACGCCGAGACAAGCAAATAGTCCCCGAAAGGAATTCGTCATGAAAGTCTGGTTCATCACTGGTGCATCCCGCGGCTTCGGCGCGCTGATGACCAAGGAAGCCCTTGCATCAGGCGATGCCGTTATCGCCACCGCCCGCAACCCGAAGACCGTGACCGAGCAGTTCGGCGATCATCCGAATCTGCTTACCGTCGCACTCGATGTCACCAACGAGGCGCAGGCGAAAGACGCTGCGGCTACCGGCATCGCCCGCTTCGGCCGCATCGATGTTCTCGCCAACAATGCCGGCTACGGCCTGCTCGGCGCCGTCGAGGAAGCCACGGCCGAAGAGATCGAAAAGCTCTATGCCACGAATGTCTTCGGCCTGCTGAAGGTGACGCGCGCCGTGTTGCCTTATATGCGCCGCCAGCGTTCCGGCCATATTCTGAACTTCTCTTCGATCGGCGGTTACTTCGGCTATCCCGGCTGGGGCGTCTACGGCTCGACGAAATTCGCCGTCGAAGGCCTGTCCGAATCGATGGCCGCCGAACTCGAACCTTTCGGCATCACGGTGACGATCGTCGAGCCCGGCTTCTTCCGCACGGACTTCCTCGCCGATACGTCGCTGGCGGTGAGCCCGACCTCCATCGCCGATTACGAAGGCACGCCGGCCGGCAACATGCGCAATTTCGCCGCCGACGCCAATCATGCCCAGCCCGGCAATCCCGCCAAGCTCGCCGCCGGCATCATGACGATGGTCAATTCAGCCAACCCGCCGCTGCGCATGCCGTTCGGCAGCGACACGGTGGCTGTGATCGAGGAGCAGCATGCCAGCGTCGAAAAGGAGCTTGCCGTCTGGCGTGAACTTGCCCTCTCCACGGATTTTTCGAGCGATGCAAAAGCCTCGGCCTGAGAGCCAAGGCCGGTCCCGCCGCCGCATCCCGGATGTAAGGGTGCGGCGGCACTGTCGTTACGGCGGGACAGAGCGCCTTGCGGCATATTGGCATTCGCCTCACGCCGCGGATGGCCTAGATCTAAGGCAGACACCACCGTGAAGAGGCAAATCCATGTCCATCAAGACCATTTGCATTTATGGCGCCGGTGCCCTTGGCGGCGCCATCGCCGCCAAGCTCGCAAGCCGGGCCGATGACTACATCACTGTTTCCGTCGTCGCACGCGGGGCACATCTCGACGCCATCCGCAGCAACGGCCTCAGCCTGCGCGAAGCCGATGCGGAAACGCCGCTCAACGTGCGGCTGACCGCAACCGACGATCCCAAGACATTGCCGCCGCAAGATCTGGTCATCACCGGCCTCAAGGGCCATCAGTTGGCGCCCGCCGCCGCGGGTATCGCAGGCCTGCTGAAACAGGGCACCCGCGTCATAATGACCCTCAACGGCATTCCCTGGTGGTATTTCCATCGCGATACCAGGAGCGGGCATGCGGAGCTGCAATTCGATGAGCTCGATCCCAGCGGCAGGCTTTGGCGGCTGGTTGGCCCCGAGCGCGTGATTGGCTGCGTCGCCTATCAAGGCGCCGAAGTGGTCAATCCGGGTGAGATCCAGCTTTCCCACAAAGGACGCTTCGTGCTCGGCGAGCCGTCCGGCGAAATGTCTGTCGATCTGGAGGCCATAGCGGCGGTGCTGACCGGCGCCGATCTCGGCATTACGACCACTCCCGATATCCGAAGCGAAATCTGGAGCAAGTTGATGGGCAACGCTGCCTTCAACCCGATCAGCGCCCTGACACGGGCGCTGATGACAGACATCATGACGGATCCGGCGCTCATGGACATGGTGGGCAAAGTTATGAAGGAAGTGCTTGCCGTCGGCGATGCGCTCGGCGCGCATTTCAGCATGACAGTCGAGCAACGGCTGGAACAATCGCGCAATATTGGCGGCGTTCGGACATCGATGCTGCAGGACCTGATCGGCGGCAAGGCGCTCGAAATCACGCCGCTGGTCGGCATGCTGGTGGCGCTTGGACGCCTGACTGCAGTACCGACGCCGGTATCGGAGACGATCCTGGCGCTGGTGACGCAGCTGGATCGGGAAAACCGACGCGGCAGCTGATGGCGAAAAAAATGCGGCCGGGAAAAATCCGGCCGCCTCGCTTATCTTCCGACCTGCTCGGCCCAGTTCGGCGCCTTGCCGCCGCCGTCGAGGAAGGTCATTGCCACATTCGCCATGAGCGGCGAGGCGAAGGTCTCGTAGTGGGTGAGATCGGGCAGGATTGCCAGCCGGTTCTTCGACATGTTCTCCCGCATCCAACCGGCATCGCGCAGGCCGCCGCCGAGCTTGTGGTAGAAGTCAATCATATGCTCGGGACGGATCATGTCGGCATCGCCGTAGATCAGCATCACCGGCATGGTAAGCTTGGCGACCGCATCGCTATAGTCCTTGGGTTCGCGCATCAGCGCGCCCATGGCGTCGAGCAGTTTCGGAAATTCGGAAACGTCGGGCGCCACCGCCTTATAGGAGAGGAACATCGGCGAGTCCTTCATCATCTCGGCCATGCCGGCGCCGACGGCCGCCTGCTGCGGCAGCATCTCCGGGAAAAAGCCGTCCTGCGCATAGGGCGCCGAGAGGATCACCAGACGGCGCACCTGGTCGGGCGCGTTGGCCGCCATGTTCAGCGCCACCCCGCCACCGAAGGAATAGCCGAAGACGTCGAGCTTGTCGTAGCCGAGCTGCTTCACCAGGATTGCGAGATCGGCACCGATTGCCGCAAGGTCGATCGGCCGTTTGCCGAGCGGCGTGCGGCCATGTCCCTGCAGATCGACGGCGATCACCTGCCGGTGGTCGGCGAAAACAGGCATGACGGGCGCGAACATTTCGATCTGCCCGAGACCACCGTGAAGCAGCAGCAGCGGTTCGCCCTCGCCGCGGATCTCATAGTAATAATCGATGCCATTGACCGGCAGACTTCCCTTTTTGACGATCGGCGCTACTGCCTTCTCCTCGACAACGGGTACTTCACCGCCGGCGCTCGACATATCAGGGGCGGCCAGGAATGCGGCAGCCGTTGCGACCATCGAAATCAACGTCATCTTCGTCATGTCCTTGCTCCATGTTTGCGTCGATACCGCAAGGACGGCAGGGATCATGCTTTTCCGACACCGCGCTTAGAGATTTGTCGATTGAGGCTTCAAGACTGATTTCCAACTTTTCCTTAACCGGCATGCTGGTAAAATCTTCGCAGAGACTTCAGATGAACGAGACAGATGCCGAAACCGAATTTCCGCTTCACCCATTACGATATCAAGGAACAACGCGCCGGAACAATCGTCGAGGTGTCGTTGAATGCGGTGAACAATGTCCGCTTGATGACGGCGCCGAATTTCCAGCGCTTCACCGAGGTTCTCGATTTCAAATATATCGGCGGCGTGGCGCGTAAATCGCCGATCAAGATCGCCGTTCCAGAAAGCGGCCACTGGCATGTCGTCGTCGATATGGAAGGCCATCACGGGCTGGCGGATTCGTCCGTCAAGGTGATCGCCGGGCCTGGCAATCAGAAGACGCCGCGCGCTTCCTGAGCTTTACAGCACCGCGTCTCTACTCCGACGCGGTAGTGCTAAGCGCAGACGCGCTCTATAGACCCATCCAATCGAGCTGATCTTTGATCACGATCAATGAATCAAGCTGCCATGTCGATCACAATTCACCCGTTGCGAGCCGTAGCCGCCCAGAGCGCGAACCCATGCAAATCAGCTTAGCTTCCACGACCAGAGCGCTGGTGGAAACATCAAACCATGATCTTCATCACCTAGGAAGTGGTCCATGACTTCGAATCTGATCGGTCGTATCACCAATATCATTGATCCTGGCGATGCGCTCGGTGAAGTACTTTTCGGATTGATTATGGCGCTGACGTGGACGGTCGGTTCGAGGCTGGTTTTTGAAAAGGAAGGCTTAAATGTCCACGATCTGATCGTCGCAACGATCGGCTGCAACGTCGCTTGGGGGATTATTGACGCCGTCTTGTTCTTCCTCGGTACGACGTTTTACAAAAGCAGGCGGCTGCGCCTTTTTCGGCAAATCAAAACCGCCAGAAGCGAATCTGCGGCGCTGACGGTGCTCGCGAACGAATTCCCGATTGCAGAGGCACCGTTCTCGGCAAGGGGCGCCGACGCGGACGCACTCTATCGATCACTCCTGACGCTCGCATGCCGGGCCGATCCTGTGAAGGTGTCCCTACCGAAAGCTGATCTGTTTGCCGCAATCGCGGTCTTCGTTCTGGTCTCGGCCACGGCCATTCCCGCAGTGATCCCTTTCCTTCTCATCGACAGTGCGCACCTTGCGCTGAGAACCAGCAACCTGTTTCTCATCATGCTGCTGTTTGTGACGGGCTATGCGTGGGCGAGGTTTTCAGGAGGCAGGCCTTTTTATGCAGGGATGACGATGACTTGTCTCGGCTTGCTTCTGGTTGCAATAGCGATCGCGCTTGGCGGCTGAGCCCCGTTCACCAACCGAACAGGCCCAGACGCGTCAGCGCGGCTTGCGCTCCTTGCGAAGCTTGTCCCACCATTCCAGCCGCTTGCGGATTTCGCGCTCGAAACCGCGCTCCGGCGGATCGTAGAAGGTCTGGCGGCCCATCTTCTCCGGGAAATAATCCTGGCCGGAAAAGGCGTCCGGCTCGTCGTGGTCGTAGCGGTAACCGTCGCCGTAACCTTCGCCCTTCATCAGCTTGGTCGGCGCATTGAGGATATGCTTCGGCGGCAGCAGCGAGCCGTTCTGCTTGGCGGCTTGGCTTGCCGCCTTGAAGGCGGTGTAGACGGCATTCGATTTCGGCGCGGTGGCGAGATAGACGCAGGCCTGGGCCAGCGCCAGTTCGCCCTCGGGGGAACCGAGATACTCATAAGCATCCTTGGCGGCGTTGCAGATCACCAGCGCCTGCGGATCGGCAAGACCGATATCCTCCACTGCCATGCGTACCAACCGCCGGCCGAGATAGAGCGGATCCTCGCCGGCATCGAACATGCGGGCGAGATAATAGAGCGCGGCATCCGGGTCGGAGCCGCGCACGGATTTATGCAGCGCCGAGATCAGATTGTAATGGCCGTCCTGCGCCTTGTCATAGACCGGGGCGCGGCGCTGGACGATACGCGTCAGGCCTTCGGTGTCGAAACTCTCGCCCTCACGCGCAGCGCGCCAGACCTCTTCGGCGAGCGTCAGCACCGCGCGGCCGTCGCCGTCGGCCATGCGGATCAGGCTGGCGCGCGCTTCCTCCGTCAACGGCAGCGGCTTCTGCTCGATCGTCTCGGCGCGCTTCAGCAACTCCTCCAGGCTCTTCTCGTCATGCGACTTGAAGGTCAGCACGCGCGCGCGCGACAGCAATGCGGCGTTGAGTTCGAAGGACGGGTTTTCGGTGGTGGCGCCGACGAGGATGACGGTGCCGTCCTCCATGACCGGCAGAAAACTGTCCTGCTGGGCGCGGTTGAAGCGGTGGATCTCGTCGACGAAGAGCAGCGTCTGACGGCCATCCATACGCCGCAGGCGGGCGGTCTCGAACACCTTCTTCAGATCGGCGACGCCGGAAAAGATCGCCGATATCTGCTCGAAAGCCAGCCCCGCCTCGCCCGAAAGCAGCCGTGCCACCGTCGTCTTGCCGGTGCCGGGCGGGCCCCAGAAGATCATCGAGCCGAGCGAACCGCTTTCGATCATTCTTTTCAGCACGCCGTCCTCACCGGTCAGATGTTCCTGACCGGTGACATCAGCAAGCGTCTTCGGCCGCAGCCGGTCGGCAAGCGGCCGCCTGGCGGCCACCTCTTCCGGAACACGCGGCGCGAAGAGATCATTGCTCATCGGAAGAACTGCCGAATGCGCTGACCGTCGCGCTCGATCTCCACCCGCCAGAGGCCTGGGTCGCTATCGGCGATTTCGGACAGTTCGCTGGTCGACTTCACGTCCGCGCCGTTAATCGAGACGATGATATCCTTCGGCTCGAAACCGAGACGGGCGGCAGGCGAATCCTCCTTCACCTCGGATACGACGACTCCTGCCGATTCCGACGGCATGCGCAGTTCGTCGGCGACCCGCGGCGACAGGTTCTCGACGACAGCGCCGCTAAACGGGGTGCGCCCGCCAATGGTGCGCTGGTCGCGCGGCGAGGTTTCCGGAGCGCGGTCGAGCGTCAGCGGCAGCTGCTGCTCGCGGCCGTTCTCGACGACGGTCAGTTTGACCGACTTGCCAAGACCGGCCGTCGTCAGCCGATAAAGGAGCGCATCAGGATGTTCGACGGAAATACCGTCGACAGCGGTGACGATTTGGCCGGCCTTCAGCCCCGCCTTGGCGGCCGGCCCGCCTTCCGAAACCTTGACGACGAGCGCGCCGCGGGCCTTGTTTAGCCCCAGCGCCTCGGCGACTTCCGAGGTCACGGCATCGAAACTCGCGCCGACATAGGGCCGCTCGAACGATTTGACGCCGGCATCTGCCGAGGTGAGGAAGACCTTGACCAGATTGGCGGGGATGGCAAAGCCGATGCCGTTCGAGCCGCCGCCGCGCGAGAAGATCGCCGTGTTGATGCCGATCAGTTCGCCCTTCATGTTCATCAAGGCGCCGCCGGAATTGCCGGGATTAATCGAGGCGTCGGTCTGGATGAAGAAGCCGAACTCGTTCCTGACCACCTGGTTGCGGGCAAGTGCGGAGACGATGCCGCTGGTCACCGTCTGGCCGACGCCGAAGGGGTTGCCGATCGCCAGAACGAGATCGCCGACCTCAACGGCATCGGAATTGCCGATCGGCAAAGTCGGGAAATTTTCTTTGGTATCGATCTTCAGCACGGCAAGATCGACACGATCGTCGCGCAGCACCACCTTGCAGGGAAATTCGCGGCCGTCCGGCAGCGCAACCTTGATGTCGTCGGCGCCTTCGACGACGTGATTGTTGGTCACGACAGTGCCGTTCGCCTCGACGATGACGCCGGAACCGAGCGATGACTGCTTCTCGGAACGGTTCGGCATCTGCTGGCCGAAAAACTGCTCGAAGAAGGGATCGCCGGCAAAGGGCGACTGCCGCCGGACGGTCTTTTCCGCATAGACATTGACGACGGCGCCCGACGTCTGTTTGACGAGCGGCGCGAAGGAGAGCTGCATCTGCATCTGGCTTTCGGGCACGGTCTTTGCCGTCTGCGCATCAGCCGCGGCCGGCAGAACGAGCATGAGAGCGAACAGCGAGACGGAGACGCGCTTGAACAGGCCTTGCATGGGTATCCCTTTTGAATCCTCGTGTGGAACGTTTTAGAGCATGATACCGAAAAGTGTGAGCGGTTTTCGGACGACATCATGCTCTAACTACCTAATTGCGAACAAGATTCAGATTTTAGATCGAACCGGCCTAAAATCTGAATCTTGTTCTGTGGCCCGACGCTAGAAAGGAAAGAGGGCGGAAGCATGGAAGAATAAGGCCATGGGACGTCTTGGAAACCGATTGAAGTCATTGCGAACTTGATTCAGGAATTTCGGCCATGCAACTGATATCAAGAGCCAAAAACTGGGCGAAGTCACTGAAGCGTGACATCGTAGCTCTGTGGCTTGCCGCCCGAGACCCTCGCGTGCCTTGGCATGCCAAAGCGGTGGCCGCCGCCGTTGCCGCATACGCCCTGTCGCCCATCGATCTCATCCCAGATTTCATTCCCGTGCTCGGTTATCTCGACGATCTGCTGATCGTGCCGCTCGGCATCATGTTGGCGACCCGGCTCGTTCCGGCTGACGTGATGACTGCGCTTCGAGAGCAGGCGACAAAGCGCCTCGAGCGCCCCTCCAGTCGTCTCGGACTGATCTTCATCCTTGCCGTCTGGCTCGCCTGCATCATCTTCCTGGCTCTGACATTGCGCAAACTGGTTTGACCGGCGACAACAGGGATATTGGAATGATGACGGCAAGAGCGATGACGATAGTCTTTGGCTTTGCGATTTCGATCTTTGCATCGGATATGGCCCAGGCGGCGAGCTTCGACTGCGATGCGAAAGAATTGAAGCCGGACGAAAAGGCGATCTGCGACAACCGCGCGCTCAACGATGCCGACGTGAAGATGGTGACGACCTTCGAGCTGCTTTCCGGTCTGCTGGCGATGGGCTCACGCGGAACATTGCAGGATGAGCAGACAGCCTGGCTGAAAAAACGACAGGAATGCGCGGCGGATGCCGTCTGTATCAAGGCTGCCTATGACGAGCGGCTGAAGCAACTCGGCGAGACCTATAAAAACATCAACCGGCCGCTTTAAAAGCGACCGGTCGGTGGAGTAGCTGACTCTCAATCAGCGGGGAATAGCTTCGACCAGTTAGCGGGCGTTCAGATCCCGCACGGCGCCGCGATCGGCACTTGTCGCGAAGGCGGCATAGGCCTTCAGCGCCGTCGTGACGTTGCGCTTGCGCACTTCGACCGGATGCCAGCCCTTGGCGTCCTGATCGGCACGGCGGACGGCAAGTTCGGTCTCGCTGACGCGCAGGCTGATCGTCCGGTTCGGGATGTCGATGTCGATCATGTCGCCCTCGCGCACCAAGCCGATCGTGCCGCCATTTGCCGCTTCCGGCGAGGCGTGGCCGATCGACAGTCCGGAGGTGCCGCCGGAGAAGCGGCCGTCGGTGATGAGCGCACAGGCCTTGCCGAGGCCCTTCGACTTCAGATAGCTCGTCGGATAGAGCATTTCCTGCATTCCGGGGCCGCCCTTCGGGCCTTCGTAGCGGATGACGACGACATCACCCGCCTTGACCTCGTTGGCGAGGATTGCCTTGACGGAAGCGTCCTGGCTTTCGAAGACGCGGGCCGGGCCGGAGAATTTCAGGATCGATTCATCGACGCCTGCCGTCTTGACGATGCAGCCGTCAATCGCAAGGTTGCCCTTGAGTACGGCAAGACCACCATCCTTGGAGAAAGGATGTTCGACCGAGCGGATGACGCCGTTCTCGCGATCGGTGTCGAGTTCGTCCCAGCGGGCTTCCTGGCTGAAGGCGACCTGGGTCGGGATGCCGCCGGGTGCGGCGCGATAGAAGTTGCGCACGGTTTCGCTGTTGGTGCGGGTGATATCCCAGCGGTCGATCGCATCACCCAGCGTCTCGGCATGCACGGTCGGGCAATCGCGATTGAGCAGACCGCCCTTGTCGAGTTCGCCGAGGATCGACATGATGCCGCCGGCGCGGTGCACATCTTCCATATGAACATCGCTCTTGGCGGGTGCGACCTTCGACAGGCACGGCACCCGGCGCGACAGCGCGTCGATATCGGCCATGGTGAAATCAATCTCGCCTTCGTGGGCGGCAGCAAGGATGTGCAGCACCGTGTTGGTCGAGCCGCCCATGGCGATATCGAGCGTCATGGCATTCTCAAAAGCCTGCTTGGAAGCGATGGTGCGCGGCAGCGCCTTGATGTCGTCCTGCTCGTAATAGCGGCGGGCGAGATCGACGATCAGATGGCCGGCCTCGACGAAGAGGCGCTTGCGGTCGGCGTGGGTTGCGAGCGTCGAGCCGTTGCCGGGCAGCGACAGGCCGAGCGCTTCCGTCAGGCAGTTCATCGAATTGGCGGTGAACATGCCGGAGCAGGAGCCGCAGGTCGGACAGGCCGAGCGTTCGATGGTCTGGACGTCCTCGTCGCTGATCTTGTCATCGGCTGCGGCGACCATGGCATCGACGAGGTCGAGCGCGTGCGTCTTGCCGTGCAACACGACCTTGCCCGCTTCCATCGGGCCGCCGGAGACGAAGACCGTCGGGATGTTGAGGCGCAGCGACGCCATCAGCATGCCGGGAGTGATCTTGTCGCAGTTGGAGATGCAGACCATGGCGTCGGCGCAATGGGCATTGACCATGTATTCGACGCTGTCGGCGATGAGCTCGCGCGAGGGCAGCGAATAGAGCATGCCGTCATGGCCCATGGCGATGCCGTCGTCGACGGCGATCGTGTTGAATTCCTTGGCGACACCGCCGGCCGCCTCGATTTCGCGGGCAACGAGCTGGCCGAGGTCTTTCAGGTGCACGTGACCGGGCACGAACTGGGTGAAGGAATTCACCACCGCGATGATCGGCTTGCCGAAATCCGAATCCTTCATGCCCGTGGCGCGCCAAAGGCCGCGCGCGCCTGCCATGTTGCGGCCGTGGGTCGTGGTTCTGGAACGGTAGGCTGGCATCGGTGTCTTCCTCGACGTGGCGGAGATCATCAGGCGAAGCGGGACGGCATTGAGCCTGCAGCCGGGCAACGCTGCTTTTTGGAATTGTCCTAATCCAATCGGCGGGGGCTGTCACTACCGGCAAGGCCAAATCCGGTACGCTGCCCGGAGAAGCGCCTTGTACGATCGATCATATACGGTCTGGCGCGACATTGGGTTACAACCTATTCCATCACGACCGAACACAAAAAATTGGCTTCCCGTCAGCAATATTCAAGGCTTAGACACTAAAGCGCATCGCGATCTTTCAGATTCGCTCCCCGCACTTTAGGCCTTTGTTTATACGCATGTCGTTATCGCAAAACCGCTGCACACTTTTGCGCGACGTGCTTTAATCCTGTTATGCCGGCGGTTCGCTTAGGGACTATATTCCGAAGATCCGCCCAGGAGGTTTTCGACATGCCAAGCTATCGCCCACCGAAGATCGCGTCGTCCGAGATCACACCACGCCAGATATACCTGCGCCGTCGTGAATTTCTGGGCGCGGCAGCACTTGGGGCCTTTGGGCTCTACAGCACCGGCAAGGCGAGTGCTGCGGCGCTCTCCGCGGTCGAAAGCAAGTACAAGGTCGACGAGAAGCCGACGCCGATCAAGGACGTCACGACCTACAATAATTTCTATGAGTTCGGCCTCGACAAGGCCGATCCAGCCGCGAATTCCGGCGATTTCAAGCCGCTGCCTTGGACAATCAAGGTCGACGGCATGGTCAACAAACCAGGCACTTTCGACCTCGAGGCGCTGATCAAGGAATTTCCGATCGAGGAGCGCACCTATCGCATGCGCTGCGTCGAGGCGTGGTCGATGGTCATTCCCTGGGACGGCTTTCCGTTGGCATCGCTGCTCGACAAGGTAGAGCCGCTCGGCAGCGCCAAATACGTCGCCTTCGAAACCGTGGTGCGGCCAGACGAGATGCCGGGACAAAAGGGCTTCTTCCAGTCGCTCGACTGGCCCTATGTCGAGGGTCTGCGCCTCGACGAGGCGCGTCATCCGCTGACGTTGCTGGCCGTCGGGCTTTATGGCGAAACGCTGCCGAACCAGAATGGTGCGCCGGTCCGTCTCGTCGTGCCATGGAAATATGGCTTCAAGGGCATCAAGTCGATCGTCAGGATCACGCTTAGCGACCAGCAGCCGAAGAACACCTGGCAGGTCACCAATGCGCAGGAATACGGCTTCTACGCCAACGTCAACCCCGCAGTCGACCACCCGCGCTGGAGCCAGGCGAGCGAGCGGCGCATCGGCGAAAGCGGCTTCTTCGGCGCGAGCCGCCACCCCACCCTGCCCTTCAACGGTTATGCCGACGACGTGGCGAGCCTTTATGCCGGCATGGATCTGAAAGCGAATTTCTGATGGCGGAACTATCGCTTGCCATTCCCAAGCGCTGGCAGCCCGCCTCCGTCTGGCTGCTTTACGCCATCGGGCTTTTGCCGGCGGCCTGGACCTTCTATCTCGGAGCGACCGATCAGCTCGGCGCCGATCCGGTCAAGACCTTCGAGCTTTTCCTCGGCATCTGGACGATCCGTTTCCTGATCGCAACGCTTGCCGTCTCCCCTGCCCGCGAGCTCTTCGGCTGGAACTATCTGCGTTATCGCCGCGCGCTGGGCCTGCTGACCTTCTACTATGCGCTGATGCATTTCACCGTCTACATGGTGCTCGACCAGGCGATGGATATCCATGCCGTCATCAACGACGTGCTGAAGCGTCCCTTCATCATGTTCGGCATGGCCGGCCTTGCGATGCTCATTCCGCTGGCGGTGACATCCAATAATTTCTCGATCCGCCGCCTCGGCAAGAATTGGATCTGGCTGCACCGCCTGGTCATTATCATCGCCGCCTGCGGAGCGCTGCACTTCGCGCTCTCGACCAAGATCCTCGATCTCCAGCAATATATCTATGTCGGGCTGATCATCGCCCTCATCCTCTACCGCTCCTATCGCCCGATCGCGCGCAGCCGGAAGAAAGGCCAGGGGCGAACGCGCAATCGCGCGATGGCGTCGGCTTCGTGAGACGGCAAACTTAAAGGCCGGACCTCATCGCAACCCGCCGGGCGGGATCGAAGGCGCAGGCCGCGGCGATCCCGATTGCATAGGCCAGCATGTTCCAGAGCGAAAATATCCGGCCGAGCAGCAGTGCCCCTGCGGTCGTCAGCCGAAACGCGTCGAGCCAGGGCGTGTGATAGAGCCGGAACAACTCCACTGAGATCGCTATGACCAGCGCTATGACAGCAAGGATGGCCGGCCGTGACCTTGCGACAAAGAGGGCTACGAGCAGATAGACCATCGCTCCCCAGAACGCCGAGCCCCCATATTTGACGACGACGAAGGGCAGATCGACCGCATAGCCGAACCGTCTCAGCGCCAGCCCAAGTGCTATCACCACAAGCAGGGCGGCGAGGCGGAGGAACCGCACTTGAGAGCGAGTCTGAACGATGTCGCGCAATGAGACCTATCCTATATCAGTCAGCCCGTTGGACGGTTGAGGTGGAGATTGCGAATGATCGACGAGCTGCGG
Source organism: Rhizobium sp. NZLR1 (assembly GCF_017357385.1). Classification (NCBI taxonomy): domain Bacteria; kingdom Pseudomonadati; phylum Pseudomonadota; class Alphaproteobacteria; order Hyphomicrobiales; family Rhizobiaceae; genus Rhizobium; species Rhizobium sp. NZLR1. Next base: position 1,826,429 of record NZ_CP071632.1, on the reverse strand, counting down.
TTTGTCTTCGCAGATCGGCGCCCCACTTTCGTCTGCGACCGATGCACAAACAAAAACAGCCGGGCTTTGCGAGCCCGGCTGTTTTGTTTCCGCCGGAGCGGAAGATTTAAGCGGCGACGGCCTGCTCTTCGGCAGCGACGCGGGCCTTGTCGGCTGCGCCCTTGGCGAAGGTGTCGCGATCAACGAATTCGATCACGGCCATGGCGGCATTGTCGCCCTGGCGGAAGCCGGCCTTCATGATGCGCAGGTAGCCGCCGTTGCGGGTGGCGTAACGCGTTGCAATCGTATCGAACAGCTTCGAAACGACGGCGGCATCGCGGATCTGCGAAATCGCCTGACGGCGAGCGTGCAGGTCGCCGCGCTTGCCGAGCGTGACGAGCTTCTCGACGATCGGGCGGATTTCCTTGGCCTTCGGCAGGGTCGTGACGATCTGCTCGTGGGTAATCAGCGAAGCGGCCATGTTGGCGAACATCGCCTTGCGGTGGCTTGCAGTTCTATTCAGCTTGCGGCCGGCTTTACCATGGCGCATTGCTATTCTCCTTTAATGCAGGTGCCCTTACGCTAAGTGGGCCTGCCGTTTCCTGGCACATGCAGGCGATCGGCCTGCTGTTTGACGGGGAAAGGCAGCCGAAAGAGCCTGCCTTCTGTTATGTTCTTGCGATCGGCGTGCGGGCGGAAAACCGCTTCACACTTTTCCTCACGCCGCTCAGTATTGGTCTTCGTAACGCTTGGCGAGATCTTCGATGTTCTCGGGCGGCCATGCCGGCACTTCCATGCCGAGGTGCAGGCCCATGGAAGCGAGAACTTCCTTGATTTCGTTCAGCGACTTGCGACCAAAATTCGGCGTGCGGAGCATTTCTGCTTCGGTCTTCTGAATGAGGTCGCCGATATAGACGATGTTGTCGTTCTTCAGGCAGTTTGCCGAACGGACCGACAATTCGAGTTCGTCCACCTTCTTGAGGAGAGCCGGGTTGAAAGCGAGTTCGGTGACTGCTTCCTCTTCGGTTTCCTTCTGCGGCTCGTCGAAGTTGACAAAGACGCCAAGCTGATCCTGGAGGATGCGCGCCGCAAAAGCGACGGCGTCTTCGCCGGTGATCGAGCCATCGGTTTCGATGGTCATGTTCAGCTTGTCGTAGTCGAGAACCTGTCCTTCGCGGGTATTTTCAACCTTGTAGGACACCTTCTTGACCGGCGAATAGAGGCTGTCGACCGGGATGAGACCGATCGGAGCATCTTCCGCACGATTGCGTTCGGCCGGAACGTAGCCCTTGCCGTTGTTGACGGTGAACTCCATGCGGATTTCGGCACCCTCGTCGAGCGTGCAGATGACATGCTCGGGGTTGAGGATTTCGATATCGCCGACCGTCTGGATGTCGCCAGCCGTGACAACACCCGGACCCTGCTTGCGCACGACCATGCGCTTTGCGTCGTCGCCATCCATCTTGATGGCGATTTCCTTGATGTTGAGCACGATGTCCGTCACGTCTTCGCGGACGCCCGGAATCGAAGAGAATTCATGCAGCACGCCATCGATCTGCACCGCCGTGACGGCAGCGCCGCGCAGCGAGGAGAGCAGAACGCGGCGAAGCGCATTGCCGAGGGTGAGGCCGAAGCCGCGCTCCAGCGGTTCGGCAACAAGCGTCGCCCTGGTGCGCGAGCTCGAGGAGAACTCCACCTTGTTCGGCTTGATCAGTTCCTGCCAGTTCTTCTGAATCATGAGTTTGCCTTCCGTTCGTTGCCACCATCCAATCGTGGCAACCGAGCTTGAAAACCACCGGGAGCGCCAAGGCGCTCACCAGTGACGAGAGCGATGATCAGACGCGGCGCTTCTTGCGCGGACGGCAGCCATTGTGCGGGATCGGGGTCACGTCGCGGATGGACGTGATCATGAAACCAGCAGCCTGGAGCGCGCGCAGAGCCGATTCGCGACCCGAACCCGGACCACAAACTTCGACTTCCAGCGACTTCATGCCGTGCTCCTGAGCCTTCTTGGCGCAGTCTTCGGCAGCCATCTGGGCAGCGAACGGGGTCGACTTGCGCGAGCCCTTGAAGCCCTTGGCGCCAGCCGAAGACCAAGCAATCGCGTTGCCCTGGGCATCGGTGATGGTGATCATCGTGTTGTTGAAGGTCGAGTTGACGTGAGCGACACCCGACGAGATATTCTTGCGTTCACGACGGCGAACGCGGACGGCTTCCTTAGCCATGGTATTCCTTTCGTTGATCTCTTCGCCGCCGTAATGCCAGCGGCTACACCGGAACGGCGCCTATACGGTCCCGCTCCAAACTCAAAAGAGGCCGGCGCAGACCGCCAGCCTCCCTACTCCGGTTTCCCGGAAATTACTTCTTCTTACCAGCGATTGCCTTTGCCGGGCCCTTGCGGGTACGGGCATTGGTGTGCGTGCGCTGACCGCGGACCGGAAGGCCGCGGCGATGACGCAGGCCGCGGTAGCAGCCGAGGTCCATCAGGCGCTTGATGTTCATCGAGGTTTCGCGACGAAGATCGCCTTCGACCTGATAGTCGCGGTCGATGGCTTCGCGGATCTGAAGGACTTCGGCGTCCGTCAGCTGATGCACACGACGTTCAGCCGGGATACCGACCTTCTCGACGATTTCCTGTGCGAATTTCGTACCGATCCCGTGAATGTAGGTCAGCGCAATAACAACGCGCTTCGCAGTCGGGATGTTGACGCCAGCGATACGTGCCACGCCTGTTCTCCTTGCATTCCAGTTGCCATCCGGCAAGTGGGCTTCGTTATGCGGTCTTTAGAACCGCTCGTTCAGATTTACGTCCGCAACATGTCAAAACGACCGCACCCGGACTTCCCTGGGAAATCCGCGCCGATCGCATGGAATGTCGCGAGTTGGCGCGGTGTTTAGCGGAATCACTGCTGAAAAGCAACCGTTCCGCCAAGTTTATTTTCAAAGCCTTAAAGCTTCGAAAGAATGTTTTCGACCTCGGCCGTCACCTGATCGATCTCTGCCATGCCGTCCACGGTCTTGAGTTTGCCTTTGGCATGGTAATAGCCGATCAGCGGCGAGGTTTCCTTGTAGTAGACCTGCAGCCGAGCCGTCATGGTCTCCGGGTTGTCATCAGGACGGCGCTTGAAGTGCGTGGAACCGCACTTGTCGCACACGCCTTCGGCAGCCGGAACCTTATCGGTATCGTGATAGACGCTGCCGCACTGTGCGCAGGAGTAGCGACCGGCGACGCGACGGACCAGCTCGTCATCGTCGACACGGAATTCGATAACGACGGACAGGCCGAGACCCTTTGCCTTCAGCATCGCTTCCGTGGCGTCTGCCTGGACGAGCGTCCTGGGGAAACCGTCGAGAATGAAGCCGTTGGCGCAATCGGGTTGATCGATACGCTCGGAGACGATGGCGATAACGATCTCATCCGAGACAAGTTTGCCGGCGTCCATGACTGCCTTGGCGCGCTTGCCGACATCCGTGCCGGCGTTAACCGCTGCACGCAGCATGTCCCCCGTGGAAAGCTGCGGAATGCCGTGCTTTTCCACGATCCGCTGGGCCTGGGTTCCCTTACCCGCGCCCGGCGGCCCCAAAAGGATAAGTCTCATCGCCCCCTCTTTCCTCCACGCAACTTCGATTTCTTGATCAGGCCTTCGTATTGCTGCGCGATCAGGTGACCCTGGATCTGTGCAACCGTATCAAGAGTTACGCTAACCACGATCAAAAGCGAAGTCCCACCAAGGGATAACGGGATGCCGGTTTGCGACACCAAGATCTCCGGAAGGATGCAGACGAAGACGAGATAGATTGCGCCGATCATCGTGATTCGGGTCAGCACATAGTCGATATATTCGGCCGTACGCTCGCCCGGGCGGATGCCGGGAATGAAGCCGCCATGCTTCTTCAGATTGTCGGCCGTGTCCTTCGGATTGAAGACGATGGCCGTATAGAAGAAGGCGAAGAAGGCGATCAGCGCCGCATAGAGCACCATGTAAAGCGGTCGGCCATGGCCGAGGGCCGCGACGATCGATGTCGCCCAGCCAGGCATCCCCGACGTGCTGGCAAAGCCCGCAACCGTTGCCGGCAGCAGCAGCAGCGACGAGGCGAAGATCGCCGGAATGACGCCCGACGTGTTGAGCTTCAGCGGCAGGTGCGAGGTATCGCCCTGGAACATCCGGTTGCCGACCTGGCGCTTCGGATACTGAATCAAGAGCCGGCGCTGGGCACGCTCGACGAAGACGATGACGCCGATGACGCCGATCGCGACGATGATGACCAGCAGGATGAGGAAGGTCGACAATGCGCCGGTGCGGCCAAGTTCGAGCGTGCTGGCAAGAGCCGTCGGAAGACCGGCGGCGATGCCGGCGAAGATGATCAGCGAGATGCCGTTGCCGATGCCACGCGAGGTGATCTGCTCGCCGAGCCACATCAGGAACATCGTGCCGCCGAGCAGCGTCAGAACGGTGGAAACACGGAAGAACCAGCCCGGATCGACAACGAGGCCCTGGCCGCTCTCAAGGCCGGCGGCGATGCCGTAGGCCTGGAGCGCACCGAGGATGACCGTGCCATAACGGGTATACTGGTTGATGATCTTACGGCCCTGCTCGCCCTCCTTCTTGAGGTTTTCCAGCGCCGGCACGACCGATGTCATGAGCTGCACGATGATCGAAGCAGAGATATAGGGCATGATGCCGAGCGCGAAGATCGCCATGCGCTGAACAGCGCCGCCCGAAAACATGTTGAAGAGGCCGAGAATGCCGCCTGACTGACCGCGGAAAGCCTGGGCATAGGCTTCGGGATTGAGACCCGGAAGCGGAATATGGGTGCCGAGCCTGTAGACGAGGAGAGCTGCCAGTGTGAACCACAAGCGCTTCTTCAAATCCTCGGCTTTGGCAAAGGTCGAAAAATTGAGGTTGGATGCCAATTGTTCCGCTGCAGAAGCCATGCGATTCTCCGCGCTACCAATTCCGGCGTCTCTAGGGGATAGGCCGGCCCCGGAATCAGTATGAAAATTATTCAAAACCGGGTTCAGAACGGATTGCAGCGCAACCCCATGCCTCACCCTTGTTTTAGTCTTACCGGCATGACGCGGGCGCGCCAGCCAAGTTTTTGTGAGGCCCACATATGGGAGCAAAATCGCCCGGTGTGAAGCACCCCGGGCGAGATATCATCAGATTATTATTCGGCTGCAGCCGGAGCCGAAAGCTGCGTCACGGTGCCGCCGGCCTTTTCGATCTTCTCGACGGCAGGCTTGGAGGCGCCTGCAACGACGATGGTGATTTTGGCCTTCAGCTCGCCGTCGGCGAGAACGCGAACGCCGTCCTTAGGGCGGCGGATGACGCCGGCCGCCTTGAGGGCAGCTGCGTCAACGGTCGCCTTGGCATCCAGCTTGCCGGCGTCGATCGCCGCCTGGATCCGGCCGAGCGACACAACAACAAAATCGGAAGCGAAAATGTTGTTGAAGCCGCGCTTCGGCAGGCGACGATAGATCGGCATCTGGCCGCCTTCGAAGCCGTTGATGGCGACGCCCGAACGGGACTTCTGACCCTTCACGCCGCGACCAGCCGTCTTGCCGGAACCCGAACCGATACCGCGGCCGAGGCGCTTGCGGCTGTGGGTCGAGCCTTCGTTGTCTTTAATTTCATTGAGTTTCATGAGCGTTTCCTCCGTCTCACTTCTCGTCGACGACGCGAACGAGATGCTGGACAGCACGGATCATGCCACGAACGGAAGGAGTATCCTCCAGCGTGCGGCGACGGTGCATCTTGTTCAGTCCGAGACCGATCAGCGTGCGCTGCTGGACATCCGGACGGCGAATCGGGCTGCCGATCTGTTCGATCGTGACAGTCTTCGCTTCAGCCTTCTTAGTAGCCTTGGCCATCTGTCAAACTCCTCTTATTCTTCAGAGGCGTTGCCGGAGGCGCTACGACGAGCCTGCAGCGTTGCATACTTGATGCCGCGCTGAGCTGCGATGTCCTTCGGGTGAACCTGGTGCTTCAGAGCGTCGAAGGTGGCGCGAACCATGTTGTAGGGGTTCGACGAACCGGTCGACTTGGCGACGACGTCATGCATGCCGAGCGTTTCGAATACGGCGCGCATCGGACCGCCGGCGATGATGCCGGTACCGACCTTGGCCGAGCGCAGCAGAACCTTGCCGGCGCCGTGGCGGCCATGAACGTCGTGATGCAGCGTACGGCCGTCACGCAGCGGTACGAAGATCAGTTCGCGCTTGGCGGCTTCGGTTGCCTTGCGGATGGCTTCCGGCACTTCACGTGCCTTGCCATGGCCGAAGCCGACGCGGCCCTTCTGGTCGCCGACGACGACGAGTGCTGCAAAACCAAAACGACGGCCGCCCTTGACGACCTTGGCAACGCGGTTGATCGCGACCAGCTTGTCGACGAATTCGCTGTCGCGCTCGTCACGGCTCTGGCGGTCTTCCCGCTGCGGCCTTCTTTCCTGTGCCATTGTCCTCTTCCTTTTTCTTTTCCGGGTGCAATCGGCAAATAAATGTGGACCGCGTCAGCCTCCCCTATCGGAGAGTGCTTGCGGTCCGGCGAAAATCCGGCCGGCGCTATAAGCGTCCGGCCGGAAACTGATCAGAAGGTGAGACCGCCTTCGCGGGCTGCATCGGCGAGAGCCTTGATGCGGCCGTGGAAGATGAAGGCGCCACGGTCGAACACGACTTCCGTAACACCGGCCTTGGAGGCGCGCTCGGCAACGAGCTTGCCGACAACGGCAGCGGCGGCGGTATCGGCACCGGTCTTCAGAGAACCGCGCAGATCCTTTTCGAGGGTGGAGGCAGACGCAAGCGTCTTGCCGGCCACATCATCGATGACCTGGGCGTAGATGTTCTTCGAGGAGCGATGAACCGACAGGCGCGGACGGCCATTGGCCACCGACTTGATATGACGGCGCACGCGGTTGGCACGACGTGCAAGTGCTTCTTTCCTGCTAGCCATTTCGCGTGATCCTTACTTCTTCTTGCCTTCTTTGCGGACGATCCGCTCGTCAGCGTACTTGACGCCCTTGCCCTTGTAGGGCTCAGGACCGCGATATTCGCGGATTTCAGCGGCGACCTGACCGACCTGCTGCTTATTGATGCCAGAGACAACAATTTCAGTCGGCTTCGGAACGACGATCGTGATGCCGACCGGCGGCTCATAGATCACGTCATGGCTGAAACCGAGAGCCAGCTGCAGGTTCTTGCCCTGCAGGGAGGCGCGGTAACCGACGCCGTTGATTTCGAGCTTGCGCTCAAAGCCGTCCGTGACACCCTTGAAGATGCCTTCGATCATCGTGCGGGACATGCCCCACTTTGAACGTGCATCCTTGCTCTGGTTCACCGGCGTCACGACGACCGCGTTGTTTTCGAGCTTGAGGCTGATTTCGTCATTAGCAACGAAAAACAGCTCGCCCTTCGGGCCCTTTGCAGTGACCTTCTGGCCATCGACCGTAGCCGTGATCCCAGCAGGTACCTGAACGGGCTTCTTACCGATACGAGACATGTTTCAATCCTGTCTGTTCGCTATGGAGATCCCTGCCCGATCTTAGAAGACCGAGCAAAGAACCTCGCCGCCAACGTTCTGTTCGCGAGCCTGGTGATCGGCCATCACACCCTTCGGAGTCGAAAGGATGGTGATGCCGAGGCCGTTCGCGACCTGCGGAATGGACTTGACCGAGACATAAACCCGGCGGCCCGGCTTGGACACACGGCCGATCTCACGGATCACCGACGCGCCTTCATAATATTTCAGCTCGATGCTGAGTTCCGACTTGCCATTGCCGAAATCGACAACGGAATAGCCACGGATGTAGCCTTCGGACTGCAAGACATCGAGAACACGTGCACGGAGCCTGGACGCAGGCGTCGAAACCGACGACTTGCGGCGGGAAGCGCCGTTACGGATACGGGTGAGCATATCGCCCAACGGATCAGTCATTGTCATGTAACCTGCTCCTTACCAGCTCGACTTGACGATACCCGGCACCTTGCCGAAATTGCCCAGTTCACGCAGCGCAATACGCGACATGCGCAGTTTGCGGTAATATGCGCGCGGACGCCCCGAAACTTCGCAACGGTTGCGAACACGGGTCTTCGATCCATCACGCGGCAGGGATGCCAGCTTGATCGAGGCCTTGAACCGCTCTTCGATCGGAAGAGCCTGGTTCATGATGATCGCCTTCAACGCAGCCCGCTTAGCGGACTGGTTGGCGACCGTAGTACGGCGGCGCTTGTTCTTTTCAACTGCGCTTGTCTTCGCCATGTCAGGTTCCTTTTCTACGCTCGTCGTTACGGTTATTGACGGAACGGGAAGCTGAACTCTTTCAGAAGAGCCCGTGCTTCGTCGTCGGTCGTCGCCGTCGTGCAAACGATGATGTCCATGCCCCACATCTGATCAACCTTGTCGTAGTTGATCTCAGGGAACACAATGTGCTCCTTGATGCCCATGGCGAAGTTGCCACGGCCGTCAAAGCTTTTCGGGTTCAGGCCGCGGAAGTCGCGAACGCGCGGGAGCGCGATGTTCACGAGACGGTCCATGAACTCGTACATGCGGGCGCCGCGCAGGGTGACCTTGGCGCCGATCGGCATCTGTTCGCGGACCTTGAAGCCAGCGATAGAGTTGCGTGCGCGGGTGATGACCGGCTTCTGGCCGGCGATCGCTGCGAGGTCGGCGGCAGCTACCGTCGGCTTCTTCGAGTCGGCGGTCGCTTCGCCAACACCCATGTTGATCACGATCTTGTCGAGCTTCGGGATCATCATCTCGTTGGCGTAGGAGAACTGCTCCTGCAACGCCTTGCGGATGCGCTCGACATATTCCTTCTTGAGCCGTGGCTCGTATTTTGCCTCAGCCATCGATCACTTCTCCAGAACGCTTGGCCACACGGACCTTCTTGCCGTCAACAACCTTGAAACCGACGCGGGTCGGCTTGCCGTCCTTGTCGATGATTGCAACGTTAGACAGGTGGACCGGGGCTTCCTTGTTGATGATGCCGGCTTCCTGGGTCTGCGTCTGGCGCTGATGGCGCTTGACGACGTTGACGCCACGAACAACGGCACGATCTTCCTTCGGCATGACCTGGACAACTTCGCCGGTGCGGCCCTTGTCCTTGCCAGCGAGCATGACGACCTTGTCGCCCTTACGAATCTTCTGCATCGCTTCGCTCCTTACAGTACTTCGGGAGCCAGCGAGATGATCTTCATGTGGTTCTTGGCGCGAAGTTCGCGCGGAACCGGTCCGAAGATACGGGTGCCGATCGGCTCTTTTTTGTTGTCGATGAGGACTGCTGCGTTGGTGTCGAAGCGGATGACGGAGCCATCCGGACGACGGATGTCCTTGGCGGTACGAACGACAACCGCCTTCATCACGTCACCCTTCTTCACACGGCCGCGCGGGATCGCTTCCTTGATCGAAACGACGATGACGTCGCCGATCGAGGCATACTTGCGCTTCGAGCCGCCCAGCACCTTGATGCACATGACACGACGTGCGCCGGAATTATCCGCGACGTCGAGGTTTGTTTGCATCTGAATCATATCAGGTCGCCTTCTTGGTTTACCGGAATGGTTGGGCTAGCCCCCTACTCCGGCTTATGAAAATTTTCGCCGGCCGAGATGCCTTGACGGCAGCACAGACGCGGCAATAGCTGAATAGCGCGGGATCGATCGTGCCAGGGTGGTTTCCCGAAGGACCTTCCGTGCGCTCAAAGCAAAAGAACGCCCGGCTTTCGAGCGTTCTGACGCTGCTTCATACAGATATTTCGGCGAGACGCAAGGCCTCGCACAAAATTCTGTTACTGGCCCTGGGCGGAAATCACCGTCCAACGCTTGTCCTTGGAGATCGGCGCGCATTCCTCGATGGATACGGTATCGCCAATCTTGTACTGATTGTTCTCGTCGTGGGCCTTGTACTTCTTGGAACGACGAACGGTCTTCTGGAGCAGCGGGTGAGCGAAACGACGCTCGACGCGAACCACTACCGTCTTCTCGTTCTTGTCGCCAACGACGACGCCCTGCAGGATGCGCTTCGGCATATTTTTCTTCCTTTAGGCCTTAACTTCTGCCGCCTTCTGGCGGGCAATGGTTTTCACGCGGGCGATGTCCTTGCGGACTTCGTTGATGCGCGAGGACTTTTCGAGCTGGCCGGTCGCCTTCTGGAAGCGCAGGTTGAACTGCTCCTTCTTCAGCTTGGCAAGCTCGTCCTTGAGTTGGTCGGCGGTAAACCCGCGAACATCTGAGGCTTTCATGAGCTCAATCCCTTACTCTGCAATGCGCTGAACGAAGCGCGTCTTGACCGAGAGCTTGGCGGAGCCGAGGCGAAGAGCCTCACGGGCGATTTCTTCGCTGACACCGTCGATCTCGAACATCATACGGCCGGGCTTGACCTTGCATGCCCAGTATTCAACGGAGCCCTTACCCTTACCCATGCGGACTTCGGTCGGCTTTTTGGTCACCGGAACGTCCGGGAACACGCGGATCCATACACGGCCGGCGCGCTTCATATAACGCGTGATCGCGCGGCGGGCCGCCTCGATCTCGCGCGCGTTGACGCGGTTGGGTTCCTGAGCCTTCAGGCCGAATTCGCCGAATGCCAGGTCAGAACCGCCCTTAGCGACGCCCTTGATGCGGCCCTTGAACTGCTTGCGGTACTTGGTACGCTTTGGCTGCAACATTTTCTTATTCTCCGAACTTCTCTGCCACGCGCGCTATCAAGCGTTGTCGCGGCGACGGTCTCTGTCGCGGTCACGATCACGGCTTGCCGGACCCTGGGCGTCACCTTCCATCGCACGGCGCTCGGAAGCCATCGGATCGTGCTCAAGGATTTCGCCCTTGAAGATCCAGACCTTGATGCCGCAGATGCCGAATGCGGTTTCTGCTTCAGCCGTGCCGTAGTCGATGTCGGCGCGTAGCGTGTGCAGCGGCACACGACCTTCGCGGTACCATTCCGTACGGGCGATTTCAGCGCCGCCGAGACGACCGGCGCAGGTGATCTTGATGCCTTCGGCCCCAAGACGCATCGCGGACTGAACGGCGCGCTTCATGGCGCGACGGAAAGCCACGCGGCGCTCGAGCTGCTGGGCGATCGACTGAGCGACCAGCGTCGCATCGACTTCGGGCTTGCGCACTTCGACGATGTTGAGGTGCGTTTCCGAATTCGTCATCTCCGACAGCTTCTTGCGGAGCTTGTCGATGTCTGCGCCCTTGCGGCCGATGATCAGGCCCGGACGTGCCGAGTGGATCGTGACGCGGCACTTCTTGTGTGGACGCTCGATGACCACCTTGGAAATCCCGGCCTGCTTCAGTTCGCTCATGACGAACTTGCGCATCTTCAGGTCTTCGTGCAGCAACTGGCCGTACTCGGCATTGTCCGCAAACCAGCGGCTATCCCAGGTACGGTTGATGCCAAGACGGAAACCGATTGGATTGATTTTCTGACCCATTATGCGGCCTCCTCTACTGCCTGCACTTCACGAACGACGATCGTCAGGTGCGCGAAAGGCTTTTCGATGCGCGACGCGCGACCGCGGCCACGAGCGTGGAAACGCTTCATGACGATCGACTTGCCGACATAGGCCTCGGCGACGACAAGCGAGTCGACGTCGAGATCGTGGTTGTTCTCGGCATTGGCGATCGCAGATTCGAGCGTCTTCTTGACGGCACCTGCGATGCGCTTGCGGGAGAACTCCAGCTCAGCGAGTGCGCGCTCGACCTTCTTGCCGCGGATAGCCGCAGCAACCAGGTTGAGCTTCTGGGGGCTGACGCGGAGCGTGCGGGCGACTGCTTGCGCCTCGTTGTCCTTCAGCCGGCGTTCGGCTTTTGCCTTGCCCATTGTTACTTCCTCTTCGCCTTCTTGTCCGCGCCGTGACCGTAATAGGTGCGGGTCGGAGAGAATTCACCGAACTTGTGGCCGACCATGTCTTCATTGACACTGACCGGGATATGCTTGCTGCCGTTGTAGACGCCGAAGGTAAGACCGACGAACTGCGGCAGGATCGTGGAGCGACGGCTCCAGATCTTGATCACTTCTGCACGTCCGCCTTCACGAACCTTCTCAGCCTTCTTGAGAAGATAGCCGTCAACGAACGGACCTTTCCATACTGAACGAGCCATTGGAGACTTCCTCTCTTACTTCTTACGCTGATGACGCGAGCGCATGATCATCTTGTCGGTCGACTTGTTCGACCGGGTGCGCTTGCCCTTGGTCGGCTTGCCCCACGGAGTAACCGGGTGACGGCCACCAGAGGTGCGACCTTCACCACCGCCGTGCGGGTGGTCGACCGGGTTCATGACAACACCGCGGTTGTGCGGACGCTTGCCGCGCCAAACGGTACGACCGGCCTTGCCGTCGTTGATGTTGGCGTGGTCAGGGTTGGAGACGGCGCCGATCGAAGCAAGGCAGGAGCCATGAACGAGACGCTGTTCACCGGAGTTCAGGCGAAGGATCGCCATGCCCTGGTCACGGCCGACGAGCTGTGCGTAACCACCGGCGGAGCGAGCGATCTGACCACCCTTGCCCGGCTTCATTTCCACATTGTGGATGATGGAGCCGACCGGGATGAACTGCAGCGGCATGGTGTTACCGGGCTTGACGTCGACAGCCTTCTCGGAAGCGATGACCTTGTCGCCGGGAGCGAGGCGCTGAGGAGCGAGGATATAAGCCTTCTCGCCATCAGCATAGTTCACCAGCGCGATGAAAGCGGTGCGGTTCGGATCGTATTCGATACGCTCGACCGTGCCTTCGACCTCAAACTTGCGACGCTTGAAGTCGATCAGACGATACGTGCGCTTGTGACCGCCGCCGATGAAGCGGGCGGTGATGCGACCGAGGTTGTTACGACCGCCGCTCTTGGTCAGGCCTTCCGTCAGCGCCTTGACCGGCTTGCCCTTGTAGAGGGCCGAACGGTCGACGATGACCAGCTGGCGCTGGCTCGGGGTGATCGGATTGAATGTTTTCAATGCCATTTTCTTATACCTCAGAGACCGGTGGAGACGTCGATCGTCTGGCCTTCAGCCAGGGTCACAACAGCCTTCTTCACGTCCTTCTGCTTGCCGACGAAACCGCGGAACCGCTTGGTCTTGCCCTTGCGCAGCAGAGTGTTGACGGCCGTAACCTTGACGCCAAACAGCGCCTCGACAGCAGCCTTGATTTCCGGCTTCGTCGCCTGCTTGGCGACATTGAAAACAACCTGGTTGTTTTCGGATACCAGCGTGGACTTTTCGGTGATCGCCGGAGAGACGATCACATCGTAGTGGCGAAGATCGGTCACTTGAATCGCTCCTCTAGCGCTTCAACCGCAGCCTTGGAAAGCACGAGCTTGCCGCGGCGCAGGATGTCATAAACGTTGATGCCCTGGATCGGAAGAACATCGATGTTCGGGATGTTCTGAGCTGCGAGCTTGAAGTTGCCATCAAGTTCTGCGCCACCGATGAAGAGGGCGTTGGTCAGGCCGAGCGTCTCGAATACAGACGCGAGAGCCTTGGTCTTGGCTTCGGTGGCAACCAGGTTGTCGATGACGATGACGTCATCGGCCTTGATCTTGGCCGAAAGAGCGAGACGCAGGCCGAGTGCACGAACCTTCTTCGGAAGGTCATGCTCATGGCTGCGGACGACTGGGCCGTGAGCCTTGCCGCCGCCGCGGAACTGCGGAGCGCGAGCCGAATGGTGGCGGGCGCGGCCCGTACCCTTCTGCTTGTACATCTTGGCGCCGGTGCGCGAAATTTCAGCGCGGCCCTTTGCCTTGTGCGTGCCCTGCTGCTTCTTGGCAAGCTGCCAGCGGATGACGCGGGCGATAATGTCTTCGCGAGGCTCGAGGCCGAAAATCGCGTCCGAAAGGGAAACCTTCCCGGCGTCTTTTCCCTCGAGGGTTTTGACGTTAAATTCCATTGATCTGGCTCCCTTACTTCGCGGCCGACTTGACGGCGTCGCGCACGATGATCCAAGCACCCTTGGAACCAGGAACAGCACCCTTGATCAGGATCAGACCACGATCTTCGTCGGTCGAAACCACTTCCAGGTTCTGCGTCGTGACGCGCGTCTGGCCCATGTGACCAGCCATCTTCTTGTTCTTGAAAACCTTGCCCGGATCCTGGCGCGAGCCGGTCGAACCGTGCGAACGGTGCGAAACCGACACACCGTGCGTGGCGCGGAGACCGCCGAAACCATGGCGCTTCATGGCGCCGGCAAAACCCTTACCGATCGTCGTGCCCGTCACGTCGACGAGTTGACCGGCTGCAAAGTGACCCGCCTTGATCTCAGTGCCGATCTCAAGCAGTTGGTCTTCCGACACACGGAATTCTGTGACCTTGGCCTTCGGCTCGACGTTGGCAATGGCAAAATTGCCGCGCATCGCCTTCGACGTGTTCTTCACCTTCGCCTGGCCGGCACCGAGCTGAACTGCGGTATAGCCATTCTTTTCGACAGTACGCGTAGCGACGACCTGGACGGCCTCCATGCGCAGTACCGTTACCGGGACATGCTCGCCGGCGTCGTTATAGACGCGGGTCATTCCCACCTTCTGTGCAATCACACCTGAACGCATCGGTTCAATCCTTCTCACTCAGCCCGAAGACCCGAGGTCTCAGAGCTTGATCTCAACATCGACACCGGCGGCGAGATCGAGCTTCATCAGCGCGTCTACCGTCTGCGGGGTCGGATCAACGATATCGAGAAGGCGCTTGTGCGTGCGCATCTCGAACTGTTCGCGGCTCTTCTTGTCGATGTGCGGGGACCGGTTGACCGTGAACTTCTCGATGCGGGTCGGAAGCGGAACGGGGCCCCGGACGCTTGCACCGGTGCGCTTAGCCGTCGATACGATCTCGCGCGTGGAGGCATCGAGAATCCGGTGATCGAACGCCTTCAGGCGGATGCGGATATTCTGGCCGTTCATTCGACTTTATCCTTGTGTCTGTTATCCGCGTGTCACCATTGAGGGACACGACTTACCTTCAGTTACGTTAGCGGGCCACCGGTTTCAAAGATCGAGAGGGACACCGAGGTCGGCGTCCCTATCCTTTCCTTGGGCCTGGTGGCCCAGCCGCTAGTTACTCGACGATAGAAGCAACGATACCGGCGCCGACGGTGCGGCCACCTTCGCGGATCGCGAAGCGCAGCTTTTCTTCCATCGCGATCGGAACGATCAGCTCGACCGATACCGTGACGTTGTCGCCCGGCATGACCATCTCCGTGCCTTCCGGCAGCGATACGATGCCCGTCACGTCGGTCGTGCGGAAGTAGAACTGCGGACGATAGTTGGTGAAGAACGGCGTATGACGGCCACCCTCTTCCTTCGTCAGGATGTAGGCTTCAGCCATGAACTTCTTGTGCGGCTTGACAGAGCCCGGCTTGCACAGAATCTGGCCACGCTCAACGCCGTCACGGGTGACGCCGCGGATCAGCGCGCCGATGTTGTCGCCAGCCTGGCCCTGGTCGAGCAGCTTGCGGAACATTTCAACGCCGGTCACCGTCGTCTTCGTCGTCGGGCGGATGCCGACGATCTCGACTTCTTCGCCAACCTTGACGATGCCACGCTCGACGCGGCCGGTCACAACCGTACCGCGGCCCGAGATCGAGAACACGTCTTCGATCGGCAGCAGGAACGGCAGGTTGATCGGACGCTCAGGCGTCGGGATGTAGGCGTCGACAGCGGCCATCAGTTCGCGGATCGAATCCTCGCCGATCTTCTTGTCCGAATCTTCAAGGGCGGCCAGCGCCGAACCCTTGACGATCGGGATGTCATCGCCCGGGAAGTCGTAGGACGACAGCAGTTCGCGAACTTCGAGCTCGACCAGTTCGAGAAGCTCGGCGTCGTCAACCTGGTCGACCTTGTTCAGGAACACCACGATGGCCGGAACGCCGACCTGACGGGCCAGCAGGATGTGTTCGCGCGTCTGCGGCATCGGGCCGTCAGCGGCCGAGCACACCAGGATCGCGCCGTCCATCTGGGCAGCACCGGTGATCATGTTCTTGACGTAGTCGGCGTGGCCGGGGCAGTCGACGTGTGCATAGTGGCGGGCCGGCGTCTCATACTCGACGTGTGCCGTCGAAATGGTGATGCCGCGGGCCTTTTCTTCCGGAGCAGCGTCGATCTGGTCGTACGCCTTGTACTCGCCGAAGTACTTCGTGATCGCTGCCGTCAGAGACGTCTTGCCGTGGTCAACGTGGCCAATCGTGCCAATGTTGACGTGCGGCTTGTTGCGCTCAAACTTACTCTTTCCCATTTTCGGGTCTCCATTTTGCTAGTCCCCGAAGGGATCTAATTCTTGTTATCGGTCAATTGGTATTCCGGTCACTTCTGACCGGAATACTTTGCCTGGATTTCTGTTGCGACGTTCGACGGGACCGGCGAGTAGTGATCGAAGGTCATCGTGTACTGAGCGCGGCCCTGGGACATGGAGCGCAGGTTGTCGACGTACTTGAACATGTTCGCGAGCGGAACGTTCGCGTTGATGACGACGGCGATACCACGGCTTTCCTGGCCCTGGATCTGACCGCGACGGGAGTTCAGGTCGCCGATGACGTCGCCGACATAATCTTCCGGGGTCACGACTTCGACCTTCATCATCGGCTCGAGCAGCTGAGCGCCGGCCTTCTTGGCTGCTTCACGGAAGCAGGCACGCGATGCGATTTCGAAGGCGAGAACCGAAGAGTCGACGTCGTGGAAGGCGCCATCGATGAGGGTTGCCTTGACGCCGAGCATCGGGAAGCCAGCGAGCGGACCCGAAGACAGAACACTTTCGATGCCCTTCTGGACGCCCGGGATGTATTCCTTCGGAACGGAGCCGCCGACGATCTTCGATTCGAACTTGAATTCCTCACCGTCCGGGTTCGGTTCGAAGACGATTTTGACGCGGGCGAACTGGCCGGTACCACCGGACTGCTTCTTGTGCGTGTAGTCTTCTTCGTGCGTTCTGGTGATGGTTTCGCGGTAGGCAACCTGCGGCGCGCCGACGGTTGCTTCGACCTTGAATTCACGACGCATGCGGTCGACGATGATGTCGAGATGCAGTTCGCCCATGCCGGCGATGATGGTCTGGCCGGATTCCTGGTCGGTCTTGACGCGGAAGGACGGATCCTCAGCAGCCAGGCGGTTGAGCGCGAGGCCCATCTTTTCCTGGTCGCCCTTGGTCTTCGGCTCGATGGCGATCTGGATGACCGGCTCGGGGAATTCCATGCGCTCAAGGATAACCGGCTTCAGCGGATCACAGAGCGTGTCGCCCGTCGTGGTTTCCTTGAGGCCGGCGAGAGCAACGATGTCACCTGCGAAGGCTTCTTCGATGTCTTCACGCGAGTTGGAGTGCATTTGCAACATGCGGCCGACGCGCTCGCGCTTGTCCTTGACCGTGTTGATGACCGACGTGCCCTTTTCGAGCTTGCCGGAGTAGATGCGGGCGAAAGTCAGCGAACCGACGAAGGGGTCGTTCATGATCTTGAAGGCGAGCATGGAAAGCGGCTCGCTGTCATCGGCGTGACGTTCGATTTCAGCTTCAGTCTTGAAGTCGATGCCCTTGATCGCCGGGATGTCCATCGGCGACGGCAGGTAGTCGACGACGGCGTCGAGCAGCGGCTGCACACCCTTGTTCTTGAAGGCGGTGCCGCAGAACATCGGGTGGAACTTGACGTCGATCGTGCCGCGGCGAACGAGTTCGCGGATCTTCTCGTTGTCGGGCAGAATGCCCTCGAGATAGGCTTCCGTCGCGGCTTCGTCGATATCGACGACCGTCTCGATCAGCTTTTCGCGATACTCTTCAGCCTTGGCCTTCATGTCGTCGGGGATCTCGACGACATCCCACTGGGCGCCGAGCGACTCGTCGCGCCAGATGAGAGCGTTCATCTCGATCAGATCGATGACGCCCTTGAATTCGGTTTCCGCACCGATCGGCAACTGCATGACGACAGCCGTTGCGCCGAGACGGGTCTTGATCATCTCGACGGAGCGATAGAAGTCCGCGCCGGTCTTGTCCATCTTGTTGCAGAAGATCATCCGCGGGACGTTGTACTTCTCGGCCTGGCGCCAGACGGTTTCCGTCTGCGGCTCAACACCGGCATTGGCGTCGAGCAGCGCGATGGCGCCGTCGAGAACGCGCAGCGAACGCTCGACTTCGATGGTGAAGTCGACGTGGCCGGGGGTGTCGATGATGTTGAAGCGACGCGTCTTGCCGTCACGGCCCTTCCAGTAGGTCGTGGTGGCAGCGGAGGTGATCGTGATGCCACGCTCCTGCTCCTGCTCCATCCAGTCCATGGTGGCTGCGCCGTCGTGGACTTCGCCGATCTTGTGCGACTTGCCGGTGTAATAAAGGATACGCTCGGTGGTCGTGGTCTTGCCGGCGTCGATATGCGCCATGATACCGAAATTGCGGTAGTCTTCGATTTTATATTCGCGAGCCATTATGGACTGCCTTTCGATACCGTTCGGAATTACCAGCGATAGTGCGAGAACGCGCGGTTGGCGTCAGCCATCTTGTGCGTGTCTTCGCGCTTCTTGACGGCGGAGCCGCGGTTGTTGGACGCATCGAGCAGTTCGCCGGAAAGGCGGTCAACCATAGTCGTTTCATTGCGCTTGCGGGCAGCAGCGATCAGCCAGCGAATGGCGAGAGCCTGGCGGCGCTCCGGACGAACATCGACCGGGACCTGATAGGTCGCACCGCCGACGCGGCGCGAGCGGACTTCAACGTGCGGGGCAATGTTGTCGAGTGCAGAATGGAAAACCGTGAGCGGCTCCTGCTTGGACTTGCCCTGGACGACGTCGAACGCGCCGTAGACAATGTTTTCAGCAACGGACTTCTTGCCGTCGAGCATGATGGCATTCATGAACTTGGTGACGACGAGATCACCGAACTTCGGGTCCGGATTGATCTCGCGCTTTTCTGCTTTATGACGTCTGGACATAATTTTCGTCTCTTCAACCGTTAAGGCGCTTCATCACGCGGAGGACCTCGCGCAGCGCCGAATTACTCAAAACCGAATTACTTCGGACGCTTCGCGCCGTACTTGGAGCGGCGCTGCTTGCGGTTCTTGACACCTTGGGTATCGAGAACGCCGCGAATGATGTGATAACGGACACCCGGAAGGTCCTTGACGCGGCCGCCGCGGATCATGACGACGGAGTGTTCCTGAAGGTTGTGACCTTCGCCGGGGATGTAACCAATGACTTCGAAGCCGTTGGTCAGGCGGATCTTTGCGACCTTACGCAGAGCCGAGTTCGGCTTCTTCGGCGTCGTCGTATAGACGCGCGTGCAAACGCCGCGCTTCTGCGGGTTCTCCTGGAGTGCGGGAACCTTGTTACGCTTTACGTTCGCCTGGCGAGGCTTGCGGATCAGCTGGTTTACGGTAGGCATTCAACCATCCCTTACGTTTTATCTCAGTACCCTTGCGGGCTTGAACTCGCGCCGTCTCCGGCAGTGACGCACGCTTTCCGTCAATGCGCAAAATATGGCCCGATCCGCTTCCGCAGATGGACCACAAGGAGCAGAGGACGCATATAAATTGCGTCGTGCGTGCAGCATCATGACTTCAACGTGCGTTTAGAACCTTGTTTGAGGTGAACTTCAGGGCGCGTCGCCCCGAACAGCCAAGCCTCACATGGGATCTGATGGCCGGGGTACTACTGGTTTCCACCGATCTCGTCAAGGCCGGTTAAGAAATAAACTCGCCGTATCGCCTTGATCTGCGGGCCTAAGGCCCTGTTTCCAGGCTTCTAGACGAAATCAGGCCCGAGCACCAAGATAAAAACTTGGGCATTGCAGCAAAAGCAGTTAAGGAATCAGCAATTGCGGCGTGCGGCCCTCACAGCAGGATTCGAGCGACCGAATCGTCAAAGAGCCGAAGGACAGGCGATGATTACGACACCTGACAACGACAATAATTTCGACGGGCCGATGATCTTCATCATCATCGGCAAAGGCTACGAGTCCGACGGCAGCGAAGGCATCGACCTGCATATCATGTTGAAGGCGCCCGACGACGACACTGCCGTACGCGAGGCCTTGAACGCCCTTGCCGAGGAAGGCTTCATCGAGGCCGATCTCGACCAGATCGGCATGCTGACCGAGGTGCCGGCCGAAGAGCCGCACGCCTCCGCCTATCAGGGTGCCGTCGATGGCGAGGTCGCGATCATCCGCTTCAATTGAAGGGAGCCGCCGCTTGCGCTGCGGGTCGCCAAGGGCAGCATAAGCGGAAGCAGCGCCGTCCCTCCCCCCGACCAACCAAAGCCGACTAAAAACGAAAACCGCCCGGATCGCTCCGGGCGGTTTTTCAATTCGCGTGCCACCACGTGGCGGCTTCCGCTGCGGATTATTCCGCAGCCGGAGCCTTTTCGGCCATGTCCTGCAGCATCGGCGTGGCAACGGCTGCGCCGCTGCCCTTGCGGCGCTCTTCGAGGATCATCTCGTCGCGCGACGTGGCGATGCGACGGATCTGGGTCATGGTGCCGCCGGTGCCGGCCGGGATAAGGCGGCCGACAATGACGTTTTCCTTCAGACCCTGCAGGCCGTCGGTCTTGCCGGCGATTGCCGCTTCCGTCAGCACCTTGGTCGTTTCCTGGAAGGACGCCGCCGAGATGAAGGACGGGGTCTGCAGCGACGCCTTGGTGATGCCGAGAAGAACCGGATCGCCGTAGGCAGGCTTCTTGCCCTGCTCGATCAGATGATCGTTTACGTCTTCGAGCTCGATCCGGTCGACATTGTCGCCGACGATATAGGTCGAGTCGCCTGCATCGGTGATTTCCACCTTCTGCAGCATCTGACGGACAATCACCTCGATGTGCTTGTCGTTGATGACAACGCCCTGCAGGCGGTAGACTTCCTGGATCTCGTTGACGAGGTAGGAGGCCAGAGCCTCCACGCCCTTGATCGCCAGGATGTCGTGCGGAGCCGGGTTACCGTCGAGGATGTAGTCACCCTTTTCGATATAGTCGCCTTCCTGAAGGTGGAAGGGCTTGCCCTTCGGGATCAGGTATTCGACAGGCTCGACACCGTCTTCCGCCGGTTCGATGATAACGCGACGCTTGTTCTTGTAGTCGCGGCCGAGGCGGATCGTACCATCGATCTCTGCGATGATGGCGTGGTCCTTCGGACGGCGGGCTTCGAAGAGCTCGGCAACACGTGGCAGACCGCCGGTGATGTCCTTGGTCTTGGCGCTTTCAAGCGGCGAACGCGCGAGGACGTCACCCTGAGAGACCTTGGTGCCCGAATCGACCGACAAGATGGCGTCGACCGAGAGGAAGAAGCGGGCGTCACCACCACGCGACAGCTTCATGATGTTGCCGCTGGCGTCCTTGATGACGATCGCCGGCTTGAGGTCCGAACCGCGCGGGGTCGAACGCCAGTCGATGACTTGACGCTTGGTGATGCCGGTCGACTCGTCGGTGGCTTCCAGAACGGAGAGACCGTCGACCAGGTCTTCGAACTGAACGGTACCAGCCACTTCGGTCATCATCGGACGGGTGTAAGGGTCCCACTCTGCCAGACGCTGGCCGCGCTTGACCTTGTCACCTTCGTCGACATGCAGTTTCGAACCGTAAGCCACACGCTGCGAAGACCGCTCGACGCCACGCTCGTCCAGGATCTGGACGGTCATGTTGCGGCCCATGGCAACGAGGTTGCCATCGGAGTTGCGCAGGATGTTGCGGTTCTTGATCTGCACCGTACCTTCGTACGAAGCTTCGAGGAACGACTGGTCGACCACGGTTGCCGTACCACCAAGGTGGAAGGTACGCATGGTGAGCTGGGTGCCCGGTTCACCGATCGACTGAGCAGCGATGACGCCGACGGCTTCGCCCATGTTGACAGGCGTACCACGCGCGAGGTCGCGGCCGTAGCAGACTGCGCAGACGCCGGTCTGGATTTCGCAGGTCAGCGCCGAGCGGATGCGGATCGACTGGATACCGGCCTTCTCGATTTCGACGACATCGGGCTCGAGGATCATCCTGCCGGCATCGACGATGCGCTCACCCGTGATCGGATGATCGATGTCATCAAGCGCCGTGCGGCCGAGGATGCGGACGCCGATCGAAGCAACCACCTGGCCGGCATCGACGATGGCGGTCATGGTGAGGCCCGTCTGCGTTCCGCAATCGACGTGCGTGACGATGCAATCCTGCGCGACGTCGACGAGACGACGGGTCAGGTAGCCGGAGTTGGCGGTCTTCAGGGCGGTGTCTGCAAGACCCTTGCGGGCGCCGTGGGTCGAGTTGAAGTACTCGTTGACGGTCAGGCCTTCCTTGAAGTTCGAGATGATCGGCGTCTCGATGATTTCACCCGACGGCTTGGCCATGAGGCCGCGCATGCCGCCCAGCTGGCGCATCTGGTTCGGAGAACCGCGGGCACCGGAATGGCTCATCATGTAGATCGAATTCATCGGCTTCTGGCGACCGGTGCTCTCATCGAATTCGACCGCCTTAATGCGGGCCATCATCTCTTCGGCGACCTTTTCGGTGGCCTTGCCCCAGGCGTCGACAACCTTGTTGTACTTTTCGCCCTGCGTGATCAGGCCGTCATTGTACTGCTGCTCGTATTCCTTCACCAGGCTTTCGGTGTCGGCAACGATCTTGGCCTTGGCATCCGGAATGACCATGTCGTCCTTGCCGAACGAAATGCCGGCGCGGCAGGCATGGGAAAAGCCGAGCTGCATGATGCGGTCGCAGAAGATGACCGTGTCCTTCTGGCCGCAGTGGCGGTAGACCGTGTCGATCATCTTGGAGATGTTCTTCTTGGTCATTTCCTGGTTGCAGATGTCGAAGAGCACCTTGCCGTTCTTCGGCAGAAGTTCGCCGATGAGCAGTCGGCCAGGCGTCGTCTCATAGATCTTCGAGTAGGGCTTGCCATCCTCGTCGATCGACTTGAACCGGCCGCGGATCTTGGTGTGCAGCGTCACGACCTTGGTTTCGAGGGCGTGATGCAGTTCGCCGAGATCGGAGAAGGCCATGCCTTCGCCAGGCTCGTTCTGGTTCAGGATCGACAGGTAGTAGAGGCCGAGAACCATGTCCTGCGAGGGAACGATGATCGGCGCGCCGTTGGCCGGATGCAGGATGTTGTTGGTCGACATCATCAGCACGCGGGCTTCGAGCTGGGCTTCGAGCGACAGCGGCACGTGAACGGCCATCTGGTCACCGTCGAAGTCGGCGTTGAAGGCCGTGCAGACGAGCGGATGCAGCTGGATCGCCTTGCCTTCGACCAGGGTAGGTTCGAAAGCCTGGATGCCCAAGCGGTGCAGCGTCGGTGCGCGGTTCAGCAAAACCGGATGCTCGCGGATGACCTCGTCGAGGATATCCCAGACTTCCGGCTTTTCCTTTTCGACCAGCTTCTTGGCCTGCTTGACGGTCGAGGAGTAACCCTTGGCATCGAGGCGGGCATAGATGAACGGCTTGAAGAGTTCGAGCGCCATCTTCTTCGGCAGGCCGCACTGGTGCAGCTTCAGTTCCGGACCGGTGACGATGACCGAACGGCCGGAATAGTCGACGCGCTTGCCGAGCAGGTTCTGGCGGAAGCGGCCCTGCTTGCCCTTCAACATGTCGGAGAGCGACTTCAGCGGACGCTTGTTGGCGCCGGTGATGACGCGGCCGCGACGGCCGTTGTCGAACAGCGCGTCAACCGATTCCTGCAGCATACGCTTTTCGTTGCGGATGATGATGCCAGGCGCACGAAGCTCGATCAGGCGCTTCAGACGGTTGTTGCGGTTGATGACGCGGCGGTAGAGGTCGTTCAGATCCGAGGTGGCGAAACGGCCACCGTCGAGCGGAACCAGCGGACGCAGATCCGGCGGAATGACCGGAACGACCTTCATGATCATCCATTCCGGACGGTTGCCCGATTCCATGAAGTTCTCGACGATCTTCAGGCGCTTCATCAGCTTCTTCTGCTTGAGATCCGACGTGGTCTCGGCAAGCTCAGCGCGCAGATCGCCAGCGATCTTTTCGAGGTTCATCGAGGCCAGCATCTCGTAGATCGCCTCAGCGCCGATCATCGCGGTGAACTGGTCTTCGCCGTATTCGTCAACGGCAAGCATGTACTCTTCTTCCGAGAGGAGCTGGTGCTCCTTGAGGGCAGTCAGGCCCGGCTCGGTGACGATGTAGTTTTCGAAATAGAGGACACGCTCGACATCCTTCAGCGTCATGTCGAGCAGCGTCGAAATGCGTGATGGCAGCGACTTCAGGAACCAGATGTGGGCAACGGGAGCGGCGAGCTCGATATGGCCCATGCGCTCACGGCGAACGCGCGACAGCGTAACTTCGACGCCGCACTTTTCGCAGATGATGCCCTTGTACTTCATGCGCTTGTACTTGCCGCACAGGCATTCGTAGTCCTTGATCGGCCCGAAGATGCGCGCGCAGAAGAGACCGTCGCGTTCCGGCTTGAACGTACGGTAGTTGATGGTTTCCGGCTTCTTGATCTCACCGTAAGACCAGGAGAGGATCTTCTCCGGAGATGCGATCGAAATCCGAATCGAATCGAAATTCTGTGCAGGCACCTGCGGATTGAAAAGATTCATGACCTCTTGGTTCATGCCTGTCTCCTTCATGGGCTGAGAGCCCTCAAAATGCGATGGTCGGCGGCAATTTCCCGGGAGCCGCCTCCCTCGCTTAAACGAGAATAACCGCAAGATGCGGCGAAACTTCCCTTCCGGGCCGACACGGATACGGCGCCCGGTGGGACCGGCGTGCGCCGCGTTGGCAGCGCACGCCCTATCAGGTGCTTACTCGGCCGCATCGGGCAGCTGGGCTGCCTGCGCCTCATCAAGCTTGGTGTTTTCGAGCTCGACACTAAGGCCCAGCGAACGCATTTCCTTGACGAGAACGTTGAAGCTTTCCGGAATACCGGCTTCGAACGTGTCGTCTCCGCGGACGATGGCTTCGTAGACCTTGGTGCGGCCGGCGACGTCGTCCGACTTCACCGTCAGCATTTCCTGCAGCGTGTAGGCCGCGCCATAGGCTTCGAGTGCCCAGACTTCCATTTCGCCGAAGCGCTGACCGCCGAACTGCGCCTTGCCGCCCAGCGGCTGCTGGGTAACGAGCGAGTATGGACCGATCGAGCGGGCATGGATCTTGTCGTCGACCAAGTGGTTGAGCTTCAGCATGTAGATGTAGCCCACGGTCACCTGGCGGTCGAACTGCTCACCGGTACGGCCGTCATAAAGCGTCGACTGGCCGCTGTCCTTGAGACCTGCCAGACGCAGCATGTCGTTGACGTCGGCTTCGTTCGCACCGTCGAAAACAGGCGTCGCAATCGAAACGCCGCGCTTCCACTGATCGGCAAGACGCAGAACCGAGTCGTCGTCGAAATCCTGGACCTGTTCGGCCTTCGGACCGTCACCGACGACATCGCCGATGGTCTTGCGCAGCGGCTCGATGTTGCCATTGGCCTTGTATGCGTCGATCAGTTCGCCGATCTGGCGACCCATGCCGGCGCAAGCCCAACCCAGGTGGGTTTCGAGGATCTGGCCGACGTTCATGCGCGAGGGCACGCCGAGCGGGTTCAGAACGACGTCGACATGCGTGCCGTCCTCGAGGAACGGCATGTCTTCGACAGGCACGATGCGCGAGACGACGCCCTTGTTGCCGTGACGGCCAGCCATCTTGTCGCCCGGCTGGATCTTGCGCTTCACGGCGACAAAGACCTTGACCATCTTCATGACGCCAGGAGGCATTTCATCGCCGCGCTGGACCTTTTCGACCTTATCCATGAAGCGCTGTTCAAGGCGCGACTTGGATTCGTCGTACTGGCCGCGGAGTGCTTCGAGCTCGCTCTGGACCTTTTCGTCCTCGACCGCGAACATCCACCACTGCGAGCGGGGATATTCGGAAACGACGGCGTTGGAAAGCTCGGCGCCCTTCTTGAAACCCTTCGGGCCGGCGATGGAAGCCTGGCCGCGCAGCATTTCGATCAGACGGCCGTAGACGTTACGGTCGAGGATCGCCTGCTCGTCGTCGCGGTCCTTTGCAAGACGCTCGATCTCTTCGCGCTCGATCGCCATCGCGCGCTCGTCCTTCTCGACGCCATGGCGGTTGAAGACGCGCACTTCGACGATCGTGCCGTAGGTGCCAGGCGGCATGCGCATGGAGGTATCGCGCACGTCGGAGGCCTTTTCGCCGAAGATGGCGCGCAGAAGCTTTTCTTCCGGCGTCATCGGGCTTTCGCCCTTCGGCGTGATCTTGCCGACCAGGATATCGCCCGGCTGAACTTCAGCGCCGATATAGACGATGCCGGCTTCGTCGAGGTTCTTCAGAGCTTCTTCCGAAACGTTCGGAATATCGCGGGTGATTTCCTCAGGACCAAGCTTGGTGTCGCGCGCCATCACCTCGAATTCCTCGATGTGAATGGAGGTGAACACGTCGTCGGCAACAATGCGCTCGGAGAGCAGGATCGAGTCTTCGTAGTTGTATCCGTTCCAGGGCATGAACGCGACGAGCGCGTTGCGGCCGAGCGCCAGGTCGCCGAGATCGGTCGACGGACCGTCGGCAAGAATGTCGCCGCGGTTGACCTCGTCACCAACGGTGACCAGCGGACGCTGGTTGACGCAGGTGTTCTGGTTCGAACGCTGGAACTTCTGCAGCCGGTAGATATCGACGCCGGACTTGCCGGCTTCGAGGTCTTCCGTGGCGCGGATAACGATACGCGTCGCGTCGACCTGGTCGACCACGCCGCCGCGGCGGGCGCCGATAGCAGCGCCTGAGTCACGGGCAACGACCGGCTCCATGCCGGTACCGACGAACGGAGCTTCGGCACGCAGCAGCGGCACTGCCTGACGCTGCATGTTCGAGCCCATGAGCGCGCGGTTGGCGTCGTCGTTTTCCAGGAACGGGATGAGCGCGGCTGCGACCGAAACCACCTGCTTCGGCGAAACGTCCATCAGGTTCATGCTGTCGCGGGGCGCGAGCATGACTTCGCCGGCATGACGGCAGACGACGAACTCGTCGACGAAGGAACCATCAGGGTTCATTTCAGCGTTGGCCTGGGCGACGTAGTACTTCGCCTCTTCCATGGCGGAGAGGTAGAGCACGTCGCTCGTCACCCTGCCTTCGACGATGCGGCGGTACGGGCTTTCGATGAAGCCGTATTTGTTGACGCGGGCAAAGGTCGCAAGCGAGTTGATCAGACCGATGTTCGGGCCTTCCGGCGTTTCGATCGGGCAAATGCGGCCGTAGTGGGTCGGATGCACGTCGCGGACTTCGAAGCCGGCGCGCTCGCGGGTCAGACCGCCCGGACCAAGGGCCGAAAGACGGCGCTTGTGGGTGATTTCCGAGAGCGGATTGACCTGGTCCATGAACTGCGAGAGCTGCGAGGAACCGAAGAATTCGCGGACGGCGGCAGCAGCCGGCTTGGCGTTGATCAGATCCTGCGGCATCACCGTGTCGATCTCGATCGAGGACATGCGTTCCTTGATCGCGCGCTCCATGCGCAGCAGGCCGAGACGGTACTGGTTTTCCATCAGCTCGCCGACCGAGCGGACGCGGCGGTTGCCAAGGTTGTCGATGTCGTCGATCTCGCCCCTGCCGTCGCGCAATTCGACCAGCATCCTGACCACGGCCAAGATGTCGTCCTTGCGCAGGATGCGGACGGTGTCTTCGACGGTCAGGTCGAGACGCATGTTCATCTTGACGCGGCCGACGGCGGAGAGGTCGTAACGCTCCGCATCGAAGAACAGCGAGTTGAACATGGCTTCGGCCGATTCCATGGTCGGCGGCTCACCCGGACGCATGACGCGGTAGATGTCGAACAGAGCGTCCTGACGGTTCTCGTTCTTGTCGGCGGTCAGCGTGTTGCGGATATAGGCGCCGACATTGATGTGGTCGATGCCGAGAACCGGGATCTCGTCGAAGCCGTTCGCCAGGATGATGCCGAGCGTCTTCTCGTCGATTTCATCGCCGGCTTCGAGGTAGATTTCACCGGTGGAGTAGTTGACGATGTCGCCGGCAAGGTAGTTGCCGTAAAGATCGTCGTCGCCGGCCTTCAGCGCCTTCAGACCCTTATCGGAAAGCTGGCGCAGCAGGCGCGGGGTCAGCTTCTTGCCGGCTTCCACGACGACTTCGCCGGTGTCGGCGTCGACCATCTCGGTGATCGCCTTGGCACCCTTCAGCGTTTCCGGCTTGAAGGGAATGCGCCAGCCTTTGCCGTCGCGTTTGTAGAGCGACTTCGTGTAGAAGGTGTCGAGGATTTCCTCGCCGTCCATGCCAAGCGCCATCAGCAGCGACGTGACCGGAATCTTGCGGCGACGGTCGATACGGGCGTAAACGATATCCTTGGCGTCGAATTCGATATCGAGCCAGGAACCGCGATAGGGGATAACGCGGGCAGCAAAGAGCAGCTTGCCAGAAGAATGGCTCTTGCCCTTGTCGTGGTCGAAGAAGACGCCCGGCGAACGGTGCATCTGGGAAACGATCACGCGCTCGGTGCCGTTGACGATGAACGTGCCGTTATTGGTCATGAGCGGCATGTCGCCCATGTAAACGGACTGTTCCTTGATGTCCTTGATCGACTTCGCGCCCGTATCCTCGTCGATATCGAACACGATGAGGCGCAGCGTCACCTTCAGCGGCGCAGCATAGGTCAGATCGCGCTGACGGCATTCGTCAACGTCGAACTTCGGCGGTTCGAATTCGTAGGACACGAATTCCAGCATGGAGGCGCCGGAGAAATCGGTGATCGGGAAAACCGACTTGAAAACGGCCTGAAGACCCTCGTCGGGCCGGCCGCCTTTCGGCTCTTCAACCATCAAAAACTGGTCGTAGGACGCCTTCTGAACCTCGATGAGGTTCGGCATTTCTGCGACTTCGGGGATCTTACCAAAAAACTTGCGTACGCGCCTACGACCGTTGAACGAAAGGGTCTGAGCCATCGTCGCTCCTTCAAAATCTTGCACCCGGGCCTGCAACGGACGGGAACCGATGGCCAGTCGATCCCGTCAATCAATGAGTAATCCAATCTCGTCCGACACCCGAAAACGCTCAGCTCGGATTGCTGTGCTGCCCTCTGTGCGAGACTATCCTTTTGAAGAACCCATTACCCAAAAGCCGGTTTGACGCGGCTTTTGGGTAATTCGTTCAGAAAAACGGCAAATGGGAGGCAGCAGAGACTGCCTCCCAAAAGCAATTCAAGATTACTTGACGTCGGCCTTGGCGCCAGCATCTTCAAGCTTCTTCTTGATGTCAGCGGCTTCAGCCTTGTTGACGCCTTCCTTGACAGCCTTCGGAGCGCCTTCGACGAGGTCCTTGGCTTCCTTGAGGCCGAGACCGGTGATGGCGCGGACTTCCTTGATGACGTTGATCTTGTTGGCGCCGACATCCGTGAGGATGACGTCGAACTCGGTCTTTTCTTCTTCAACGACAGCAGCAGCAGCACCGCCGCCAGCAGCAGCTACAGCTACCGGAGCAGCAGCGGAAACGCCCCACTTTTCTTCAAGAAGCTTCGACAGTTCTGCGGCTTCCAGAACGGTCAGCGCGGAGAGGTCGTCAACGATCTTTGCGAGATCAGTCATTTTACTAGTTCCTTTTGTTCGGTTCGAACCGGTTGATTATAAACAGCGAAAAACCGCCTTAAGCGGCTTCGTCCTTCTTGGCGTAGGCCGCGAACACGCGGGCAAGCTGGCTTGCCGGTGCTGCAACAACTCCAGCGATGCGGGTAGCCGGTGTCTGGATCATGCCCAGCAGCTTCGCACGCAGCTCATCGAGCGAAGGCAGGGTCGCAAGCGACTTGACTGCATCGGCGTTGAGCGTGGTTGTTCCCATGGAACCACCCAGAACAATGATTTTGTCATTGGTCTTGGCGAAATCCATGACGACCTTCGGAGCGGTGATCGGATCGGTGCTGTATGCAATCAGCGTCTGACCCTTGAAGAGATTGGTAATCCCTTCCGCTTCCGTACCCTGAAGGGCAATTTTGGCCAGGCGGTTCTTCGCGACTTTGACGGTACCGCCAGCTGCACGCATCTTCGAACGAAAATCGTTCATCTGCGCGACTGTGGCACCAGCATAGTGGGCCACGACAACTGAGCCCGAAGCCTTGAAGACTTCACTCAGTTCCGTGACGAATTCGCGTTTTTCCGCTCTTTCCACTGCCTATCTCCAGTTGGCGGGACCGAGAATGGGCCCGCCGGGTTGCCTTTGCCTCCTGGGATCATGCGAGATCCCAAGCGACGCTTGAGGATCCTGTCCCCCCGCGCTCTCGCGCCAATCAAGGCTAAAGAGGCACAAGGCATCCAAGGCTCGAACCGATTTCCTAGAAGCGAACTTCATGCAATTCGGGTCTTACCCGTCTCATGCAGGCAAAGTGATTAAGGGAAAACCACCTGCAATCTCGGACAGGATTCCGGATTTCTCCGGAATATTCCGGCCCCTTGCGAGGCCGGAAATTCAGTCGCCGGACATAAAGCCCGGCAATAATTTACGCAGTCGGGCTTGCGGTGACCGAGCCGACTTCGATCTTGACGCCGGGGCCCATGGTCGAAGAAATCGCCACGCGCTTGACGTAGTTGCCCTTGGCGCCAGCCGGCTTCGCCTTGATGACGGCGTCGGCAAAAGCGCGGATGTTTTCTTCCAGAGCCTTGGCGTCGAAAGAGGCCTTGCCGATGCCGGCATGGACGATGCCAGCCTTCTCGACGCGGAACTCGACAGCGCCGCCCTTGGAAGCCTTGACGGCTCCGGCGACATCCATGGTGACGGTGCCGACCTTCGGGTTCGGCATCATGCCCCGCGGGCCGAGAACCTTACCGAGACGACCGACGAGCGGCATCATGTCGGGGGTGGCGATGCAGCGATCGAATTCGATCTTGCCGCCCTGGACGATTTCGACGAGCTCTTCAGCGCCGACGATATCGGCACCGGCAGCCTTGGCTTCATCAGCCTTGACGCCACGAGCGAAGACGGCAACGCGAACCGTACGGCCGGTGCCGTTCGGCAGGTTGACGACGCCGCGAACCATCTGGTCCGCATGGCGCGGGTCGACGCCGAGGTTCATCGAGACTTCGATGGTTTCGTCGAACTTGGCGACAGCCCGTTCCTTGACCATGCCGATGGCCAGGGTCAGAGCGTAGAGCTTGGTGGGATCAACACCTTCGTTGATCTTCTGCGTGCGCTTACCAGCCATGATCTTAACCCACCACTTCCAGGCCCATGGCGCGGGCAGAGCCCTCGATCATCGCCATTGCACCTTCGATATCCGCTGCGTTCAGATCCTTCATCTTGGCTTCTGCGATCGACTTGATCTGAGCCTTTGTGAGGGAGCCGGCCTTGGCGCCCTTGCCGGGCGTCTTGGAACCGGAGGTGATCTTCGCTTCCTTCTTCAGCCAGTAGCTGACCGGAGGCTGCTTCATCGCGAAGGTGAAGGACTTATCCTGGTAATAGGTGATGACGACCGGGATCGGCATACCCTTTTCCATTTCCTGCGTGGCGGCATTGAACGCCTTGCAGAATTCCATAATGTTAATGCCACGCTGACCAAGCGCCGGACCAATCGGCGGGGACGGGTTTGCCGATCCTGCCTTGACCTGAAGCTTGAGCTGGCCTGCAACTTTCTTAGCCATATCTCTCTGCCTTTCATGAACGGCCGGTCGCCCGGCCCGTGATGCCGGATCTCTCCGGCGGCTGCGGTTGCGTGGTGCGGATCATCAGGGTCCGGCTAAGACCCCCTCACCTTCCACGCGGATGCGGACTAGTCCGCAGGAAACAGGCCGCAAGGCCAGCTTCCAATCTCTTGCAATCAGACCTTCTCGACCTGAGCGTATTCGAGTTCGACCGGCGTTGCGCGGCCGAAGATCGACACCTCAACCTTCAGGCGCGAACGCTCTTCGTCGACGTCCTGAACCGTGCCGTTGAACGAAGCGAACGGGCCGTCGGAAACACGAACCTGCTCGCCGATCTCGAAGGTAATCGAGGCCTTCGGCCGCTCGACACCTTCCTGGACCTGACCGAGAATGCGCTCGGCTTCATAATCCGGAATCGGAACTGGCTTATTGTCGGAGCCGAGGAAACCTGTAACCTTCGGCGTATTCTTGATCAGGTGATAGGCTTCATCGGTCAGATTGGCACGAACCATGACGTAGCCCGGGAAAAACTTGCGCTCGCTGTCGACCTTGCGGCCGCGACGCACTTCCACCACCTTCTCGGTCGGCACGAGGATCTTCTCGAACAGGTGCTCAAGCCCCTTCTGGCGAGCCTTGTTCTCGATGTCCTCAGCGACCTTCTTTTCAAAATTGGAATATGCGTGGACGATGTACCAACGTGCCGCCATTTTCATCTCCACCCGTATCAGTTGCCGGTATTCAGCACGAAGCTCAGAACCCAGCCGATCAGCTGGTCAGCGGCAAAGAAAAAAAGCGCGGCGAAAACTACCATCACAAGCACCATAACCGTCGAGATCATCGTCTCGCGGCGCGACGGCCATGTAACTTTGGACGTCTCGGAGCGAACCTGCTGCAGAAACGCAAACGGATTGGATTTGGATGCCATCGACTGCCCACGCAATTACGGCGCGTAAAGCTGAAACCATCAGCCCCACGCACCGCGTGTCTGTTGAACCCTAAATAAACACCGATTTCCGAATACACAAGAGGGAAACCGAAGTTTAACGAAATTAGTTACCGCCAATCAATCCCCGGCCGGAATGCCGCGAGCATGTCCGCGCTGTCCCGCTTCGAGGAAAATGGCAGGGGCAGTAAGGCTCGAACTTACGACCTGCGGTTTTGGAGACCGCCGCTCTACCAACTGAGCTATACCCCTTCATGCCGATCATTCAGCGCCTGGACCAAAGTCCGCAAATCGCTGATGAAAAGCATGGCGCTCCCTTTAGGACGACGACAGCAGATTGGCAAGCACGATTTTCGATTTTCAAAGCCATTCTGCGCATATGCGAGCGATCGGCTCTTTCATCGCACCACCAATATCCGTTCAGACCGTCACATATTTCCGCCAATCGTGCTCTTCGTTAAAACCCAGCACCTCGCGGATCTTGCGGTTGGAGAGCAGGCCTTCATATTCGCCGATTTCGCGGGTGAAGGGCACGTTCGGGTAGAATCGCTTCGCAAGCTCCTTCGACGGCGTGTTGGCCGAGACGGTGTCGTTGGCCGCGTTGAAGACCTGATAGCCGAGACCGTCCTTTTCGATGCAGAGATGGCAGATCTGCCCGAGATCGCGGGCGTCGATATAGCTCCAGGCAATGCGCTTGCGCATTTCGGGATTGGCGAAATAGGTGGGGAACCGCTCATATTCGTGCGGCTCGATGACGTTGCCGATACGCAGCGCATAGATGTCGAAGCCTGAACGTTCGGCAAAGGCGCGGGCCGTCTTCTCGTTGACCACCTTGGAGAGCCCGTAGGAATCCATCGGATTGACGTCGTAGTCTTCCTCCAGCGGGAACTGGTGGAAATCACGATGGCCTTCGGCGAAGCAGACGCCGTAGGTCGTCTCGCTCGATGCGACGATAACCTTCCTGATGCCGAGCTTCACCGCCGCCTCGATGACATTGTAAGTGCCCATCGTGTTGATGCGGAAAGTCTCATTGTCGGGCTTGATCAGGATGCGCGGGATGGCGGCGAAGTGCACGACGGCATCGAAAGGCTGCACGCCCCGGCCCGCGTCCAGATCAGGAAAATCGCGGTGCATCGACAGAGCGTTGAAGACCTGACCGCTATCGGTGATGTCGGCAATGAGGTTGGTGACGCCGGGACTGTCCAGCGGCACGAGATCGAGGTTGTGAACCTCGTAACCGGCATTGATGAGCCACGGCACGGTATGGCGACCTGCCTTGCCCGAACCGCCCGTGAACAGAATCCGCTTCTTCATGGAATATCCTCCGCATCATGAAATCGGAGGCATAGATAGACGCTTCCGCGCGAAGAGCAAGCGAGCGTCCTGCAAGGGTTCACCCCCGCGTCGCCAGGAGCGCCCTCTTAGGGGCACCTGGCCGATCATTTCCAATCACCGCAGCAGCCTGCGGTGAACTGCTAAATCATCACTTGACGACACTTACCTCGCCGAGCTGCACTCCGGCTGCCTGAACAACCTCTTGCGGAATTGCAGCGATGAAAAACATCGTGAAAACATACATCGCGAATATCGTCGCAACGAACGTGGCCTTTGGAATCATCCGGGCTCTCCTCTTTGCATGAAGGAGTCTGGACTAAAATGAACCAATCACAACTGGTTTCTGAATGTGAGATGAACAAAATACTGTGACGGACGAACTTAACGATATTTTTACAACACGTGTTAATCCCCCTAATAGCATCAAAACGAAAAACCCCGCCGTTTCCAGCGGGGTTTTTCCTGAATTTCGGGTAATCCCAGGATTACTCGACGATAGAAGCAACGATACCGGCGCCGACGGTGCGGCCACCTTCGCGGATCGCGAAGCGCAGCTTTTCTTCCATCGCGATCGGAACGATCAGCTCGACCGATACCGTGACGTTGTCGCCCGGCATGACCATCTCCGTGCCTTCCGGCAGCGATACGATGCCCGTCACGTCGGTCGTGCGGAAGTAGAACTGCGGACGATAGTTGGTGAAGAACGGCGTATGACGGCCACCCTCTTCCTTCGTCAGGATGTAGGCTTCAGCCATGAACTTCTTGTGCGGCTTGACAGAGCCCGGCTTGCACAGAATCTGGCCACGCTCAACGCCGTCACGGGTGACGCCGCGGATCAGCGCGCCGATGTTGTCGCCAGCCTGGCCCTGGTCGAGCAGCTTGCGGAACATTTCAACGCCGGTCACCGTCGTCTTCGTCGTCGGGCGGATGCCGACGATCTCGACTTCTTCGCCAACCTTGACGATGCCACGCTCGACGCGGCCGGTCACAACCGTACCGCGGCCCGAGATCGAGAACACGTCTTCGATCGGCAGCAGGAACGGCAGGTTGATCGGACGCTCAGGCGTCGGGATGTAGGCGTCGACAGCGGCCATCAGTTCGCGGATCGAATCCTCGCCGATCTTCTTGTCCGAATCTTCAAGGGCGGCCAGCGCCGAACCCTTGACGATCGGGATGTCATCGCCCGGGAAGTCGTAGGACGACAGCAGTTCGCGAACTTCGAGCTCGACCAGTTCGAGAAGCTCGGCGTCGTCAACCTGGTCGACCTTGTTCAGGAACACCACGATGGCCGGAACGCCGACCTGACGGGCCAGCAGGATGTGTTCGCGCGTCTGCGGCATCGGGCCGTCAGCGGCCGAGCACACCAGGATCGCGCCGTCCATCTGGGCAGCACCGGTGATCATGTTCTTGACGTAGTCGGCGTGGCCGGGGCAGTCGACGTGTGCATAGTGGCGGGCCGGCGTCTCATACTCGACGTGTGCCGTCGAAATGGTGATGCCGCGGGCCTTTTCTTCCGGAGCAGCGTCGATCTGGTCGTACGCCTTGTACTCGCCGAAGTACTTCGTGATCGCTGCCGTCAGAGACGTCTTGCCGTGGTCAACGTGGCCAATCGTGCCAATGTTGACGTGCGGCTTGTTGCGCTCAAACTTACTCTTTCCCATTTGAATGCTTCCTGTGAACGAGATGGTGGGCCCCGGCGAACCGGTTTAGTGCCGCCGTTTAAGGCTTTCGGCGAAATTGCGCAAGACTTAATTGCAGGCGCCATTCTTGGTGTGACAGCGCATATGGGGGACAATTTGCCGCCTGCAAGGCGATTCGCCGGAGCACCGTCGAAAATTACTGAAATCCTTGGAGAAAATCGCGTCGACTGCCGGAGATGAGCAACCGCGCCGGCGTCTTCTGAAACATCTGCGTGCCGAATTATCGCGGCGGCGTCGGTCACGTGAATTGGGCTTAGAAAAACTGGAGCGGGTAGCGGGAATCGAACCCGCGTATTCAGCTTGGAAGGCTGCTGCTCTACCATTGAGCTATACCCGCGGGGTGGTCCGATCCGATGACGAATGGTGGAGAGAGTTGGATTTGAACCAACGTAGGCTGAGCCAACGGATTTACAGTCCGTCCCCTTTAACCACTCGGGCATCTCTCCAGTTATTCGTCCGGATCTTGAAGACCAAGTTTGTCAGACTTCGAAGCGTTGCGGCCCGTCGTCTGCGCCGCGTATATGACCGGAGCATTTCCGTCTGTCAACACGATGACAACGGAAAAAACACGAAAAATTTCATTCCTTGCCGAAAGCCGGCCGATGAAAGAAAGCCTATGCGGCAGCCAGCGCCATGGCTATAAAGCCGCATGAGCAAAGATAAAAAATCTGGCGGCACGGCCGCGACAGACCCATCGGCCAAGGATACGCATTACGCCACGCTGCGGCGCGCGCACCGTGACGGCAAGCGCGAACGCGGAGAGATTCCCACGCCTCAGCCACAGAAGCGCAAGCGCGGCGGCGAAGACTGGAAGCCGCCGGCGCTAGCGCCCGACCAGGTGCATCTCTACGGCCTGCATACGGTGCGCGCCGCCCTCGACAATCCCGAGCGCAAGAAGATCAAGCTTTTCGTGACGCAGAACGCGCTGGCGCGGCTCGAAGTCGACGTCGAAACACTCGGCATTCCCTTCGAAATGGTCTCGCCGCAGGACATCGACAAGGTGCTCGGCCCAGAGGCGATTCATCAGGGCGTCATGCTGGAAACACGGCCGCTGCCGGTCCGCCGGCTCGAAGCGCTGAAAGACAGCCCTCTCCTGCTCGTTCTCGACCAGGTGACCGATCCGCACAATGTCGGCGCCATCATGCGCTCAGCCGTCGCCTTCAATGCCGGCGCCGTTATCACCACACAGAGACATAGCCCGACCGAATCCGGCGTGCTCGCCAAGTCCGCCTCCGGCGCGCTGGAACTGATACCTTATATACAGGTTACCAATCTCGCCGATGCACTCGGTGAATTGCACAAGCTCGGTTTCTCCACCATCGGCCTCGATTCGGAAGGGCCGGCGCCGCTCGAAGGCACGTTCTCGGGCGGGAAGGTTGCGCTGGTGCTCGGCTCCGAGGGCAAGGGGCTGCGACAGAAGACGCGCGAAACCGTCAACGCGCTTGCCCGCCTCGACATGCCCGGCGCGATCAAATCGCTGAACGTCTCGAATGCCGCGGCAATCGCGCTTTATGCGGCGCGGCTTTACCTGAAGGCATAGGCTGGTCCGCAAGCGGGCCGAGGCGAAGAGAAATTACCATGATCCGTATCATCCCCCGCCTTGCGGCTGCAGCAGCGGCGCTGCTTGTCTGCGGTCTCGCATATGGGCAGGAGATCGATCCCGATATTCTCAAAGCGCAGGCCGGAACTTATCTCGTTGCCCCGGAAGACGGTGGAGCCGGATGCCGGATGACGCTCGAAACCGGCACAGCCATCGGCGGTTATGGGCTGTCCGGACAGGATTCCTGCGCCAAGCCGCTGCCTTCGCTTGCCGAGTCCTATGCCTGGAATTTCGACGGCAATGGCGGCATCATCCTGATCGATCCGCTGCGTAAGGTGCTGGCCCGTTTCGTCGAGAACGAAGGGTCGCCGATGAAGACGGAAGGTCGGGTGCCGCTTTTGCTGATCGCCGCACCCGACGGCGTCGATCGACTACCGACCTTCAACAGCCTTGCCGGGATTTGGACGATGCAAAGGCCGGACGGCGAAAAGCTCTGCGGCGTGACACTCGACGGCCATGTCAATGCTGACGGCAACGCGCCGCTGTCACTATCCGGAGACTGCGCCGCTAATGTCGCCAGGCTGAAACTGACAGTCTGGCATATCGAGGGTTTCGGGCTGACGCTGATGGGCGATGACGGCTCATCGCTTGACTTCGACATGCGCGCCGACGGCAATTTCGACAAATCGAAGGACGAAGGCGGCAAGCCGCTATCGCTCGTCCGTCATTGATTTGAAAGTTGACGGTGTATCCCGTCAACCCACTCGCCTGGGTCAGCTCGGTATCCGGCAGGCAGTCGGTCCGTCCATAGGGCTGCGGACCGCTTCGCCCGCCGCGTAAGTCAGTTCCACGGGATAGACGATCACGCTCGGCAGTTTCTCGATTTCCCTCGCATGCTCGGGGGTGCGTTTGATTTCCGCCTTGTAGGCAGCTGTGCAATCCGGCAGTTGCTGCGGCGACAGACCCGTGTCGGCGGCGATCGTCTTGGCGCAGGCAGTGCCCTCCAGATAGAGCGAACAGGAGGCCGTGTAGACGCGACGGAAATCGAGGGCCAGCTCCCCCTTCCCGCTCCTTATCGCAGAAAAATCGTCGCCCTCGAGGGAATCGTCGAGCAGCCGCTCGCCCGCCGCCGCATCGTAGACGACAAAGGGCAACCCGCCGTTCCATCCGTCCGCCGCACGGAAAAACACGAAACCGCCGCTGACGCCGATGAGATAGCCGGCGGTATCATCCTCGATCACCCGCTCGCGCTCGCCGATGCGTTCACAGGGGGCATCGGAGGCAAGCAGCGCCAGCTTTTCGGCTCCGACCTCACCGAGATCGACCTCCTTGACCATGAATGCGGGATAGCGGCTGCAGGTGATCTTCGGTTTCGCATCAGGATTGAGCTCATCCTTCGGCAACACGACAACATCCAGCTTTATCGGCTTGTCGAAAAGGCCCGCATTTTCGGACGCTCCGGCCCATGAGACGAATGCCGCGACAATGACCGATGCTGTAACCATCCGCTTCATGATGCCCGTCCCCAACTGTTTCAGGCATCCGTGGCACAGTTTAACCCGGTGCGACAGCTGGAAAAACCGATGCCGGCGATACCGCGCAAGGCTCGACCGAAGCCGGAGAAATTCAATTTTGCCTTGGAAAGACCTCCTGGGGCACTATGATCGGCCGATGACCGATCGTAACGACCGGTCAGAAGCAAGAAGGAACGATCCCCATCATGGCCATTCGACCGCTGATTTTCGGTATCCTCTTCATCGCGGTCTTCGTCGTGATTATCCTCAGCATCATGTGGGTGGACACGTCGCACCCGATCCACCAGCCCGATCCGTTGTCGCCAACGGCGCCCGGCCCCGCGACGCCCGGACAGGTGCAATAATGCATATCGCCCGGAAGTGTGCAGCGGTTCCGGGGTAACGACATGCATAAAAACAAAAGGCTAAAGCGCGTCGCATGAATCAAATTCGATGCGGCGCGCTTTAGCCCAGCAGGAACGCGGACGGCGATCAGGCGTTAATCCCGTAATTGAACGAGGATTGAACGCTCATGCGCATAATGATCGCCGTCGTCGCCTTCATGATCGTCTCAGTGCTCAGCATCGCGATGCTGTCACCTTCCGGCGCCGGCCAGACCGGCAACGGCAACAGGATTGAGGCAAGCGTCAACGAACCCGCCACGCATTGAAAACGGCCCGGATGATCCGGGCCGTTCTGTAACCGCGCGTCTCAGGCGCGCAACGGACGCGTCAGCCGCGGTAGAGCCAGAGAGGCATATCACGATCGCGATGGCGCCACTCGCGGCGTTCCTGCCAACGCTCGGCACGCCACCGGCGCCAGCGCCAGTCATCATCGCGCCAGTCGGACCGACGCCAATCACGCTGATCGCGCCAGCCACGGTCGTCACGCTCATCGCGCCAACCGCGGTCGTCACTTTCGTCACGGTTGCGATCATGTCGCCAGCCATCACGAATTTGAACGATATCGCCCTGGACCGACACGGCCGGCCGATCGACGGGCATGGCGGCGGCCGGGGCGACGGACGCCAAAGCCGCACCAACGGACATGGTTGCGGCGAAAAAGAGATGTGCGAGCTTCATGGCTGCTTCTTCCTCATTGATGATGAGGCGAAGATAAGCTGGCGCGGCTGAATTGGCGCTGAAGCAGCCCTTCAGGCAAGGTTCATCAAGGAGTACGTGATACCTGGCAAATCCGCCGGCGCGATCGAGCGAAGCAACGTCGAACCGAGACTATGGTCTGGACGGGCGGTATCGCGTGGAAAAATGGTGCCCCCACCAGGGTTCGAACCCGGGACCCCCTGATTACAAATCAGGTGCTCTACCAACTGAGCTACAAGGGCAATAGGTGCCCAACTAGCAGATTCTATGATTCTGTAAAGGAAAAATCGTGTCAGTGCGGACAGCTCGACTGCCGCTCAAAACGCTTCGCGATAGAAAACGTCCTTGTCGCGCCAGCCCTTTATCCTTTAGCTAGGACAGCATCATAAAGGGCATTGCATGGGCCGTTCATTTCAGACTCTTTCCTTTCTCGCCTCACCGACGACAGAGGCGCTTGAAGCGCGCGAGGAGTTGATTCGCATTTATGGTGACGTGCCGGCCGACGATGCCGACGTTATCGTCGCGCTCGGCGGCGACGGTTTCATGCTGCAGACGCTGCACAGCACGATGAACTCCGGCAAGCTGGTCTACGGCATGAATCGCGGCTCGGTCGGCTTCCTGATGAACGACTATCGCAGCGAACAACTTCAGGAGCGCATCTGCGTCGCCGTCGAAAACGTCTTCCGGCCATTGCAGATGACGACGGCCAACGCCGACGGCACCAATTCGACGGCACTCGCCATCAACGAGGTCTATCTATTCCGCCAGTCCTATCAGGCCGCCAATCTACGGGTCGCGGTGGATGGGCGCGTCCGCCTGGAGGAGCTGATCTGCGACGGGCTGATGGTGGCGACCCCCGCCGGGTCGACAGCCTATAATCTTTCCGCCCATGGCCCGATCCTGCCGCTCGAGGCCCCACTGCTCGCCATGACGCCGGTCAGCGCTTTCAGGCCACGGCGTTGGAGGGGCGCACTGCTTCCCAACAGGGTGACGGTCGATATCGACGTCCTCGAGCCGGTCAAGCGGCCGGTGAACGCCGTGGCCGACAATACCGAGGTCAAATCGGTGCTGCATGTCCGCATCGCCCAGTCGGAACATATGACGGCACGCATCCTTTCCGATCCCGACCGCTCCTGGTCCGACCGTATTCTCGCCGAGCAGTTCAAGGATTGAGACGATGGCAATGCGACGCCTATTGATGACCACCGTGTTCCTCATCGGGTGGTCGGCCGCAGCCTTGCCGGGGCAGGATGCCATCCTGCCGGCATCGGTGATTTTCGCGACCAGCACCGGCTACTGGCAGGATGACGGCAACGCACCGGATGTCGAGCGGGCGCCGACAGGCGCCGAGCGCGTTGCCAACCCCGAGGGAAAGACCACGCAGCGCCACGGCTACTACAAGCTATTTGCCGTTCGCCAGGCAGACAGGACCTCGAAGGTCTATCTGCAGCAGATTGCCCAGACCGAGACCGGCCCGGCGATCACTTCTACCGTCGAGTTGCAGGAGATCAGCGACCTGAAGCCTTATATTACCGATATACGCCCCGAGAATTCAAACGGCATCATCAAGGAGCCGGGGCTGTTCGCCACGATCTATCTGAAGACCGATCCCTCTGCGGAGCCGGATGGCTGGACCGTACTGATCGATGAATTCGGCGACATCACCGTGGAGAAGGCGACGAATTGAACAGCCGGGAACTGTTCAGAGGGGCATCCGAGAGATGAAATTGGGCTTCCGCGACGGCGTCCTTTACGACGAGAACAGGTCGAACTGGGACGCAGACGGCCCCAGACCCATCAGCTGGTCGCTGTGGTATCCCGCTGCCGATGAAACGCGGGAAAGCGACACAACGGAAAGAGGCTGGTTCCAAAAGGCGAAAGTCGCCCGCGACGCACCCGTCCGGCCGGGTGCCCAACCTTATCCCCTCGTCCTGTTGTCGCATGGCACCGGCGGATCCGCGGCCGGACTGGAATGGCTGGCGCGACGGCTGGTCGATCGCGGATTTGCAGCGCTTGGCGTCAACCATCACGGCAATACCGGCAACGAGCCCTATCGCACTGAAGGCTTTGCCTGTCTTTGGGAGCGGGCGCCGGATCTCAGCTACATGCTCGATCACCGCGATGACTGGCTCAGCGATCTCTGCGGTCATGTCGATACGACCAACGTCTTCGCGGCCGGATTTTCGGCCGGAGCCTATAGCGTGATGCTGCTTCTTGGCGCCGTCACCCAGTTCTCGCAGTTCGAACCGTCCAGGATGAAGCCGGGTGGCGCGCGCGGACCGAGGGAATTTCCCGACCTTGCCGATCATATCCCGACATTGCTTTCCACCAGCGAGGTGTTTCGCCAATCCTGGTCCCGCATGACAAAGTCCTACCGGGATGAGAGAATCAAGGCCGCACTGCTGTGCGCGCCGGGCCGGTCCGTTCTCGATTTCAGCGCGGAAACCCTGAAAGCTGTCGATGCGCCCGCCCTTATCCTGGTCGGCGACGCCGACAGGGCTGCGCCGGCCGAGGAATGTTCGGCATGGCTGCATGCGCGGCTCTCACGCAGCGCTCTTAAGATCTTCGTTGGCGGCCTTGGGCATTACATCTTCGTGCCGGAGGGCACCGCACTCGGCCTTGCCTTTGCGGCAGAGCTCTTTACCGATCCGCCGGGCATCGAGCGCGCGGCCATTCATGACGAGATTGCCGATCTATCGGCAGCACTGTTTCGAGATACCGCCATCGACGCCAGGGGCTGAGTACGAAAAAAGCCCCGGAGCGGGGCTTTCCACGTGCATATGCCGGCTCAATGCGGAGCGCGGCTCTATCAATCCACATCGTCGACGACCGCGTCGGCGGCGCCGCTGATGCGGTGGGCAAGGGCCGCTTCCATGAACTCGTTCAGATCGCCGTCGAGCACGGCGTCCGGCGCGCTGCTGGCAACGCCGGTGCGCATATCCTTGACCAGCTGGTAAGGCTGCAGCACGTAGGAGCGGATCTGGTGGCCCCAGCCGATATCCGTCTTGGAGGCGGCTTCGGCGCTGGCGGCGTCCTCGCGCTTCTTCAGTTCCGCTTCGTACATGCGGGCGCGCAGCATGTCCCAGGCCTTGGCGCGGTTCTTGTGCTGCGAACGCTCCTGCTGGCACTGCACGACGATGCCGGTCGGGATATGCGTGATGCGCACGGCCGAGTCGGTGGTGTTGACGTGCTGGCCGCCGGCGCCCGACGAACGATAGGTATCGATGCGGCAGTCGCCTTCATTGATCTCGATCTGGATCGAGTCGTCGACAACTGGATAGACCCAGATCGACGAAAAGGAAGTGTGGCGACGCGCATTGCTGTCGTAGGGCGAGATGCGCACCAGCCGGTGCACGCCCGATTCCGTCTTCAGCCAGCCATAGGCATTGTGTCCCTTGACCAGCAGGGTCGCGGATTTGATGCCCGCCTCTTCGCCGTCGTGGACTTCGAGAAGCTCGACCTTGAAACGCTGGCGTTCGGCCCAACGGGTGTACATGCGCAGCAGCATGTTCGCCCAGTCCTGGCTTTCGGTGCCGCCGGCGCCGGAATGGACTTCGAGATAGGTGTCGTTGCTATCGGCTTCGCCGGAGAGCATGGCCTCCACCTGGCGGCGGGCAGCCTCGGCCTTCAGGGCTTTCAGCGTGTCTTCGGCTTCCTTGACGACACTCTGATCGCCCTCCTCCTCGCCAAGCTCGATCAGCTCGATATTGTCGTTCAGCTGTTGTTCCAGCTGCTTGACGCCATTGATGCCGTCATCCAGCTGCTGGCGCTCGCGCATCAGCTTCTGCGCTTCGGAAGCGTCGTTCCAGAGGTTGGGATCCTCTGCCTTGTTGTTCAACCAGTCCAGCCGTCTTATCGCCTGGTCCCAGTCAAAGATGCCTCCTCAGCAGGGTGATAGCCTGCTTGGTTTCATCGACCACGTTTTCGATTTCGGCTCGCATTTTCCTGCTTCTCTGTCTGGGTTCTTCCGGTGCTGGTGGACATAGAGACGCCCGCAGCGGATGTAAAGGCCGCGCGGGCGTTCAAAAATCGGGACGGAGGTCAGAACAGGCCGGGCGTGCCGGTCTGGACGGCCTGGTTTGCCTGCGGCGAGGTCTTCAGGATCTCTTCCGGCGCCATGGTGCTGTCCATGCCGATGACGGAGAAGCTGTCGGCCGGGCCGGTGCCG
This sequence comes from Rhizobium sp. NZLR1, assembly GCF_017357385.1. Classification (NCBI taxonomy): domain Bacteria; kingdom Pseudomonadati; phylum Pseudomonadota; class Alphaproteobacteria; order Hyphomicrobiales; family Rhizobiaceae; genus Rhizobium; species Rhizobium sp. NZLR1. Next base: position 1,782,651 of record NZ_CP071632.1, on the reverse strand, counting down.
GGCTTGAAGGCCTCGATGATGGTGTTCGGATCGCCGTCGACGGCGGCCATGCCGGTCTTGCGGTCGATCGAAATCAGATTCATGCCCGGCGGGATGACGAATTTCGATTCCGGCGCATCCTTGACGGCAGCCTGCATGAATTCGTTGAAGATCGGGGCGGAGAGAACGCCGCCGGTGCCGCCGCGGCCGAGCGGGGCCGGTGTATCGAAGCCCATATAGAGACCGGCGACCAGATCCGGCGTGAAGCCAACGAACCAGGCATCCTTCTCGTCATTGGTGGTGCCGGTCTTGCCTGCGACGTCGCGACCGCCGAGATCGACCTTGCCGGCGGCCGTGCCGCGCTGGATGACGCCCTGCATCATCGAGGTGATCTGGTAGGCGGTCATCGGGTCGAGAACTGTTTCGCGATTGTCGACGACATTCGGCTCTTCCTGGTTCTGCCAGTCGCCGGCATTGCAGCCCTCGCACAAACGCTCCTCATGCTTGAAGATCGTCTTGCCGTAGCGGTCCTGGATGCGGTCGATCAAGGTCGGCTTGATCTGCTTGCCACCATTGGCGATGACCGAATAGGCAGAGACCATGCGTAGCACCGTCGTGTCGCCGGCGCCGAGCGACATGGAGAGAACCGGCAGCATGTGATCGTAGATGCCGAAGCGCTCGGCATATTCGGCGACGATGTTCATGCCGAGATCGTTGGCGAGGCGCACCGTCATCAGGTTGCGCGAATGCTCGATGCCCGAGCGCAGCGTCGACGGGCCACTGACTTCGCCGCCGTAGTTTTCCGGCTTCCAGACCTGGCCGCCGGAGACGATTTCGATCGGCGCATCCATGATGACGGAAGCCGGCGTATAGCCGTTGTCCATCGCCGCCGCGTAGACGAAGGGCTTGAACGAGGAACCCGGCTGGCGCATCGCCTGAGTGGCGCGGTTGAATTCGGACTGGCCGTAGGAGAAGCCGCCGACCATGGCGAGCACCCGGCCGGTCTTCGGATCCATGGCGACCAGGCCACCCTGCACCTTCGGCGGCTGTTGCAGGCGATAGGAGCTCGACGCGTCGTCGCCGAGTTTTGCAACATAGACGACGTCACCGGGGGCTACGGCGCCGACCGGCGATTTCGCGGTCTTGCGGGCGCCGTCGGCCGAACGGAAGGCCCACTGCATGTTCTTGGCTTCAATGGTGCCGCGTTGACGGTCGGCTGAAACCTTGCCGCTTCCATCCTTGGCCGGCTGCAGGCCGATATCGACGTTGCTGTCCGAGACGGCAAGCACGACGGCAAGCCGCCATTCCGGCACGTCGGAGAGGGAAGGAATATCGGCAAGCGCCTTGCCCCAATCACCGCTTGCATCGATCTGCTTGATCGGGCCGTGGAAACCGCGGCGCTCGTCATAGGTCACCAGACCGTCCTGCAGCGCCTTGCGGGCCGCAAGCTGCAGCTGCGGATCGAGCGACGTGCGCACCGAAAGGCCGCCCTCATAGAGAACCTTCTCGCCATATTGGTCGATCAGCTGGCGGCGCACGGCTTCGGCGAAATAGTCCGAAGCAAAGAGCGAAGGGCCGGTCGTGCGGGCGGTGACGCCGAGCGGCTGCTTCTTGGCTTCCTCGCCATCGCTCTGGCTGACATAGCCGTTCTCGACCATGCGGTCGATCACCCAGTTGCGGCGTTCGAGCGCTGCCTCGGGATGGCGGAAAGGATGATAATTGGCCGGACCCTTCGGCAACGATGCCAGATAGGCGGCTTCGGCGACGGTCAGTTCAGTGACGGATTTGTTGAAATAGGTGAGCGCGGCGCCGGCGATGCCGTAGGAATTCAGACCGAAGAAGATCTCGTTCAGGTAGAGCTCGAGGATCTTGTCCTTGCTGTAGGCCTGCTCGATACGGAAGGACAGGATTGCTTCCTTGATCTTGCGGTCGATCGTCTGGTCAGAGCTCAAAAGAAAGTTCTTGGCCACCTGCTGGGTGATTGTGGAAGCACCGACCGGCCGGCGGCCGGAACCGAAATTCTGCAGGTTGACGAGGATTGCGCGGCCGAGACCGGTGAGATCGACGCCCGGATGATTGTAGAAATTCTTGTCTTCGGCCGACAGGAAAGCGGCCTTCACGCGGTCGGGGACGGCCTGGATCGGCAGGAAGAGACGCTTTTCCTTGGCGTATTCAGCCATCAGAGCGCCGTTGCCGGCGTGGACGCGGGTAGTCACCGGCGGCGCATAGCTGTTCAGAACGGCATAGTCCGGGAGATCCTTCGCGACGTTGGCGAGATAGATGGCAACACCCGCCGCCGCGACCAGAAACAGGACGCAGGCCATTCCGAAGAAATATCCAAAAAGTCTAACCATATTTTCAGCTACCGGTCTCTTCGATCGTCAATCGGCGCAGACGCAACGATTGTATGGATCAAGGCAATTTGCACGTTGCGCGGCTTACTCCATGAGCGCTACCGCCACAAGCCGATTCCGCGCCTCAGGCTGCGAAACATAAGCCGGAGTAACGGCGCGATTGTGAGGAAAATAGGGCTCCCGCCGCCGCATTCACCGCTGCGGGCGCGTTTCACTAGGACTGTCACATCCAAGCAACGCCCGTTCCCGCCGCCAAGCTGAGCCATCCTGCTCAGAATTCGATTCATGCAACGCAGTTTAAGTCTTTGTTTTCATGGATACGGCCGTCCCGCAACCGCAACTGAATTTCGGGCAAAAAGCGTTAGCCGCCATTCGCCATCACGCCGGCGCGGTATCGCTTCACCGCCTCGGTCAAAAGCCCGACGATCTTGCCGCGCCAGGTGTCGTCGAGCAGCAGTTTCTCGTCCTCGGCATTCGAGAGAAAGCCGAGTTCGAGAAGGATCGACGGCACGTCAGGGGCCTGCAGCACGCGGAAACCGGCATGACGGTGGGGATTGTTGATGGTGCCGACCTGATCCTTGAAAGAATTCAGCACGCTTTCGGCCAGCGAGATCGAGAAGGCCTGGGTTTCGCGCCGTGTCAGATCGAGCAGGATATCGGCGACCTCGGGCGGCTCGGCGACCGTTTCCTTGCCGGCGATCTGGTCGGAGAGGTTTTCACGTTCGGCAAGGTCGGCGGCGAGTTTGTCGGATGCCTTGTCGGAGATCGTGTAGACGGTGGCGCCACGGATATCCTTCTGCTTCAGCGTGTCGGCATGCAGCGAAATGAACAGCCCGGCATGGTTCTGGCGGGCGATCAGTACACGCTGCGACAGCGACAGGAACTCGTCGTCCTCGCGCGTCAGGAAAGCCTTGATGCCCGGCTCCTTGTTCAGGAGGTCGGTCAAGGCCTTGGCGAAGGCAAGCGTCACCTGCTTTTCCTCGGTCTTGGTGTCGACGCCGATCGCGCCGGTGTCGATGCCGCCATGGCCGGCGTCGACGGCGATGACGAAATCGCCGGGCGCGGCTTTCTCAGGCGCCGGAATGGCGCTGGTCGTCTGCGCCGCTTCGCTCCCATCGTTCGAGGCCCGATCGCTCCAGGCCCGATCGCTCCACGATTGCGTCTTCACCAGTTCGGCGAAGGCCTGCTTATCGATCATCTCGGCATCGAGCACGAGACGATGACCCTTGCCAGCCTCGTCGGCCTGCACCTTGGCGAGCGCCAGCTTCACCGGCCCTGCCGTCGTCAGAACGATGCGGGCGCTCTCCTCGTCCATCTTGCCATAACGGATATCCTTGAACAGGCCGCGGGCAGCGAGATCCTTGGCCGGAAAACCGAAGGCGGTCGCCGGCAGGTCGATGATGATGCGCTCCGGATTGGCGATATAGTGGACGGAGAAGCGCGGTTCGCGATCGAAATCGATGACGATGCGGGTTCTTGCGTCGTCGCCGACGATACGCGCGCCATAGGCAAGCAGCGGATCCCTGGCCTCGACGGAACCAACAACGGCCGGCAGGAAACCAACCGCCAGAAGCGCCGTCAGAACCAACCTTGCGAATATCGATCGCCGCACTGGGGATTTCGCCGCGATCCGAGCCCTCTTAAACAATGAACCGCCACACCCTATCTGTACTGCGATGGAGCCGACGCGGCCGCGTCGAACGTCGCTAGACGAAACACCCGTTGCGGCCCGCCGAATCGCGATCACTTTATCCCCAACTTCTATGCGTTACGAAATCCATCAATATTATGGCACATTTGGCTTTTCCCTTGCTATTGTGACACGGAAAACCTACAACGAATTTTAGGGTAAAGTGTTGACGGGATAGAGTCGCCGCAGAGGCTGCCAGCCAGATCAGGACCTGGCGCCACACCGGTCATCGTCCGCCGTCTCATGCGCTTCATCCTTAGAACTGGATCCTGATTTTCCGGCTCATTGTCGGAATTCATTGGTGGATCAGCCACCACGCTCTCAGGGAGCAAACTCATCGGACCCGAATGGGTCTTCGTATTTGTCGATCACGCTTGGTTGTTGATGGTTTCGCAGCAGGTTTTATCTGAAGTGTACAGGCCCCGGACCGAAATGGTTCCGGCTGCGGTCTGGCTGCTGCCCTCCCCCTCGCATCAGGCGCGACTTTCATTATCCGGCGCGGCCACTGCGGACCGCATTCTTTCTGTTTCAACAGCAGTCGGGAATGCGCTCTCGCGGCCACGCCGAGGAGCACAGCTTACATGGCAGACAAAATGCTTATCGATGCGTCTCACGAGGAAGAGACGCGCGTCGTTGTCGTTCGCGGGAACCGCATAGAAGAATTTGACTTCGAGTCTCAGCACAAGAAGCAGATCCGCGGCAACATCTATCTTGCAAAGGTAACGAGGGTCGAGCCCTCGCTGCAAGCGGCCTTCGTCGATTACGGCGGCAACCGGCACGGCTTCCTGGCCTTCGCCGAAATCCATCCCGACTATTATCAGATACCGCTCGCCGACCGTCAGGCGCTGCTTCGGGCCGAAGCCGAGGAGCATCGCCGCGACGAAGATGTCGAGCATGTCGAAACCGCGCCGATGGTCGATCTTTCGACCCAGGACCAGCCGGATGTCGGCATCGTGCCGGAGGCGCCGGAAACGGCTGCCGTAACCGACGAGCCGGCAGCGGTGGAGGCCGCGGCATCGCCCGAGGCCGCCGAGGAAGCTCCGGCCAAGAAGGCCAGGCCGCGCCGCAGCCGCAAGAAGGTGACCGAACCGGCTGCTGAGACAACCGCCACCGAGGACGCCGTTCCCACGGACGTCGAAGCCGAAGGCGCTTCGAGCGTCGATAACGAGGATGACGGTTCGACCGGCGGCGCGATGGCGGCCATGGTGGAAACCGACTCGATCTCCGAGGACGTCGATAGCGGCAAGCGTCGCCACGATGATGACGACGACGATGACGATCATGGCGAAGAGGAAATCATCGAATCCGTCGGCGCCGAGGACGCGATGGAAGAAGTGCCGGAACGGGTGCAGCGCAAGCCGCGCAAGCAGTACCGCATCCAGGAAGTCATCAAGCGCCGCCAGATCCTGCTCGTGCAGGTCGCCAAGGAAGAGCGCGGCAACAAGGGTGCAGCCCTTACTACCTATCTCTCGCTCGCCGGCCGCTATTCCGTGCTGATGCCGAACACGGCGCGCGGCGGCGGCATTTCCCGCAAGATCACCAACCCTGCCGACCGCAAGCGCCTGAAGGAAATCGCGCGCATGCTCGAAGTGCCGCAGGGTATGGGCGTCATCCTTCGCACCGCCGGCGCCAACCGCACCAAGGTCGAGGTCAAGCGCGACTTCGAATATCTGATGCGCCTCTGGGAGAACGTCCGCACACTGACGCTGGCGTCCACGGCTCCCTGCCTCGTCTACGAGGAAGGTTCGCTGATCAAGCGCTCGATCCGCGACCTTTACAACAAGGATATCAGTGAAGTCATCGTCTCCGGCGAAGAAGGCTATCGTGAAGCGAAAGACTTCATGAAGATGCTGATGCCGAGCCATGCCAAGGTGGTTCAGCCCTACCGCGACATCCATCCGATCTTCTCGCGTTCCGGTATCGAAGCGCAGCTCGACCGCATGCTGCAGCCGCAGGTGACCCTGAAGTCCGGCGGCTACCTGATCATGAACCAGACCGAAGCGCTGGTCTCGATCGACGTCAACTCCGGCCGCTCGACCCGCGAACACTCGATCGAAGATACCGCGCTGCAGACGAACCTCGAGGCTGCCGACGAAGTCGCTCGCCAGCTTCGCCTGCGCGACCTTGCCGGCCTGATCGTCATCGACTTCATCGACATGGAAGAGAAGCGCAACAACCGCGCTGTCGAGAAGAAGCTGAAGGAATGCCTGAAGAACGACCGCGCCCGCATTCAGGTCGGACGGATCTCGCATTTCGGCCTGCTCGAAATGTCGCGCCAGCGCATCCGCGCGTCGGTTCTCGAATCGACCACGCAGGTCTGCTCGCATTGCGGCGGCAGCGGCCATGTGCGTTCGCAGTCCTCCGTCGCCCTGCATGTCCTGCGCGGTATCGAGGAATATCTGCTGAAGAATACCACGCACAATATCAGCGTGCGCACCACGCCTGACATTGCGCTCTACCTGCTCAACCACAAGCGCCAGACGATCATCGATTACGAAAACCGTTTCGGCGTCGCTATCGTCATCGATGCGGACGGTTCGGTCGGCGCCCAGCATTTCGCGATCGATCGCGGCGATCCGGTGGAAAACCCGGTCAAAATCGAAACGCTCTTCAACTTCGCAGCCATTCCTGAAGATGACGACGACGACATCGTCATCGAAGTGGATGAGGACGAAGACGAAGAGCTCGAGGAAAAGCCGGCCGCTGCCGAGCGACCCGTCGCAGCACGCTCGGAAGGCGAAGCTGACGGCAATCGCAAGCGCAAGCGCCGCCGGCGTCGGCGTGGCCGCAACGGCAATGCCGAGCATCCGACGTCTGCCGCTGGCGAAGCCGGCGACGAAGATGAGGACGGTGACGACGAGGGCGGTGAAGGCGTTGAAACCGCCGAATCCACGTCCGAGACGCTGGCTGAAAGCGAGGAATCGCAGCGCCGCAAGCGGCGCCGTCGCGGCAAGCGTGGCGGTCGCCGCAATCGGGCCGAGGATGGCTCCGAACTGACGGCCAGCGAAGCTGGTGAGGACAATGGCGAGGACGAAGGCGACGACGTTTCGAACGACAGCGCTCCGAGCGAAGTCGTCGCCGAAACTATCGAAGCAGTTGCCGATGCCGGCGAAGGCCAGGCCGCGATGGCAGCCGTCGAAAGCGCACCTGTGATAGCCGAGGATGTAAAGCCCGCCCGCAGCCGCGGCCGCCGCAAACCGGCCGCAGTGCCGGTCGAGGAACCGGTGGCAGAGACGGCACCTGCGGCCGAGGCCGAACCGGAGTTGGTTGAAGCCACCGCCGATCTCGGAACACCCGTTCAGGAAGAGGTCAAGGAAGAGGCAAAGCCGGTTCGCGCCAACCGCGAATCCAATATCACCTCCTCCGAACCGACTGTGAAATCCACCCGCGTCGAGAATGGCGAAGCTGACGACGGCAAGCCGAAGAAGGCCGGCTGGTGGCAGCGCCGTGGCTTCTTTTGAACGCTGATTTTCGGACGTAAATGATCAATCCGGCCGCGGCGACGCGGCCGGATTTTTGTTTGTGGCGATGCTTCTTCAGCAAGTCGAACCCTGAGGGCTGGGCGTGTACCTTCACCCATTGGCACACTCGAGGTGGTCATGCGGACGACGATCGATATCGATGATGGCTTGCTCGACGCAGCAATGATCGTCACGGGATTGGCGACAAAAGAGGCCGCCGTCGAACAGGCTTTACGAAGCCTGATCGAGAGGCGCCGCCGGAAAAATGCGAACACAGACCTCGCAGGGATAGGCTGGGAAGGCGACATGGAAGAGATACGTTGCGACCAGCCGAACGGAAGACGGTGATTGTCGTCCACAGTTCGGTCTTGGATCGTGCGTCTGCGCGGGATAAGTGCGGCCAACCCGGTCCGGGAGATCGCCGATGCCGGCCCCTCATCCGCCTGCCGGCACCGACCGGGGTCGAGCCACGGGTCTCGACCCGTCCTGCGGCCCCCCGTAAACGGGGCGAAGGGACATGCCGCGCCCTCTCCGTTCCCACCTCGCTCTTGCAAGGCACGTGCCCTCGCCCCGTTTACGGGGAGAGGGTTATGGTGAGGGGCAGCCGTCGGCGCGAATCTCTTCGATATCGCTGCTCGATGCCGGCGAAGAGCGATCATCGTCCGCTACGGTCAGGCCGCCGGCGGATAGAGCAGATCGACGATGTAGCTGGCGTCGAAGCGAGAATCGAGCATGCCGTAGGTGGAGCGCCAGCCGCCGGCAAGGCGCGTCTCGATGAAGGCATCGGCAATGCGCCCTGCCCCGAGCCGATAGAGTTCGGCGGCACCGGCGGCGAGCGCCAGCTGCTCGACGAGCAAGCGCGCGGCGCCCTCATCCTGTTCACAGAGCGCGACAGCGGCGCGTAGCACGTCGATCGTCTTCTTGCCGGCCGGGCCGAGATCGCGGGCAAGGCCGGCGAACACCGTTTCGAACAGATCCTTGCCACGGTTGAGCACGCGCAGCACGTCGAGCGCCATGACGTTGCCGGAGCCTTCCCAGATGGCGTTGACCGGAGCCTCGCGGTAGTGGCGGGCGATCGGGCGTTCTTCGATATAGCCGTTGCCACCGATGCATTCCATCGCCTCGTAGATCAGCGCCGGCGCGATCTTGCAGCACCAGTATTTGGCGACCGGCGTCATGACGCGGGCATAGGCCGCTTGCTCGGCATTGCCGCGCGCCTTGTCGAAGGCATCGGCAAGACGGAAGGACAGTGCCGTCGCGGCGGCGACATCGAGCGCCATGTCGGCCAGTACGCGCGTCATGATCGGCTGGTTGACGAGCATCTTGCCGAAGACGCTGCGGCCGCGGGTGTGGTGTACGGCTTCGGCCAGTGAGGCGCGCATCATGCCGGATGAGGCCAGCGCGCAGTCGAGCCGCGTCAGTGTCACCATGTCGAGAATGGTGCGGATGCCGGCATCCGGGCCGCCGAGCAGGAAACCGAACGTGTCGGTGAACTCCACTTCGGCAGAGGCGTTTGAGCGGTTGCCGACCTTGTCCTTCAGCCGCTGGAACTGCAGGCCGTTGGCGGAACCGTCCTCCAGCAGGCGCGGCACGAGGAAGCAGCCCATGCCCTCCTTCGTCTGCGCCAGCATGATGAAGGCATCGCTCATCGGAGCCGACATGAACCATTTATGGCCGGACAGCCGGTAGATGCCCTCGCTGACCTTTTCGGCAGCGCTGCGGTTGGCGCGCACATCCGTGCCGCCCTGCTTTTCCGTCATGCCCATGCCGATGGTCACGGCAGACTTCTGCATGGCGGGCTTGTTCGACGAATCATATTTGCGCGAGAGGATTTTGGGGGCCCAATCCTTCTGTATTGCCGGCGAGGCCGAGAGCGCGGCGACCGAGGCGCTGGTCATCGTCAGCGGGCAGAGATGGCCGGATTCCAGCTGCGACGACAGATAGAAGCGGGCGGCGCGAACCTTGTGGGCCTCATCCTTGGCTTCGCTATCGGCCTGCGGATCCCAGACCGAGGAATGCAGGCCGACCGACATGGAGCGGCGCATCAACGCGTGCCAAGCAGGATGGAACTCGACGACGTCGAGGCGCTCGCCGCGCGGACCGTGGGTACGCAGCTGCGGCGGACCCTGGTTCGCCATGCGCGCCAGCTCCTGCGCCTCCGGCGAGGTGACGTAGCGGCCCATGTTTTCCAGGTCTTCGCGGATGCCGCGCGGCAGGGCTGCCGTCAGATCGACGATCAGCGGATCGGATCGATAGGCGTTGATGCCGGACCACAGGCTCGGCTGATTGAGTTCTGCGAGTTTTTCTTCAGTCCGGTTGGCGGAGGTCATAATTCGCTTCTAGTGTAAGAGCCCGGCAAAGGGAAACCGGAAGTTATGATTCGGTTCATTCTGCTCTATCGGAATTTTGGCGAAAATGCATGGGGACATAAGCCTTTGCCCACAGCGCATGCTTGCCCCGGCGGGCATCACTCTTTATAGACCCGCCAGAGACAGCAAGAGGCAGGGTCATGGTCTTTTTTCCCCACCGCCACCTCATCGGCATCAAGGGCCTCACCGAGCAGGATATCACCTATCTGCTCGACAAGGCCGACGAGGCCGTCAAGATCAGCCGCCAGCGAGAGAAGAAGACGTCGACGTTGCGCGGGCTGACGCAGATCAACCTGTTCTTCGAGGCATCGACCCGCACGCAGGCCTCCTTCGAGCTGGCCGGCAAGCGGCTCGGCGCCGACGTCATGAACATGTCGGTCGGCAACTCCTCGGTGAAGAAGGGCGAAACGCTGATCGACACGGCGATGACGCTGAATGCGATGCGCCCCGATGTGCTTGTTATCCGCCATTCGAGCGCCGGTGCTGCCGCCCTTCTCGCCCAGAAGGTCTCCTGCTCCGTCGTCAATGCCGGCGACGGGCAGCACGAACATCCGACCCAGGCGCTGCTCGACGCGCTGACGATCCGCCGCGCCAAGGGCAAGCTCTCGCGCATCATCGTGGCGATCTGCGGCGACGTGCTGCATTCGCGGGTGGCGCGCTCCAATATCCTGCTGCTCAATGCGATGGGCGCCCGCGTGCGCGTCGTCGCGCCCGCGACCCTGCTGCCCGCCGGCATCGCCGAAATGGGCGTCGAGGTCTTCCATTCGATGAAGGAAGGGCTGAAGGACGCCGACGTGGTGATGATGCTGCGGCTGCAGCGCGAACGCATGTCCGGCGCCTTTGTGCCTTCGGTGCGCGAATACTATCATTTCTACGGGCTCGACGCCGAAACGCTGAAGTCGGCGAAGGAGGATGCGCTGGTCATGCATCCCGGTCCGATGAACCGCGGCGTCGAGATCGCCTCCGAGGTGGCGGACGGGCCGCAGAGCGTGATCGCCGAACAGGTGGAAATGGGGGTCGCGGTGCGCATGGCGGTGATGGAGACGCTGCTCGTCTCGCAGAACCAGGGTCCCCGAAGCGATGGAATGATGGCATGAGCAACCCGATCGTCCTCAAAAACGTCCGCATCATCGATCCGTCGCGCAATCTTGACGACGTTGGCACGATCATCGTCGAAAACGGTGTGATCGTTGCTGCCGGTTCCGCGGCACAGAACCAGGGCGCGCCGGAGGGTGCGACCATCCGCGACTGCGCCGGCCTTGTCGCGGCCCCCGGTCTCGTCGATGCGCGCGTCCATATCGGCGAACCCGGCGGCGAACATCGCGAGACCATCGCCTCGGCAAGTCGGGCGGCAGCAGCCGGCGGCGTCACCTCGATCATCATGATGCCGGACACCGATCCTGTCATCGACGACATTGCGCTCGTCGAATTCGTCAAGAAGACGGCCCGCGATACCGCCGCCGTCAACGTCTATCCGGCAGCCGCTATCACCAAGGGCCTTGCCGGCGCGGAGATGACGGAGATCGGCCTGTTGATGCAGGCGGGCGCCGTCGCCTTCACCGATGCCCATTCGAGCGTGCACGACACGCAGGTGCTGCGCCGGATCATGACCTATGCGCGTGAATTCGGCGCCGTCATCTCCTGCGAAACCCGCGACAAATATCTCGGCGCGAACGGCGTCATGCATGAAGGGCTTTTCGCCAGCTGGCTCGGGCTCTCCGGCATTCCAAGGGAAGCCGAACTGATCCCGCTCGAACGCGATCTCAGGATCGCAGAACTGACGCGCGGCCACTATCACGCCGCGATGATCTCGGTGCCGGCCTCGGTCGAGGCTATCGAACGCGCCCGCAGCCGCGGCGCCAAGGTGACCTCAGGCATATCGATCAACAATCTGGCGCTCAACGAAAACGACATCGGCGAATACCGCAGCTTCTTCAAGCTCTATCCGCCGCTGCGCCCGGAAGACGACCGGGTCGCCATGGTCGAGGCGCTTGCGAACGGCGCGATCGACATCATCGTCTCCTCGCACGACCCGCAGGACGTCGATACGAAGCGCCTGCCCTTCGGCGAGGCGGCGGACGGCGCGATCGGCCTTGAAACCATGCTGGCGGCGGCTCTCAGGCTCCACCATGGCGGTCAGGTGAGCCTGATGCGCCTGATCGACGCCATGTCCACCCGCCCCGCACAAATCTTCGGCCTCGCCGCCGGCACGCTGAAACCGGGTGCTGCGGCCGATATCGCGCTGATCGATCTCGATGAGCCTTGGCTTGTCGCCAAAGACATGCTTCTCTCCCGCTCGAAGAATACGCCGTTCGAAGATGCGCGCTTCAGCGGGCGGGCCGTCGCGACTTATGTCTCGGGAAAGCTTGTCCACGCACTTTAAGAACCGGCTGGACTTAAGAAACGGCATACTGGGGATAGGCCACGGAGGGGCTGAGGCGGCATATGTTATCCAATCTCATGTCATGGCAGATTACGCTGCCGATCGCGCTTGCCGCCGCCATCATCGGCTACCTCTTCGGCTCGATTCCCTTCGGCCTGATCCTCACGCGTGCCGCCGGCCTCGGCGACGTGCGCAGCATTGGCTCCGGCAATATCGGCGCGACCAACGTGCTGAGAACAGGAAACCGCAAGCTCGCGGCTGCGACACTGCTGCTCGATGCGCTGAAGGCGGCGGCAGCGGCCTGGGTTGTCGGTTATTTCCTCGGCGAGGAGGCGGCGATCATCGCCGGCTTTTTCGCCTTCATCGGCCATCTCTTCCCGGTCTGGATCGCCTTCAAGGGCGGCAAGGGTGTCGCCACCTATATCGGCACCCTGCTCGGCGTCGCGCCGATCATGGTCGTGCTCTTCGCCGCCGTCTGGCTGGCGGTCGCCTTCACCAGCCGCTACTCGTCGCTATCGGCGCTGGTTGCCATGCTTGTCATTCCGGTTGCGCTATGGATACTGGGTAACGAAAAGGTTGCTGCTGTCATGGCGATCATGACGCTGATCTCCTACTGGAAGCACAGGGCCAATATTTCCCGCCTGATGGACGGCACGGAAAGCAAGATCGGAGCAAAGGGATAATGGATGCGCCGGGCGCGGGATCAAAAGGCGTCGCGCTGAGCGAACGGCAACGCATCGCCTGGCTGCGCCTCATCCGTTCCGACAATATCGGCCCGGCCACCTTTCGCGACCTGATCAATCATTTCGGATCGGCCGAGGCAGCGCTCGCAGCACTGCCGGAGCTTTCGGCGCGCGGCGGCGCGACGCGGGCAATCCGCATCGCCAGCGAGGCTGAGGCACATCGGGAACTGGAGGCGGCTCGCCGTTTCGGCGCCCGCTTCGTCGGCATCGGCGAGCCGGACTATCCGCAGGCCCTGAAGCAGATCGACGGCGCGCCACCGCTGCTTGCCGTCAAGGGCGCTCTTACCGCCGCCAAACGACCGGCCGTCGGCATTGTCGGCTCGCGCAACGCCTCGATCGCCGGCGCGAAATTCGCGGCGATGGTGGCGCGCGACTGCGGCCGGGCCGGTTATACCGTGGTCTCCGGCCTGGCCCGCGGCATCGACACGGCAGCGCATCGGGCAAGCCTCGACACGGGCACGATCGCAGCGCTTGCCGGCGGTCTCGACCAGCCTTACCCACCGGAGAATATCGGCCTGCTCGAGGAAATAACCGGTGGCAACGGCCTGGCGGTGAGCGAGATGCCCTTCGGCTGGGAACCGCGCGCCCGCGATTTCCCGCGCCGAAACCGGCTGATCGCCGGCATCGCGCTCGGCCTTGTGGTCGTCGAAGCGGCAACGCGCTCAGGCTCGCTGATCACCGCACGGCTTGCCGGCGAGTTCGGCCGCCTGGTGTTTGCCGTGCCCGGCTCACCGCTCGATCCGCGCTGCCACGGCAGCAACGGCCTGCTGAAGGACGGCGCTTCGATCGTCACCACACCTGCCGATGTCGTCGAGGCTTTGGCGCCGCCTACGCAATTCGAGCTGTTCCCGTCATCGATGGCCGAGCAACCGGCACGTGACGGCAAGGCGATGACGATGCCGCCCGGCGATTCAGACCGGGCTCGCATCATCGATGCGCTCGGACCAACCCCGGTCGAGATCGACGACGTCATCCGCCATACCGGTCTGTCAGCATCCGCGGTCTATCTCATCCTTCTGGAGCTCGACATCTCAAGCAGGCTGCATCGGCATCAGGGCGGTCTCGTCTCGCTTGCCGATTGAATTTCGCGCGATATCTCGGCGCGGCGCTGAGAATGGCGAACCATGCCGAAAATGATCGGCAACCTATCTCAAGGTGTATTTTTCCGACGATCCTCTTTCGGCTGCAACAGACGCAAGACGTAAAATTGTACCAAACCCCTTGACCGCGGCGATTTCCCTGTCCATGTCGGAGGGCCGGGCATCCATGTTGCGGTGTGTGTTGCGCTGGCTTCAATGCTGGCGTCGTTTCCTTTTTAGAGAATCATCATGAATGTTGTAGTGGTGGAATCGCCTGCCAAGGCCAAGACGATCAACAAGTATCTGGGTCCGGGATACAAAGTGCTCGCCTCCTTCGGCCATGTGCGCGATCTGCCTGCCAAGGATGGCTCGGTCCTCCCCGATCAGGATTTCGAAATGCTTTGGGAGGTCGATAGCGCCTCGGCCAAGCGGATGAAGGACATTGCCGACGCGGTGAAATCCTCCGACGGCCTTTTTCTCGCGACCGACCCGGATCGCGAAGGCGAAGCGATTTCCTGGCACGTTCTCGACATGCTGAACAAGAAGCGCGTGCTGAACGGCAAGCCGGTCAAGCGCGTCGTCTTCAACGCCATCACCAAGAAGGCGGTGCTCGACGCGATGGCCGATCCGCGCGACATCGACGTGCCGCTGGTCGACGCCTATCTCGCGCGCCGCGCACTCGACTATCTCGTCGGCTTCAATCTTTCGCCGGTCCTGTGGCGCAAGCTGCCCGGCGCACGTTCGGCCGGCCGTGTCCAGTCTGTGTCACTTCGCTTGGTCTGCGACCGCGAATCCGAGATCGAGCGCTTCATTTCGGAAGAATACTGGAACATCTCGGCGCTTCTGAAGACACCGCGCGGCGACGAGTTCGAGGCAAGGCTGGTTTCGGCGAACGGCAAACGGCTGCAGCCGCGCGCGATCGGCAACGGCGAGGATGCAGGCCGGCTGAAGGCGTTGCTCGACGGTGCGAGCTATGTCGTCGACACGGTCGAGGCCAAGCCGGTCAAGCGCAACCCGGGACCGCCGTTTACGACCTCGACGCTGCAGCAGGCCGCTTCCTCCAATCTCGGCTTCTCCGCCTCGCGCACCATGCAGATCGCTCAGAAGCTTTATGAGGGCGTCGATATCGGCGGCGAGACGGTCGGTCTGATCACCTATATGCGAACCGACGGCGTGCAGATGGCACCGGAAGCGATCGATGCGGCGCGCAGCGCCATCGTCGACCAGTTCGGCGAGCGCTACATGCCTGAGAAGCCGCGCTTCTATTCCACCAAGGCCAAGAACGCCCAGGAAGCGCATGAGGCGATCCGTCCGACCGATTTCTACCGGTCACCCGACCGCGTGCGCCAATTCCTCGATGCCGACCAGATCCGGCTCTACGACCTGATCTGGAAGCGCGGCATCGCCAGCCAGATGGCCTCGGCCGAGATCGAACGCACGACGGCTGAAATCACCGCCGACAACAAGGGCGAGAAGGCCGGCCTGCGCGCCGTCGGTTCGGTCATCCGCTTCGATGGTTTCATCGCCGCCTATACCGACCAGAAGGAAGACGGCGAACAGAGCGACGACGGCGATGAGGATGGCCGCCTGCCGGAGATCAATGCGCGCGAGACGCTCGCCAAGCAGAAGATCAATTCGACCCAGCATTTCACCGAGCCGCCGCCGCGCTACTCGGAAGCTTCGCTGATCAAGAAGATGGAAGAGCTCGGCATCGGCCGCCCGTCCACCTATGCGGCGACGCTGGCGACATTGCGCGATCGCGACTATGTGACGATCGACAAGCGCAAGCTGATCCCGCAGGCCAAGGGCCGGCTGGTGACGGCTTTCCTCGAAAGCTTCTTTACCAAATATGTCGAATACGACTTCACCGCCGATCTCGAGGAAAAGCTCGACCGGATTTCCGCCGGCGAGCTGAACTGGAAGCAGGTGCTGCGCGATTTCTGGAAGGATTTCTTCGCGCAGATCGAAGACACCAAGGAATTGCGCGTCACCAATGTGCTGGATTCGCTGAACGAGTCGCTGGCACCCCTGGTCTTCCCGAAAAGGGAGGACGGCAGCGATCCCAGGATCTGTCAGGTCTGCGGCACCGGCAACCTGTCGCTGAAGCTCGGCAAATATGGCGCCTTCGTCGGCTGCTCGAACTATCCGGAATGCAACTACACCCGCCAGCTCTCTTCTGAAAACGGCGGGGAAGCGGATGGTGCCGGATTGAACGAGCCGAAGAACCTCGGCACCGATCCGACGACCGGCGAGGAGCTGACGCTGCGTTCCGGCCGCTTCGGCCCCTATATTCAGCGCGGCGACGGCAAGGAAGCAAAGCGCGCTTCGCTGCCGAAGGGTTGGAAGCCCGAAGACATCGACTATGAAAAGGCGATGGCTCTGATTTCGCTGCCGCGCGATATCGGCAAACATCCGGAATCCGGCAAGATGATCTCGTCGGGCATCGGCCGCTATGGGCCGTTCCTGCTGCATGACGGCTCCTATGCCAACCTGGAAACCATCGAGGACGTGTTCTCAGTCGGCCTCAACCGCGCCGTGACTGTCATTGCCGAAAAGGCGAACCAGCCGCCAGGCCGGGGTTCGCGCGGTACGCCGGCGGCGTTGAAGACACTCGGCGACCATCCCGACGGCGGCGCGATCACCGTTCGCGACGGCAAGTACGGCCCTTACGTCAACTGGGGCAAGGTCAATGCCACCCTGCCGAAGGGCAAGGATCCGCAGGCGATCACCGTCGAGGAGGCGCTCGTGCTGATCGCCGAGAAGGCCGGCAAGGCGCCTGCTGGCAAAACCATCAAGGCGAAAGCCAAGCCGAAGGCGGCGGCCGCCGAAGCCAAGACCACCAAGACGGCGGCCAAGCCGAAGACAACAAAGGCGAAGGCGCCCGCGAAATCGAAAAAGAGCTGACGTGAGCAGAATACCGCGCGACAGAACGAACCCTGCGGGAACGCGCCCTGGCAAGATCGGTCGTGCCGGCAAGGATGCTTCCGCGGTCGAGCCGCTGAACATCGTCCACGGCGCGCTGCCCTCGCGCGAGGTGATCCTGCGCTTCATCGCCGATCATCCGCAGAAGGCCTCCAAACGGGAACTCGCCAGGGCCTTCGGCCTGAAGGGCGACAACCGCGTCGAGCTCAAGCACCTTCTGCAGGAGCTTGAGCAGGAAGGCCTGCTGCAGAAGAACCGCAAGTCGCTGATCCGTCCCGGCGCGCTGCCGCCGGTCACTGTCCTCGATATCACCACGCGCGACAAGGATGGCGATCTGATCGGCCGGCCGGCGGAATGGCCGGAAGACCAGGGTGTCGCACCTGCCGTCGCCATCCGCCAACAATCGCCTGCTGGCCGCCAGGGCAAGGGCAAGGCGCCCGTCGCCGGCCTCGGCGACCGCATCCTGGCGAAGATCTTCCCGGCCGCCGATCGCGGCGGGCCGGCCTATACGGCGCGGATCATCAAAGTGATCGACAAGCGCCGCGGCGCCTCGATGGGCGTTTTCCGCACGGCGCCTGGCGGCGGCGGCCGGCTGCTGCCGATCGAGCGGCGTGGCGAGGAGATGGTCATCGATCCAGACTTCACCGGCGGCGCCACGGACGGCGACCTGGTCGAAGTCGAAATCGCCCGCCTCGGCCGTCTCGGCCTGCCGCGCGCCAAGGTGCTTTCCGTCGTCGGCTCCGTCGGCTCGGAAAAGGCGATCTCGATGATCGCCATTCATGCGCATGGCATCCCGCATGTGTTCCCGCCAGCCGTCGTTGACGAGGCGGACGCAGCAAAACCCGCCACGATGTCGCATCGCGAGGATTGGCGCGACGTGCCGCTGATCACCATCGACCCGGCCGACGCCAAGGACCATGACGACGCCGTCTATGCCGAACTCGACCCCTCGCCCGACAATCCCGGCGGCGTCGTCGTCACCGTGGCGATTGCCGATGTCTCCTGGTATGTCCGCTCCAAGTCAGCGCTCGACCGCGAGGCGCTGAAACGCGGCAACTCTGTCTATTTCCCGGATCGGGTCGTGCCGATGCTGCCGGAGCGCATCTCCAACGATCTGTGTTCGCTGAAGGAAGGTGTCGACCGCCCGGCGCTTGCCGTGCGCATGAGCTTTTCCGGAGAAGGCCGCAAGATCGGCCACACCTTCTATCGCATCATGATGAAGAGCGCGGCCAAGCTGTCCTACCAGCAGGCGCAGGCGGCGATCGACGGCAAGCCGGACGATCAGACCGGACCGATGCTCGAGCCGATCCTGAAGCCCCTCTGGCACGCCTATGAGGTTATGAAGCGCGGACGCGACCGGCGCCAGCCGCTGGAACTCGACATGCCGGAGCGCAAGATCCAGCTGAAGCCCGACGGCACCGTCGACCGGGTCGTCGTGCCGCCGCGCCTTGAGGCGCACAAGCTGATCGAAGAGATGATGATCCAGGCGAACGTCTGCGCCGCCGAGACGCTGGAAAAGGCACGTCAGCCGCTGATCTACCGCATCCATGACGGCCCGACGCTTGCCAAGCAGGAAATCCTGCGCGAGTTCCTGGCGACGCTCGGCATCCCGCTTGCCAAGGGCGGCAACATGCGCGCCAACAACTTCAACGGCATCCTGGCGAAAGCGGACGGCACGCCGCACCAGACCATGGTCAGCGAGATGGTGCTGCGTTCGCAGAGCCAGGCGATCTACGGCCCGGAGAATATCGGCCACTTCGGCCTCAACCTGATGAAATACGCGCATTTCACCTCACCGATCCGCCGTTACGCCGATCTCATCGTGCATCGCGCCCTCGTCGGCTCGCTGGGCTTCGGTGAAGGGGGCATCACGCCCGAGGAAGAGGCGGCTCTCGACGATATCGCCGCCGAAATCTCGACCTTCGAGCGCCGCGCCATGGCGGCCGAGCGTGAGACGGTCGACCGGCTGATCGCCCACCATCTCAGCGGCCGCGTCGGCGAGGAGTTTGCCGGCCGCGTCTCGGGTGTGACGAAATCGGGGCTTTTTGTCGTTCTGCCGGACTATGGCGCCGACGGTTTCGTGCCCATATCGACGCTTGGAACCGATTATTTCATCTATGATGAGGCGCATCAGGCGCTCTCCGGTGAACGGACAGGGCTTGGCTATCGCCTTGGCGACAGCGTCACGGTGAAGCTTGCCGAAGCGATTCCGCTCGCCGGCGCGCTGCGTTTCGAAATGGTCAGCGAAGGGCGCGAAATGCCGACGGCGGTGCGCTCCTTCCACAAAGCGGGCCGCCGCGACAGGGGCCAGGTCCGCAAGAAGCCCGGAACGAGGCCGCCGCGCGGGCGGCATTAGTACCATTCCGCAAGAGATCCGCCGAGAAACATGAATCCCCATATACCCCGTTGAGACGACCACGGGCTTCAGGTTGGAGTAGCATGGGCGGAATGGTCAGAAGCCCCGTCAGCCGTCTACAATCAGTTCGGATCACGGCGAGGACTGCTTGAAACCGTTTTCGATGAGATTGCGCTTCAGGGTGGCCTTACGCGGATCGCCCAGGCGATGGCGATGCCGAATGCCCAAGCGGGACTCGATCATTTGATCGAAATCTTCTGCAATTTCTGGAACGGCCGTCGGTCGGTTGCATGATGCAATGGTGCTCGACGCCGAATTCGCGCAGGCATTGATCGAGCGAAACGAGCGCCGGCGGCAAACCATCGAAGTGCTGGTTGGGCGAATAACAAAGGGCAAGGCGTTTTCAATCAGCCAACGCGATGCTGTCGCATCTAATCTTTGCTTTTACGAGCTTCGCAATAGTTCGAATGCTGGGGGTGGGACGATCCCAAGAGGCGGTTGTCCTCCTGATCAAGGCTGCATGCAAGGATGCGATCGACCGAATCACATCGGAGGATTGAAATCCGCCAAACCTGTTGCAGTTGCGGGATGATCGATTGGCCCGTGCTGCTAGGGTGCGAATATTCCGCGACCGCGATCGCGCTACCGGCCGCGTCAGCTCTCAGTACCCACGACCACTAGCAGGCTGCTGAAAAACCCACTGGCTTTTGGGCTGGACACATGATTCCATCTTGCAAGTGATTTCGAGGGAATTTGGATGCGCGGCGGGGATGATCGGACGGGGTCGCTGTTTTCGTATGTCGACCTTGAGGCACGGGTTCCGGCCCGGCATCCGCTTCGGGCGATGCGCGAACTTGTGAACACCTCGTTTGTGGCGTTGGATGGATCGTTTGCAGCGCTGTATGCCAACACCGGTCGGCCGTCGATTGCGCCGGAGCGGATGCTGCGGGCGGTGCTGCTGCAGATGCTCTATTCGATCCGCTCGGAGCGTCAACTGATGGAACGGCTGGAGTTCGACCTGCTGTTCCGCTGGTTCGTCGGGCTTGGCATCGACGATGCGGTCTGGGATGCCTCGTCGTTTTCGAAGAACCGGGACCGGCTGCTGACGACGGAGGTTGCCCAGGGTTTCCTGTCGGCGTTGCTTTCGCAGCCTGCGGTCAAGCGGCTGTTGAGTGCGGAGCATTTTTCGGTCGACGGCACGATGCTGAAGGCGTTTGCCTCGATGAAGAGCTTCCGGGCCAAGGACGGTTCGGATGAGCCGCCGGAGGATGGCCGCAACGGCGAGCGCAACTTTCGCAAGGAGAAGCGCTCGAACAAGACGCATGCCTCGACGACGGACCCGGATGCGCGTCTGTACCGCAAGGGCAATGGCCAGGAGAGCCGCTTAGCCTATCTGGGGCACGCACTGATGGAGAACCGCAACGGGCTTGTGGTCGACGGCGCGGTGACGCATGCGACCGGCACGGGCGAGCGGGATGCGGCGAGCGCACTGAGCGAGGGCCTTGGCGAAGGGGCGACGCTGGGCGCCGACAAGGGCTACGACGCGGAAGCCTTCGTCGAGGAGTTGAAGGCTCGCAAGATCGTGCCGCATGTGGCGATCAATGGGACGGTGAACGGCCGAGGGCAAGCTCTATCTCTTTGTAGCAATTGACCGAACATCCAAGTTCGCGTTCGCAGAACTCTATACCAAAGCCGGCAAGATGAATGCTGCCCAGTTCTTGCGCAATCTGATCGCGGCAGTGCCTTACACCATTCACATCGTTTTGACCGACAATGGCATTCAGTTCACCAACCGAGCTTGTGATCGAAATGCCTTAGAGCACATCTTCGACTGGGTCTGCGACGATCACAGCATCGAGCATCGCCTGACCAAGGTGAAACACCCCTGGACCAACGGACAGGTCGAGCGGATGAACCGAACGATCAAGGAAGGTGAAGCGGAACAGGAATCGATCCAGTGGATCGATTTCCCGCTGAACGTCAAGCGCTTCCACTACGACGATCATGCGCAATTGAAAAATCATCTGGCCGATTTTATCGACGCCTACAATTTCGGGCGCAGGCTCAAGACGCTTAACGGCCTCACGCCTTACGAGTTCATCTGCAAACAATGGACTTTGGAGCCGGATCGATTCATCATCGATCCGATCCATCAAATGCCGGGACCAAACACCTATAGACTATCAAGCTGTAGATTCTGGCTCAGTACGTCCAAAAAGCTCCGGATCTTGGCCGGAGGCAATCTGTTCTCCTGCCAAAGAGCATGAATCGGGACCGGTGCAGGCTCGTATTCCTTCAGAAGGACCTCGAGTTTGCCCTCATCAACAAGATGTTTGACCTGCCATAAGGGCGAGTAACCCACACCGAGACCCGCGACTGCGGCTGCATAAAGCGCGGTCATG
This sequence comes from Rhizobium sp. NZLR1, assembly GCF_017357385.1. NCBI lineage: Bacteria > Pseudomonadati > Pseudomonadota > Alphaproteobacteria > Hyphomicrobiales > Rhizobiaceae > Rhizobium > Rhizobium sp. NZLR1. The sequence continues at coordinate 1,760,913 of NZ_CP071632.1, read as the reverse complement.
GAGTTTGATTTGAATGATCCGCCTACCTTTATCGTCCTTCGCTTGCCGTCATCCTGAAAGACCCATTCACCGGGACTCCGATCAACAGTACGCACAAGGCAATCGTGGGCCGCGAGATCTTTCGGCGAAGCTGGCCGGCCCCGTGCCAAGAGATAGCCAGGTGATGCGAATACGACACGTCGCAAAGCACCCAGTCGTTTGGCCTGAAGACTTGAATCTGGCAGATCGCCAATTCGGACAACGAGATCGAGGCGTTCATCACTAAGATCGACGAAACGGTCGGAGAGCTGAAGATCTACATCCACATCCCGAAACCGCCGCATATAGTCCGCAATCATTGGAACAATAAAGTCCGGCCCGAACAGGACGGGCGCACCTATCCGCAACAGTCCCTTCGGCTCAAGCCGGCGGTCGGTTGCTTCGAGCACGCCCTCCCTTATTGCCTCAACGGCTGGCTTGATCCTGCGATAGAACGCATCGCCCGCTTCGCTCGGTACCAAACGCCTCGTGGACCGATGAATTAGCACCACCCCCACCTCCTGCTCCAATGCAGCCAATGAACGGCTGATAGATTGAAGAGGTTTTCCAAGCTCGCGGGCTGCTGCAGTCAGGCTATGGTATTCGACGATCGCGACGTACGCCTCGAGATCATGGAGTTGTTTCATTTATTATCTCATTTATTATGATAGTCTATCTCTGATTCAGACTATTATCACAGTTTTGGTAATTCGCTACCTTCGCACAAACGCAAAAACCGGAGGAGTAGTCGAATGCCCGAAAGCAATCCCAAAGTGCTGGTGATAGGAGCCACCGGAAAATTCGCACGGCTGGTAATGCCCGCTCTAGCACGCCGAAACGTCACGGTTCGGGCGCTAGTACGATATCTCGCAAAAGATGTGCAGACCCAGGTGGGCGCCACGGTTGATGTTATTGAGGGTGACTTGCGCAATGCAGAAAGTCTTGACCGGGCATGTGATGGCGTCGATGGCGTTTTTTATATCGGACCAGCATTTGCGCCGGACGAAGCCGCGATGGGTGTCTCAATGATCGAGGCCGCTGAGCGCAGCGGAGTGCGCAAATTTGTTTTCTCATCGGTTATTCAGCCAACAAATACGCGGCTCGAGAACCACGCGAGCAAAATACCTGTGGAAGAAGCGCTCTATTCATCGCGTCTACAGTACACGATCCTTCACCCCGCGAACTTCATGCAGAACATCGCCCTCGCGTGGCCGAACGTGCTGGAGACGAGTACATTTTCCGAGCCATTCCCCAAGACCGCGCGCATTGCGCGTGTTGATTATCGAGACGTTGCCGACGTCGCTGCCGAGGCTCTGACTAGCGATCGACTGGCTTTCGCCACTCTCGAGCTTTGCTCTGAAGGACTTTACCACAGAGGCGATATTGCCGAAATGATGTCGGAAGCGCTTGGACGTCACGTCGAGGCTCTGGAACCTTCCTTTGCCGAGTGGGCATCGAGCGGGAATTTGCCGTACAACGACCATCAGCTGCATCTCCTTTCAAAGGTTCACGAGCATTATGCAAGGTTTGGGCTCGGCGGTAACAGTCTTACGCTAAGGGCGGCTTTGGGCCGCGAGCCGCGTTCCTTGCACCAGTTCATTGGCGACCTCAAGGCGGGACAATATTGATATGGCCAATTGGAACAAACGTGGTATCGCGATGACCGATCGGCGCAATAAAAATCCCAGATGGAAGAAGCTGCCAGCAGGCTACTCCAAACTTCTAATCCCGTTCGTTCTATCCCTAATGATGTCTGCAATAGTCTCGGCTGTGGCAACTGGCATGAGTGCTGGAAGCGGTTTTTTCGCGCACTGGCCCGGCGCATGGGCGGTGTCGTGGCTCGTAGCCTTCCCGAGCCTCCTCATGCTGATGCCGCTTGCACGTTGGATCGTTGGTGTCTTAGTCGAGCCCTTGCGCTGAATCGTCCTCTTTAATAGGTCAAGAGCGGCAGCGCGCTTCTGAGGATCTTCGCTCTTCCGGATACCGCGCCTGGAGCATTGTGGACCCCGCAACGATGGCCAAGGCCCAGTCCTCGAGCGTGGCTACTGCCAACTTCTTCTCGAGTAGGGGATCACGAGCGGCTGGTGTCATGCCGAAAGATTGCACCGCCTGTCGCCGAAGGGTTAACTTTACGGTGCCCATGGCTGTCGCCCGGCGAAGCTTGCGTGTCAGCAGCGAGCACGGCATAGCGAAGCGCTGTGACAAGCCGTTAAGATTCTGCCGTTAAGCTTCTGCCGTTAAGCTTCTGAAGCGAACGGAGCTTTTCGAACCCACCTGGCATAAATGAGCTCTTCAACAATCGCCTCGGCACCGGCCTCGTAGCTGATCGTCTCGGCCGGCACCGGCGGATCGACCCGAAGAGTGGCTGGCCTGGCGGGATCGGATGTCATCCGAGGTAATCGTATGACCGTCCAATTGAGGGTAGATTGCCGCAGCAGCCGCAGATGCCCCTCGCCGTCAAGAACCAGTCCGGGTATGTGCTGCATAAGAGCGGCACGCCGTTCAGCCATGTGGGGATGCTCCCTGCCAACCTCAATGTCGTCGCGCACAGCCGATCCCGTGACGGAAACGATGCGCGTGATCTCGAGCGCAGTCATCTCCGGGATCAGGTTCCTAACGGCGGCAGAGGTGACGTCCGCGATCTGTGCACCGGCACTTCCGAGCGTGGAAATCACCGCGTCGGCACCTGTGAGTAAGGCTCGAATCGCAGAAGGGTCACGGGCATCGCCATATACCGCCGTATAGTCGCTTTCAGCCGCGGCGAGTCCGTGGCTATGGACGAGGGCCCGAACCTGCATCTTCTGCCGGATAAGGTTTGCGACGATGCGGCTGCCCAAGCGGCCGCTGCCACCTAGTATCGCTACACAGGTCATGACGGTGATCGATCCGAAAGAAAGCTCGCAATCGGGCCGATAAGGTGCCGCCCAGCTTCCTCAGCAACGTTGTGACCGACATCGTCGAGCCTAATGAGACGGTGGTCCGTGAACACCTCCGTCCAGCGTGGAAGCAGCGGCGTGCAACCAGGGTCCTTCATTCCCCAGATCAGGAGTGTTGGCCGGTCCTTTAAGGTGTGACGCCGCGCCCAGATCTCAGCCAGCCAAGAGCTTTCCCCGACGATGGCGCGCGGGAAAACCCATGTGCCCTTGCGCTCGGCCGCCGTTGGAAACGGCGCCAGATATTGCGCGTGGACCTCTGGACCCAGCCTCGAGGAATCTCCGAACGAGGCTTTAAGAAGCACGCGAGGAAACAAATTGAGGTGCTTGCACAGCATCCGTCCGAACGCACTTCCGATAATATGGCTGAAGCGTCGAACGGCCGGATACTCCCGCACATCGAAGAACCAGCTATTCGATGCGATGATCCGACTCACTCTCGATGGATTGGCGACCGCGTAGCTGAGCGCGATCGGACCGCCCCAATCCTGAAAGACGAGGGTAATGTTCTTGAGATCGAGCCCTTCGATGAATCGACCAAGATTGGCCGAGTGGAATTGAGGGAGATAGGACAGGTGAGGCGGCTTGTCGGAAAGGCCGAACCCGAGATAATCGAGCGCAATGCAGCGATGAGTCGAAGAAAAATGACGGATGAGGTGGCGGTATTCAAACGACCAGCTGGGATTGCCGTGCGCGAATAGGAGAATATCACCCTCGCCCTCATCAATATAGTGCATCCTTCCATCGGGAAGATCGAACCACTTTGAGGTGAATGAATAGGCTTCACGGTCAACCCATGCCGGCATCGAAAGTGCTGGCATCGAAAGGGCGGGACCGCTAAACTCGGCGGGTACTGTTGGTTCTTCGGAGATCATCATTGGAGGATATTAGCGAGCTGCACCCAGGTGCCTCAACGCACCGCGAGGTTCCCTTATTGGTCTCAGAGCCAGAGTCCTCCGAGCACGACCCCGCATCCTGCCCGCTTGATGTCGCGATCAACACCATCGGCGGACGGTGGAAGCTCCATATTTTGCGCGTACTAGTGCTTTCCGGACCGCGTCGATACAATGCGCTGCTCGTGGCGATCGAAGGCATCAGTGCCAAGGAGTTGACCCGGAATCTGAGAGAGCTCGAGACGGCAGCACTCGTGGCGCAAATCGATGTTGAAAGCCGGAAGGCATATACCTTGACGCCGTTAGGCATTGAGATCGAAGCGCCGTTTCGGGCCCTTGGGATATTCGGAGCAGCACTGGCGAAACAGCGGGATAGCCGCCGTCGCAACAAGTTGAATGAGACCGGCTTTTTCCAGCGTTAGCACCATCTGGTGGACAGACGGTGCGGTCACCTCAAAGTGGCCATGCATATCGGCTTCTGCGAGAGGGCGTTTGAAGATCCTGGTGTAGGCATAAATGGAGGCCAGATATTGGCCCTGCAGCTGCGTGAACTGTGGCACGCTGGGGCGAGGCTCGTTGCCAAACGTTTGATTCATTTGCGTTTAACCTGTATTTCATCGCATCAGAAGGCTCAAATGACATTCTTTAGCTCCGAAGAGGAACATGCGATGCGCACACCGACCGATCCGGCTGTCCGCTACGGGGATATGCCTGAGGTCGAGCGTCCGGTTGGGCGCTCCATCATGCGGGGGCTGATGAACCGCTGCCCGGCTTGCGGCAGCGGCAAGCTCTTTCGCGCCTTTCTGAAGCCGGTCGATCATTGCGCAGCCTGCGGCGAGGCGATGTATCACCAACGCGCGGACGACCTGCCGCCCTATATCGTCATCCTCGTTCTCGGCCACGTCGTGGTCGGTGGCTATATGCTGACCGACATGACCTTCGTGCTGCCGGTATGGGCGCATCTTGCCATCTGGGCGCCGATCACCGTCATCACCGCGCTTGCCTCGATCCAGCCGATCAAGGGCGGCGTCATCGGCCTGCAATGGGCGTTGCGCATGCACGGTTTCGGTGGAGAGAGTGACGGTTCCGACGATTATGACATCCCCGGCCGGCCGGATTAGCGCCTTCACCTTCCAGACATATTTGACGTGTAGTGCCAGCGCTCCACCGATCACCACCCGAACGCGGCGGCCGACGATCCTCAACGATTTGACATGGTAAGCTTTTCTTGTCTGAACAGGCTTTACATTCCGCAGGTGGTCACTCACATCGGACATATTGCGAAACGCTGCCCGTCACCCGGATTTGGCACGTCTGTGTCTATCTGTGTGAGGTGACCGGCCGATTCGCGCGCGTAGCTTTCTAAGGATGGATAAATGTCTCAGCCGAGAAACGGCACACCGGGCGATGTCGAAGAAATCCATTGGCCTTCTCTGGTGGCAGCCATCTCGTCCATTTCTGCCGTTGGCATAGCAATCGGCCTCGGACTTCCGCTTCTCAGCATCATCCTCGAAAAACGCGGCATCTCGTCCACCCTGATCGGGCTCAACACGGCAATGGCCGGGGTCGCGGCGATGGCCGCCGCGCCGATCACCACTAGGCTCGCCCATAAATACGGCGTTGCGCCGACAATGCTCTGGGCCGTGCTGATTTCGGCGCTGAGCGCGCTCGGTTTTTATTATGCCCAGGATTTCTGGATGTGGTTTCCACTGCGTTTCGCTTTCCATGGCGCGACGACGACGCTGTTCATCCTCTCCGAATTCTGGATCAATGCCGCTTCGCCGCCTTCCAAACGCGGCTTCGTGCTCGGCATCTACGCGACCGTGCTTTCCCTCGGCTTCGCGGCCGGGCCGCTGCTGTTCTCGATTCTCGGCAGCGACGGCATCTTCCCCTTCCTGATCGGCGCCTGCGCCATCCTGCTGGCCGCCATTCCGATCTTCATAGCCCGCGACGAAAGCCCGGTGCTCGAGGAAAAACCGGAGTTGCATTTCATGCGCTACGTTTTCCTGGTGCCGACGGCGACGGCGGCGGTCTTCATCTTCGGCGCGGTCGAAGCGGGCGGCCTGTCGCTTTTCCCGATCTTTGCTGTGCGGGCCCATTTTACCGAATCGCAGGCAGCACTTCTGCTCACCATGATGGGCGTCGGCAACGTCATCTTTCAGATCCCGCTCGGCCTGCTCTCCGACCGCATCGCCGATAAGCGGCCGCTTCTGGCCGGCATGGCGCTGATGGGGTTCATCGGCGCGATGGTGTTGCCGGTGCTGCTAGACAACTGGCTGCTGATGGCCGGGCTGCTGCTTTTCTGGGGCGGCTGCGTCTCCGGTCTCTATACGGTCGGGCTTAGCCACCTCGGCTCGCGGCTGACGGGCTCCGACCTTGCGGCGGCCAATGCCGCCTTCATCTTCTGTTACGCTATGGGAACCGTCGCCGGGCCGCAGGCGATCGGCGCAGCGATCGATGTCGCCGGAAATAACGGTTTTGCCTGGGCGATTGCCGCGTTCTTCGGTCTCTACGCCCTACTTTCCGGCATCAGACTGATGTTCATTCGAAAACGGACTTGACTTTTCGGGCGAGATTCGTAGTTTCGCGCCAGAATTTGCCGTGGAGCCCATCCGGTTTCCACGGCTTTCATTTTCCTTAAAGGCAGGACGACCATGGCCAAGGCTACAACAATCAAGATCAAGCTGCTGTCGACAGCCGACACCGGTTTCTTCTATGTCACGACGAAGAACAGCCGTACGATGACGGACAAGATGACGAAGACGAAGTACGACCCGGTTGCACGGAAGCACGTCGAGTTCAAGGAAACCAAGATCAAGTAGTCACTTGATCTCAGGATTTCAAAAAAGCGCGCGCCCTCGGGTTGCGCGTTTTTTGTTGTCCAGGTGATCGCCTTTAAAGATGATAGCGCAAACAGAAAAACGCCGCCCTTCCATCTTCGGGAAGTGGCGGCGTTTTCTTGAAAGGGGGTCGGCCAGCATGCAAAACGGCACGAGGAACCGCTATAACTTGCCTACTAGCCGACCGACCCCACGACCCAGGAGATGCGGCGGACCTGAGCATCATGGGGTATCGACAACTCCTCAACGGGAGCGCTTCTCTTATGAGCCGATAATTTGCGCAAAAATGAAAGAAAATCAACAAATTCTTAATGATGATTTTTGCGGACTTGATTCTATGGTTAAAAGTCCAGTTTTGGTGCATACAAAGATTGGTCGGCTCTGCTTGGGCTCGAAGCGTAGGCATCCACGCTTCGAAGAAATTCTACACTATAACGTAATAACTTACCCATCCCCTCCCCTTAGGTGAGGTGGCTCCATCGCACTGTATTTCGCCCTATCGGCATGGGGAATTTTTTATAGTCGCTATTTCATTTTTAGCTATGGCCGCACACTTTCAAGACTATCGGGCAGCGGCGCATCGGCAGCAAAGCCGGAAATCCATTTTTGGGCTATTTGGCGGCAAAATTTTCACCCCGCGCCATGCGGGCGGGCATTAAAAATCGGTAATAATTCGCTTACCACTGTGGAAAACCCGTAGACGGCGCAGAAGGCGACAGATGATTCGTCAGGCGGCTGCGGCGACAACGCGGTTGCGGCCGGTATTCTTGGCCTCGTAAAGAGCCAGATCGGCCTGCTTCATCAGCTGGTCCGGAGTCAGCACCGCTGCAATACGCGAGGCGATGCCGAAGGACGCGGTGACGTTCAGCGCCTCACCGGCGTGTTTCAGCATGAAGGGAGCGCTTTCGATCGCCGTGCGCAGGCGCTCGGCGACAGCGGCGGCTATCTCAGGCGAGGTGTCGGGCATTACAACGACGAATTCCTCCCCGCCGTAGCGGCAGGCAAGGTCGGCACCGCGAATGGTCGAACGGACGCGATTTGCAAATTCCCGCAGGACTTCGTCGCCGCCGTCATGGCCATAGGTATCGTTTACCTGCTTGAAGCGGTCGATATCGGTGATCAGCACCGAAAGCGGCCGGCCGCGCGCCATTGAACGGTTGAAGAGCACGTTCAGATGATTGTCGAGATAGCGCCGGTTATAGAGGCCGGTCAGCGGATCGGTTACCGCAAGCTCGATCGTCTGCTTGACGCTGGCGCGCAGACGGTCGTTGTAGCGCTTGCGGCGGATCTGCGTCAGGCTGCGGGCAACCAGCTCGTTGGGATCGACCGGGCGGATGATGTAGTCGTTGACGCCGAGATCGAGCGCGCGCACGACCATCTCGTCAGCGCCCTGCTCGGTGATAATCAGGATCGGCAGGAAGCGCGTGCGCTCCAGCGAGCGCAACTGCGAGCAGAGGCGAAGCGGATCGTAATCGTCGAAATTGGCGTTGACGATGACGAGATCGAACGCGCTTTCGGCCGCCTCGAAGAGGGCTGCCTGCGGATCGGAGAGGGCAAGCACGTCGGCAACGGGCTTCAGCGCCCTGATAAGGCGCTCCTGCGAATTGGCGCGGCCGTCGACGAGCAGGACCTGAGCGGTCTCGTCGGCGCGGCCCTCGACTACCCGCGTGAGGTCGTCGATGCCCATCGTATGGGCGGTGTCGGCGCGAATGCGCAGCTCGTCGCTCAACGTCTTCAACCGCAGCAGGCTCTTCACCCGTGAGATCAGCTGCAGATCGTTGACCGGCTTGGTGAGGAAATCGTCGGCGCCAGCCTTCAGACCGCGGACGCGATCGGCCGGCTGGTCGAGCGCGGTGACCATCACGACGGGAATATGCGCGGTCTTCTGGCTGGCTTTCAGCCGCTCGCAGACCTCGAAACCATCTATGCCGGGCATCATGATATCGAGCAGGATGAGATCGACCTGGTTGCGCTCGCAGATCGCCAACGCCGTGTAGCCGTCGGCCGCGGTCATGACGTCGAAATACTCCGCGAGCAGCCGCGCTTCGAGCAGCTTCACATTGGCCGGAATATCGTCCACCACCAGTATTCGCGCAGTCATAGGTGTCTTTCCGATGCGTCAGGCATCGCCCAGATAGGTCTTGATCGTCTCGATGAATTTCGGAACCGAGATCGGCTTGGAAACATAGGCCTCACAGCCGCCCTGGCGGATCCGCTCCTCGTCGCCCTTCATCGCGAAAGCCGTGACGGCAATGACGGGAATGACGTGCAGCTCGTCGTCTTCCTTCAGCCATTTCGTGACTTCGAGGCCGGAAACCTCGGGAAGCTGAATATCCATCAGGATGAGGTCGGGGCGATGCTTGCGCGCCAGATCGAGCGCCTCCATGCCATTTCTGGTCTGGATCGTGGTGTACCCGGACGCCTCGATGAGGTCGCGAAAGAGCTTCATGTTGAGCTCGTTATCTTCTACAATCATCACCTGTTTGGGCATGGCAAGCTGTCCCTACGTCCGTTCAAGCAGCGGTTGGTCCCATGAGAAAGGCACATGCGGACAATAGCTCCGTGAAACCGATAGCGCACGCTAGCGGTATTTGGTTGAAGAAAAGGTAACTTACCCCTCGAAATGCAAAGCAACTTCAAGACTTCGAAACAACAGGCCGCCGACCCGCACGCAACCGCGATCGCCGTGCTCGGTTGGCTCGCCGGCGATCCCGACATGTTCGGCCGATTCCTCGCCCTGACGGGTGTCGCGCCCGGCCAGGTGCGCAACGCCGTCGACGACCCGGGATTCCTTGCCGGCATGATGGATTTCCTGATGAACCACGAACCGACGGCGATGGCTTTCTGCGCTGCGAGCGGCATCAGCCCGGAGACGGTGACCGCCGCCTGGCGGCATTTCTCTTCGCCGGGTCTCGATTCCGGAGAATACTGACCGTGGCCTGCACTCCGGACCTCGATGTCTCGCATATCCGCCTCGGCGAACGCCCGTTGATCGTCTGCGACGTCGACGACGTCGTGCTGCAGTTCATCGGTCCTTTCCAGCTTTTCCTTCAAAGCCAGGGACACGCGTTTCTGCCGCGATCGTTTAAGCTTCACGGCAACATCGTCTCGCAGGCGGATGGCGCGGAGATCGAGGATCCGCAGGTCAGCCGGCTGATCGAGGAATTCTTCGAGGCGCAGGAGCTGTGGCAGACGCCGCTCGACCGCGTCGTCGAAACGCTCGACCGGCTTTCGCAGGAGGCCGACGTGCTTTTCCTGACGGCGATGCAGCCGCGGTTCCAGGATCAGCGCCGCCGCCTGCTCGACAGGCTGGGCCTGCTTTTTCCGCTGCTTGCCACCGAGCAGCCGAAGGGGCCGATCGTTCACGCCTTGCATGCCAGCCGCTCCCTTCCCGTCGTCTTCATCGATGATATGGCGCGCAATCTGCATTCCGTCAGGGATCACGTCGCCGATTGCCTGCTGATTCATCTGATGCCGAACTCGCCCGTCCATCGTTTCGCACCGGCTGCCGCTGACGACATCAGCCGCGCCAGCGACTGGACGCATGCGGCCGAATTGATCGAGGCGCATTTTCTTTCCGGCGCTCTCATGCGCGCAGTTCCAGCCGCATGAGCGGACGGCCATCCTTGCGCCGTGCCACCATCTCGAAACCGGCCGCATCGAAGATCGCCGTCGAGCCGACGCAGAGGGTCACGGATTTCGACTGCTTCACATGATCGATCGGACAGGCTTCGAGCAGCCGCGCTCCCTGGCGCCGCGCATGGTCGATCGCAAGGGAAAGCAGGCGATGGCTCATTCCCTTGCCACGCAGTCCGGGCAGCAGGAAGAAGCAGCTGACGGCCCAGATGGATGGATCATGCGCATCACCCTCCTCCAGCGGCCGCGAGACGGTGCGCGGCGAATTGAACTGCGGCACGTCATGGCGCGGCCCGACCTGCACCCAGGCAACCGGTGCGCCATCCGCATAACAGAGAATGCCCGGCGGCGGCCCCGCCTTGATCCGGTCCTGCATATGCGCCTTGCGCTCCTCGGTCGCCATCTTCGTTCTTATCGCATGCGGCAGGCGCAGCGCGACGCACCAGCAATTATAGAAGGCACCTTGCGGCCCGAACAGGATTTCGAAGTCGCCCCAGCGTTCTGGCGTTACCGGCTCGAAACGAAGATCGTTATCCAAAGGCAAAGCTCCCGCCTCTCTTGAGACTCGGAAGCTTAGGGCGTAATGTTGCGGCGTTCAATCTTTGTTCTCATGATGACGCCCACGCCCGACAAGACACCCGGCTTCTGTCGCGACTGCCTTGCCGAGCAGAAGGGCGAGGCGCGCCGTTGTGTGTCCTGCGGCAGCCCCCGCCTGGTGCGCCATCGCGAGCTCTACGCATTGACGCTTGCGCATATTGATTGCGACGCCTTTTACGCGGCCGTCGAGAAACGCGACAATCCGGAACTTGCCGACAAGCCGGTGATCATCGGCGGCGGCAAACGCGGCGTCGTCTCCACCGCCTGTTATATCGCCCGCATCCACGGCGTGCGTTCGGCGATGCCGATGTTCAAAGCGCTGGAAGCATGCCCCGAGGCGATCGTCATCAGGCCCGACATGGAGAAATATGTCCGGGTCGGGCGCCAGGTGCGCGCCATGATGCAGGATCTGACGCCGCTGGTGCAACCGCTGTCGATCGACGAAGCCTTCCTCGAGCTTGGTGGCACCGAGAGGCTGCATCACGATCCGCCGGCGCGCACCCTCGCCAAATTCGCCCGCCGGGTCGAAAAGGAAATCGGCATCAGCGTTTCGGTCGGGCTTTCCTATTGCAAATTCCTCGCCAAGGTTGCCTCCGACCTGCACAAGCCGCGCGGCTTTTCCGTCATCGGCCGTGAAGAAGCGGTCGAGTTCCTGGCGCCGCGCCCCGTCACCACCATCTGGGGCGTCGGCAAGGCCTTTGCGGCGACGCTGGAGGCAGATGGCATCCGTACCATCGGCCAGTTGCAGCAGATGGAGGAAAACGACCTGATGCGCCGCTACGGCAGCATCGGCCAGCGGCTCGCCCGGCTGTCGCGTGGCATCGACGACCGTGAAGTGCATCTCAACGATGCGGCCAAGAGCGTTTCGTCCGAGACGACCTTCTTCGACGACATCTGGCGTTATGACGATCTGGTGCCGATCCTGCGCAACCTCTCCGAAAAGGTCTCCTGGCGGCTGAAGAAAAGCGGCATTGCCGGCCAGACCGTCGTCCTGAAGATGAAGAGCGCCGATTTCAAATCGCGCACCCGCAACCGCAAGCTCGAAGACCCGACCCAGCTTGCCGACAGGATCTTCCGCACCGGGCTCGAGCTTCTCGAAAAAGAAACTGATGGCACGAAGTTCCGACTGATCGGCATCGGCGTCAGCGATCTCGGCGATGCCGCGCGCGCCGATCCGCCCGATCTCATCGACCGGCACTCCGGCCGGCGAGCGGCCGCCGAAGCGGCGATGGACAAGCTGCGCGACAAGTTCGGCAAGAACACGGTCGAGACCGGCTACACCTTCGGCAGCGGCAAGCGCGATCACTAAGGCGTGAGCCCGGGCTGCCGCGCAGCCTATAAAATCTTCCTTAAACTTCGTCCCATAGTGTGCCCTGCAAGTATTGCGTATGGTTGGGTATCATGTTCTCGCGTCTCGTCTTCGGCCTCGGCTTGCTGTCGGCCACCGCACTCGTGCACCCTGCCCTTGCCGCAGATGCGCGCACGCTGCAGATCATCGTCTCGAAGGACAGGCAGTCGCTTGCGGTCTATGACGGTACCGAGGTCGTCGCGACCTCGAAGGTCTCGACCGGCAAGGACGGGCACACGACGCCGAGCGGCATCTTCTCGGTGCTCGAAAAGCAGAAATACCATGAATCCAATCTCTATTCGGCGGCGCCGATGCCGTTCATGCAAAGGCTGACCTGGTCCGGCATTGCGCTGCACGAATCGAATTCCGTGCCGCGTTATCCGGCCTCACATGGCTGCGTGCGCATGCCGGGCGCCTTTGCAAAGATGCTCTACGGGATGACCGAGCCCGGCATTCCCGTCATCATCAGCGACGGCCAAGTGGCGCCGCAGCCGATCGACCATCCGACCCTTTTCCATCGGCAAGCGCCGGCGCCGATGCTGCTGCTTTCAGATGTCGAACTGCGGCCCTCGATGCCCGACAGTCCGGGCACACCGGTGCAGGTGGCGATGAACGATACGGCGACCATGCCGATGCCGGCAGCTTCGCCGATCACCGCGCACGAACCCGAGCCGCCGTCCGAGCCGATCAGCATGCTGATCACCCGCCGCACGCTGCGCGAGACGATCATCGACATCCAGGCCTTGCTCAACCAGCTCGGCTTTTCCGCCGGCGATCCGGACGGCTTGCTCGGGCCGTCGACCGTGCAGGCGATCAAGACTTTCAAGACGCTGCGGCCGGCCGAATTTGTCGGTGACAGAAGTCTGGTCTCCGACGCGCTCCTGAGGGAAGTCTATGCCGCGGCGGGCAAGGGTGAACCGCCGAACGGCGTCATCATGGTGCGCCGGGCGTTCAAGCCGATCTTCGAAGCGCCGGTGACCATCGCCGATCCGGGCTTGGCGCTTGGCACACATTTCTTCACGCTGCATGCGGTCGATGAAACGGCCGGCACGGCGGACTGGCTCGGCATCACGCTGGAAAACAATCTCTCCCGCGAGACGATGAAGCGGCTCGGCATCACCAATCAGGAAAGCTCGATCATCACCGGCAGGCCGATTGTCCGGTCGCTCAGCCGCATCACGATCCCGGAGGAGACCCGCCGCAGGATCGACGCGCTGATCGCGCCCGGCTCGACGCTGACGATCTCCGATACCGGCCTTGGCCGTGACACCGGCGACGGCACGGATTTCATCACCATTACGCGTGGCTGATCACGATCACCCAGATTTGATCACCATCAGCCGGGGTGATCAGACAAGCTCGACATCGACGACACCGGGGGCGGCGCGAAGAGCGGCGGCGATCTCCGGGGTGATGCGGTATTTCTCCGCCAGCGCCACTTCCACCTCGCGTTTGCCCTCCTCCTTGATGACGATGAAGGACACGAGGCCGTCGCCCTTGGCGTTGAGATGACCGGCGACCATCTTCAGCGGTCCGGAATCGCGGACATAGACGCGCAGCGCCTTCTGCATCTGCAGCGACTTTTCCTCCAGCGACTGGATCGTCTGGATGCGCAAGCCGATGCCTTCCGGCCGCTCCTCGCCGGTTGCGGTCAGCACGAAGGATTTTCCCGACTCCAGCACGTCGCGATACTGGTTGAGCATTTCCGAAAACAGCACCGCCTCGAACTGGCCGGAGGAGTCGGAAAAGACGATGATGCCCATCTTGTTGCCGGTGCGGGTCTTGCGCTCCTGCTTCGAAATGACGGTGCCGGCGAGGCGCGCATTGAAGGCGCCCTGTTTGATTGCTTGGGAAAATTCGGCAAAGGTCTGCACCCGCATCTTCTGCAGGAGGTTGCTGTAGGAATCGAGCGGGTGGGCTGTGAGATAGAAGCCCAGCACCTGGAATTCCTTGAGCAGCCGCTCGGAGGCAAGCCAGGGCGAGAACGGCGGCAGGGAGATTTTTTCCGGCCCCGAGGTCAGGGTGCTGCCGAAAATGTCCGACTGGCCGCTCAGCTTGTTCTCTTGGGCGCGCTGGGCATAACCGAGGATGCGGTCGAGGCCGGCCGAAAGCTGGGCGCGGTCGGTGCCGAAACAATCGAAGGCGCCGGCAAAAATCAGGCTTTCAAGCACGCGGCGATTGACCTGGCGCGGATCGATGCGCAGGCAGAAATCCTCGATGCCGGCAAAAGGCTTGTCGCCACGCACCTCGACGATATGGTCGACGGCGGATTCGCCGACGCCCTTGAGGGCGGCGAGCGCATAATAGATGCGGTTGGCGCCGGTCTGGAAATGGCGGAAGGAGGTCTGCACCGAGGGTGCGATCACTTCGATACCGAGGCGCTTGGCATCCTGGCGGAAATCGTTGACCTTTTCGGTGTTGGACATGTCGAGCGTCATCGAGGCGGCGAGGAATTCGACCGGATAATGCGCCTTCATATAGGCCGTCTGGTAGGAGACGATGGCGTAGGCAGCGGCATGCGACTTGTTGAAGCCGTAATTGGCGAACTTCGCCAGCAGTTCGAAGATATTGTCGGCCTGCGGCTTCGATACGCCGTTCTTGACGGCGCCGACGACGAAGCGTTCGCGCTGCTGGTCCATCTCGGCCTTGATCTTCTTGCCCATGGCGCGGCGCAGAAGATCGGCTTCTCCGAGCGAGTAACCGGACAGGACCTGGGCGATCTGCATCACCTGTTCCTGGTAGACGATGACGCCTTGGGTTTCCTTGAGCAGGTGGTCGATCATCGGATGGATCGATTCCAGCTCTTCTTCACCGTGCTTGCGGGCATTGTAGGTCGGGATGTTCTCCATCGGACCCGGACGGTAGAGCGCCACCAGGGCGATGATGTCCTCGATGCAGTCCGGCTTCATGCCGATCAGCGCCTTGCGCATGCCGGCACTTTCCACCTGGAACACGCCGACCGTCTCGCCGCGCGACAGCATCTCGTAGGTCTTCTTGTCGTCGAGAGGGATCGCCGCGAGATCGACCTTGACGCCGAGCTTGGCGACAAAATCGACCGCGACCTTCAGCACCGTCAGCGTCTTCAGGCCAAGAAAGTCGAATTTGACCAGGCCGGCCTGCTCTACCCATTTCATGTTGAACTGGGTGACCGGCATGTCGGAGCGCGGATCGCGATACATCGGCACCAGCTTGGAAAGCGGGCGGTCGCCGATGACGATGCCGGCGGCATGCGTCGAGGCATGGCGGTAAAGCCCCTCGATCTTCTGGGCAATGTCGAGCAGGCGCGCGACGACCGGCTCCTTCGCCGCCTCCTCCTGCAGCTTCGGCTCCTCCTCGATCGCTTTGGACAGCGGCGTCGGATTGGCCGGATTGTTCGGCACGAGTTTGCAGATCTTGTCTACCTGGCCGTAAGGCATTTCCAGCACGCGGCCGACATCGCGAAGGGCGGCGCGCGCCTGCAGCGAACCGAAGGTGATGATCTGCGCCACCTGCTCGCGGCCATACTTGGCCTGGACGTAGCGGATCACCTCTTCGCGGCGGTCCTGGCAGAAGTCGATGTCGAAGTCCGGCATCGAGACGCGTTCCGGATTGAGGAAGCGCTCGAAGAGCAGCGAAAACCGCAGCGGATCGACGTCGGTGATCGTCAACGCGTAGGCGACCAGGGAACCTGCGCCCGAACCGCGGCCCGGGCCGACCGGTATATCCTGCTGCTTGGCCCATTTGATGAAGTCGGCAACGATCAGGAAGTACCCGGGAAAACGCATGCGCTCGATGACGCTGAGTTCAAAATCCAGTCGCTCGCGATATTCCTTTTCCTCGTAACCCGGCGACATGCCGAGCGTCGAAAGCCGCATGTCCAGCCCTTCGACTGCCTGGCGGCGCAGTTCGCTCGCCTCGGCGCGTTCGGCCTCCTCGGGATCGTCGGTCGCACCGGTGAAGCGCGGCAGGATCGGCTTTCGCGTCTTCAGCACGAAGGAGCAACGCTTGGCGATCTCGATGGTGTTTTCCAGCGCTTCCGGCAGATCGGCGAAGAGCTTGGCCATCTCGGCCCGGCTCTTCAGATAATGGTCCGGGGTCAGGCGAAAGCGGCTATCGTCGGAGACGATGGCATTGTGGGCGACCGCCATCAGCGCATCATGGGCGTCGTAATCGTCGCGTGTCGGAAAGAAGGCCTCGTTGGTCGCAACCAGCGGCAGGTCGTTGATATAGGCAAGCCCGACGATCCTCTGCTCATGGCGCTTGTCGTAGGTACCGTGCCGCTGCAGCTCGACATAGAGCCGGTCGCCAAAGAGACGCTTCAGCGCAAGCAGCCGGACTTCCGCCTGGGCTGCATGGCCCTCCTTGATCGCCACGTCGACAGGCCCGGTCAGGGCGCCGGTCAGGGCGATCAACCCTTCTGTGCCGGCCTCTTCCAGCCAGGAGGCCTTGATATGAATGGCCTGGTTGCTTTCGCCGCCGAGATAGGCGCGGCTGACGAGGTCGACGAGCCGTTCGTAACCGGCATCGGTGGCAGCGAGAAGAACGATCGACGGCAGCTTGATCAGGGCCTGCTGGCCGCCGCGCTTTTCCGTTTCCAGCCCGTCTTCCATGTCGATCGAGACCTGGCAGCCGATGATCGGCTGCAGGCCCTCCTCCATCGCTTTCTGGGAGAATTCCAGCGCGACGAACAGATTGTTGGTGTCGGTAATGGCGATCGCCGGCTGGCTGTCGCCGGTCGCCTTGTAAAGGATCTTCTTCAGCGGCAAGGCGCCTTCGAGAAGCGAATAGGCGGAGTGGACCCTCAGGTGGATGAAGCCCGGCGTGCCGCCGGTCACCTCAGCCGTTGAACCCTTTGCCGTATCCGCCATGCCATGCCTTCCCAATCACCCGAATGAATCGGACGCATTGTCGGCATAGAGGGCGAAGATGTCCAGAAGAAGTCCCGCGTCCGGACCGCATGACTGCCATGCGGTCCCCTGAAAACTTTAGATTGCCATGACGATGAGCGAGAAGCTGGCAACGAACATTGCGATGGAGGTGAATGCTGCGATATCACGGATCATGTCAGTCATTTGGCTCTCCCTTACTTGTTATGTTTTCACTTTGTTCGATGTTTGTTCCGTTGTCAACAGGAATCTTTTCCTTCTTTCTTGCGTTAGAAAATCCCGGGATGCGCATTGCGATTCGGTAAGGTCCGGGACGCGATCTGATGAGGAGCGATGTTGTTTCGCGATCTGCCGTAGATCGTGACATGGTCGCCAGACGGCCGACCTCCTCTCAAGACGACCCGCTTGTCTCGGCTGATGTTCTTTTTTTGTTCTTTACAGATCACTGCATATTTGCCAGCATCCGGCCGAGAGGAGAACGACATGCTCGACATTGCGATGCTGAACGAATTCGTCGTAGAGGCCAAGGCTGCGACCTATGTCGGCGGCGGCGTGCCGCGCGCGCCCTGCCGGCCGGGTGCCCACGATATGGGCTATGAGCGCGGCGACTGGCGCTATCTCGACAGCTATTTCGGCGGCACCGATTTCGCTGGACAGGAGGTGGTGTGGTTTGCCGGCGAGCCCGTGTGGGTGATGAACTATTTCGGTTGGATCGTCGCACCAGATCTCATCGACGGCGCTGCCGCCGGGGCAGTGATCAAAGCGGCACTTTCAGCCATGTATCGGCAGGAGCGCTTTCTCGGCGGGATGGAATTCGATCATCCAACCGGCCGCTATCTCGACCGCAGCGAAGGCGGTTGCGAGCGGTTCAGCGGCCACGAATGCATCATGGTAAACGGCCAGAAGGCCTATATGCTCGATTATCGCGGCGGGCTGGTCATCCCGTAATCGCTGCCTTAGATTTTTGTTTCTGCAGCGTTATCCCGGAACCGCTGCACACGTCCGGGCGACATGCTCTAGAAATCGACGACCTTGCCATCCGCGATCGTCACGCGCCGATCCATGCGACGGGCGAGTTCATGATTGTGGGTGGCGATGAGGGCCGCGAGGCCGGACTGGCGCACCAGCGCCTCCAGCGCATCGAAGACGTAGCTTGCCGTTTCCGGGTCGAGGTTGCCGGTCGGCTCGTCGGCAAGAAGCAAGCTCGGCGCATTGGCGACGGCGCGGGCGATCGCGACGCGCTGTTGCTCGCCGCCGGAAAGCTCGCCAGGGCGATGGGCGCCACGATGGCCGATGCGCATATAATCGAGAAGCTGGCCCGCCCGCTCACCGGCCTCCTTCCAGGACAGCCCGGCGATCAGCTGCGGCATCATGATGTTCTCGAGTGCGGAAAATTCCGGCAACAGGTGGTGGAATTGATAGACGAAGCCGATCTCGCTGCGGCGGATCGCGGTACGTTTCTCATCGCTCAGGCCGTCGCAGGCATGGCCGTTGATGCTGACTTCACCGCCATCGGGATGTTCCAAGAGGCCGGCGACATGCAGCAGGGTCGACTTGCCCGTGCCGGAGGGGGCAACGAGAGCGACGATCTCGCCTTTCGACAGCGAGAAATCCGCGCTCTTCAGGATCGGGAGCAGCGTATCGCCCTGCCCGTAATGGCGCTCGACGCCGGTAAGCTTGAGAACGACGTTGCGTTTCATGAAGGCGGCATTCCTTATTCGTAGCGTAGGGCCTGCACCGGATCGAGCCTGGAGGCGCGCCAGGCCGGGAAGATGGTCGCGATGAAGGAGAGCGTCAGCGCCATGACGACGATCGAGATGGTTTCGCTGAGATCCATCTCGGCCGGCAGCTGACTGAGGAAATAGACCTGCGGATTGAAGATCACCGTGCCTGAAATCCAGGAGAAGAACTGGCGGATGGATTCGATGTTGACGCAGACGAGGACGCCGAGCAGCACGCCGGCAACGGTGCCGACGATACCGATCGCCGCCCCGGTCATGAAGAAGATGCGCATGATCGCGCCGGCGCTGGCGCCCATGGTGCGCAGAATGGCGATATCGCTGCCCTTGTCCTTCACCAGCATGATGAGACCGGAGATGATGTTCAACGCCGCGACAAGCACGATCAGCGTCAGGATCATGAACATGACGTTGCGCTCGACCTGCAGCGCCGAAAAGAAGGTCTGATTGCGCTGGCGCCAGTCGGTGAGGTTGATCTGGCGGCCTGCCGCTTCCTCCACCTTGGGCTTCAGAGCGTCGATGTCGTCGGGGTGATCGACGAAAAGCTCGATCGACTGCACCAGTCCCTCGGCATTGAAATACAGCTGCGCTTCCTCGAGCGGCATGAAGATGATCGAGGAATCATATTCCGACATGCCGATCTCGAAGAGGCCGGAGATCTTGTAGGACTTGACGCGCGGGCTGACGCCCATCGGCGTAATGTCACCATCCGGCGAGGTCAGGGTGATGAGGTCGCCGACGCTCAGGCCGAGTTGGTTGGCCATGCCGGTGCCGATCAGCACGCCTTGGCCGGAGGCATAACCCACCATGTCGCCTGATTTGATGTTGTCGGAGATGGTCTTCAGCTTGGTCAAGTCCTCGGCGCGGGCGCCGCGCACCAAAGCACCGGTGCTGCCGCCAGCTTGGGCGGAGGCAAGCACCTGGCCTTCTACCAAGGGCAGCGCCATTTTGACGCCGGGCACGGCGGCCAGCCTGCTGGAGAGGTCGGGATAATCGGTGAAGGGACCATCGGACGGCTGGACAATCATGTGGCCGTTAATGCCGAGGATGCGCGAGACGAGCTCGGTGCGGAAGCCGTTCATCACCGCCATGACGATGATCAGCGTCGCAACGCCGAGCGTGATGCCGACGAAGGAAAAGCCGGCGATGACCGAGATGAAGGCTTCCTTGCGGCGGGCGCGCAGATAGCGCCACGCCACGAGGCGTTCGAAGGTGGAAAATGGCTTGCCAGCCGGACCCAAGCCGGATTTTGAACTCCGGTCCACTGCTGCCTCTGCCATTTCGCCTCCGTTTCCTTAAGCCACGAACCTGTTGATCGCCGCTTCGATGGTCATCGTTTCGCGGGCGCCGGTCTTGCGGTCCTTCACCTCGACTTCGCCGTTTGCGACCGCGCGCGGGCCGGCGATGATCTGGACGGGCACACCGATCAGGTCGGCGGTCGCGAATTTCGTGCCGGCCCGGTCGTCGGTATCGTCGTAGAGCACATCCTTGCCGGCCTTGGTCAGCGCGGCATAGATCAGCTCGCAGGTATCGTCGCAGGCCTGATCGCCTGCCTTCATGTTGATCACCACGACATCGAAGGGCGCCACCGATGCCGGCCAGATGATTCCATTGTCGTCATGCGAGGCTTCGATGATGGCGGGAACAAGGCGTGTCGGGCCGATACCGTAGGAACCCATGTGAACGAAATGTTCCTTGCCGTCGGGTCCCTGCACTTTCGCGCCCATCGGCTCCGAATATTTCGTGCCGAAATAGAAGATGTGGCCGACCTCGATGCCGCGTGCCGATAGGCGGTCGCCTTCGGGAACGGCGTTGAAGGCCGCCTCGTCATGCATTTCCGAGGTCGCCGCATAGAGCGAGGTCCACTTGTCGAAGATCGCCTGCAGGCCTTCGACACTGTCGAAATCAGTGCGTTCGTCGGGAATATTGAAGTCGACGAAATCCTTGTGGCAGAAAACCTCGGATTCGCCGGTGTCGGCGAGAATGATGAATTCATGGCTGAGCTTGCCGCCGATCGGGCCGGTATCGGCGCGCATCGGAATGGCGCGCAGGCCGAGCCGGTCGAAGGTTCTGAGGTAGGCGGCGAACATCTTGTTGTAGGAATGCTCCGCCGCTTCACGCGTCAGATCGAAGGAATAGGCATCCTTCATCATGAATTCGCGCGAGCGCATGGTGCCGAAGCGCGGGCGGATCTCGTCGCGGAACTTCAGCTGGATGTGATAGAGATTGAGCGGCAGGTCCTTGTACGACTTGACGGAGGAGCGGAAAATATCCGTCACCATCTCCTCGTTGGTGGGGCCATAGAGCATCGGCCGATCCTGGCGGTCCTTGATGCGCAGCATCTCCTTGCCGTAGGCGTCGTAGCGGCCGCTCTCCTGCCAGAGTTCGGCCGACTGCAGGGTCGGCATCGAAAGCTCGATGGCGCCGGCGCGGTTCTGCTCGTCGCGGATAATGGCGTTGACCTTGTCGAGCACGCGTTTGCCGAGCGGCAGCCAGGAATAGATGCCCTGCGACTGCTGGCGGATCATGCCGGCGCGCAACATCAGCCGGTGGGAGACGATTTCCGCCTCCTTGGGGTTTTCCTTGAGGATGGGCATGAAATAGCGGGACAGACGCATGGCGGATTCCGAAGCAGTTGAGATCCCGCCGTAAGCGGAATCGAAAGACAGTGGTGGATGTCGGGAGCGTTCATAGCCGCTTCGCGGCAGGAAGGAAACCCGCAACGAACGTTGGCAACCTCCCCGGAGCGCATGTTCGCAGCCCCAAAATGGAAGGGCGTCGAAAAGCGCGTGTTTATAAGGACTTGAACGAAAATCTTGTCAACAGAAAAATTTTACTAGAGTGTAGCAAAAATGCAAAAAAAGCTAATGACAAAGCCCAATGTTTGAGCTAGCTTTAGCTCACAAAACAGGCAAGAGAGATAAATTCTTGCCAAATTCGCGGTCAAGTCTTGGGAGGATCAGATCTTAGGCGCGCTCGTCGCTGCCCCGGCAACGGTTACAGATCACGCGATACTTAAAACAAGGCTTTTAGCCTTGTTTTTTTTTGGCTTTTCGACTTCACCCTACCCTAAAAATCCAAACAACTTCCGTAAGGGAATGATCCTCATTCCCTTACGCCAGCTCTTTGCCGCAATCGCATGACGCTGGTGTGACGAAGTTCGCTTTTTAGTGATATACATCTGCCCAAAGTTTGGGCAAAAGCTAGCTCTTAATAGAAGCTCGGCCCGAGTTGTGGAAGAGCATCAAAGCCCCAGCCGAAATAGGTGTCGCAGACATACCAGAGGCCGTAGATCAGAGCGGAAATCACCGTCGTCAGTGAAAAGACGAAGGCGGCACGAAACCGGCTGGGCGCGCTCGGAACGGTGCCGAAAACGACGTCATTGTCCTCAGCCTGGGTGCGCAGGCCGATCGGCAGGACGGCAAACAGCGTCATCCACCAGACGATGAAGTAGACGGCAAATCCCTGAAGAAATGTCTGGAGCATTGTGGTTCCCGGTGGTGTCGCGCTAAAGCGCGTCGCGATCTTTCAGATTCGCTCCTTGCGCTTTAGCTCTTTGTTTTACGCATGTCGTTGCCGCAAAACCGCTGCACACTTTTGCGCGACATGCTTTAGAGGACGGCAACAGACGTTCTGTCACTTTGAGTTAGGCGCCCTTATACGGCGGAATGGCAGCCAACTCAAAGCGGATGACGCGCATAGCCGCCTCGGAGGCATTCTGCCGCAGGGGTCACGCCTGTTCGAGTTCGATCAGCGTGCCGAAGAAATCCTTGGGATGCAGAAACAGCACCGGTTTGCCATGCGCGCCGGTTTTCGGCTGGCCGTCGCCGAGTACCCTTGCCCCGGCCTCGACCAACCGGTCACGGGCGAGAATGATATCATCCACCTCGTAGCAGATATGGTGCATCCCGCCAGACGGGTTCTTTTCGAGGAAGGCTCCGATCGGCGAGGTATCGCCGAGCGGTTGCAGCAATTCGACCTTGGTGTTCGGCAATTCGACGAAGACGACGGTGACGCCGTGTTCCGGCAGAGCCTGCGGCTGCGATACGGCAGCGCCTAGCGTGTCACGATAGGCGGCCGTTGCCGCGGCCAGATCGGCGACGGCAATGGCGACATGGTTCACGCGGCCAAGCATGGTCAGACCTTGGTGACGAAGGCGGTGACGACCGGCTTCTTGCCCCAGACCTGGTTCGCGGCCGAGCGGATGGCCCGGCGCACGGCCTCCTGCAGCATGTCGATATCCTTGCGACGGGCGCGCGGAATGCTTTCGATGGCGCTGATCGCCGCTTCGAAGAGCGTATCTTCCATCTCCTCGCCCTCGACGTCGTAGACCGGCAGGCCGATCGAAACGAGATCGGGATCACCGACGATGTCATAGCGGGCGTCGAGCACGACGCTGACCGCGACATGACCGACATAGGAAAGCTTCTTGCGCTCGCCGATCCCCATCTCGTCGAAATCGCCGATCAGCGTACCGTCCTTGTAGATGCGGCCATGTGGCGCCTGGCCGATCACCTCGGCGGGACCGGGCGCCAGCCGCAGAATATCGCCGTTGCGCACGCGCGGCACCAGGGCGATGCCGGATTGCTCGGCAAGCTCCTTGTGTGCCGTCAGATGCGTCGCCTCGCCATGCACCGGCACGACGATCTTCGGCCGCGTCCACTCGTACATCCGTTGCAACTCGTTGCGGCGGGGATGGCCGGAGACGTGAACCAGCGCCTCGGTATCGGTGATGATGTGCACACCCTGCTCGACGAGGCCGTTCTTGATGTCCTGGATCGCCTTCTCGTTGCCGGGAATGGAGCGCGAGGAAAACACGACGATATCGCCGGCCGCAAATGCCACATTGCGCATCTCGTCGCGGGAAAGCTTGGCAAGCGCTGCCCGCGCCTCGCCCTGGCTGCCGGTCAGAATGACGACGACCTTGTCGCGCGGGATGTAGCCGTATTCGTCCTCGGAGATGAAAGGCTTCACGCCCTCCATCAGGCCGATATCCTGGGCAACGTCGACGACCCGCTTCAGCGAGCTGCCGAGCAGCAGCACTTCGCGACCTGCCGCCTCGGCAGCCTCGGCAACAGTGCGGATGCGCCCGACATTCGACGAGAAGGTGGTGATCGCCACCCGCCCTTCGGCATTCTCGATGATCTTGCGCAGGCTTTCCGACACATCCTTTTCGGAGGGCGAAACGCCGTCGCGTAGCGCGTTGGTGGAATCGCACATCAGCGCCAGAACGCCCTCGTCGCCGAGCTGACGGAACCGCGTCTCATCGGTCAGAGGGCCGAGCGAAGGCTCGTGGTCGATCTTCCAGTCGCCGGTATGGATGACATTGCCGACTGGCGTGCGGATCATCAGCGACATCGGCTCGGGGATCGAATGGTTGACGGCCACACCTTCGATGCTGAAGGGGCCGACATTGATGGTGTCGCCTGCCTTGAACGGCGTCACCGGCACTTCGCCGATCCTGGCCTTTTCGAAATTGCGCTTGGCTTCGAGCAGACCAGCGGTAAAGCCCGAGGCATAGACCGGCACATTGAGCCCGGGCCAGAGATCGGCGAGCGCGCCATAATGATCTTCATGGGCATGGGTGATGATGATCGCCTTGAGGTTCTTGCGTTCACTGGCGAGGAAACGGATATCGGGCAGGACGAGGTCGACGCCCGGCAGGTCGGGGCCGGGAAAGGTAACGCCGCAATCGACCATGATCCATTGGCGATGCTCGGGCGGGCCGTAGCCATAAAGAGCGAGATTCATGCCGATCTCGCCAACGCCGCCCAGAGGCAGGAATACCAACTCGTCCTGTTTCGCCATAATTTTCGTTTTTTCCGCTATCTAAAAAACACATCACCGGCAGCAATGGGCATCATCCTGCCAGTGCCGGTATCGAGCATCAACAAGCCATTATCATCAATTCCGGCGAATTGTCCGGAAATCGATCGGTCCGGCAAATTCACCGTGATCTTTTCGCCGATGCCGCAGGCGATGGTGCGCCAACGCGCCGTGATCTCGCCGACGCCGCGGCCCTGGTCCCATTGATCAAGCACCTCCGCCATCGCCGCGAAGAGATGGGCGAAAAGCTCCTCCGGCGAGGCCGCACTTGCATGCTGACGCAGGCAGGTGACGGGGTAGAGCGGATTGTCCGGCATTACCGAGACGTTGATGCCGATGCCGACGATCAGCGCGTAGCGACCATCCGGGAGCCCCTCGCCTTCGACGAGAATGCCGCAAGTCTTCTTTCGGCCGATGAGGATGTCGTTCGGCCATTTGATCTCGAGCGGCTCGGCGCCCGGCGGCAGCACCTGGCGGATCGCCTGGTGCACGGCAACGGCAACGGCAAGCGGCAAAGAGCTCAGGCGCTCCATTGGCGCCGGGTCGATCAGCAGAAGAGAGGCGTAGAGATTGCCGCTTTCGGAAACCCAAAGCCTGCCGCGGCGGCCGCGGCCGCCGGTCTGCCGTTCGGCCGTCACCCAGAGATTGCCGCCATCACCCGCCCGAGCCCGGGCGAGGCATTCGCTGTTGGTGGACGATGTTTCCGACAGAGCCTCGTGCCTGAAATCGCCGAGCGATATCCGGCGCCGTCCGTCGGAAGTCATCAAAAGAGCGTCGCGGCGGCAAGCTCGGCCGCACCGCCGATCGGGCCGCCGATCAAGACATAGGCGGTGACGAACAGACCGGAGAGACCGAAGACCAGACGCAACGAACCGGAGACACGGGCGAATTCGCCGGTCGCCTCATCGAACCACATCAGCTTGATGACGCGCAGATAATAATAGGCGCCGACCACCGAGGCGAGAACGCCGATGATCGCGAGCGCATAAAGTTTGGCTTCGATGGCGGCGACGAAGACGAAGTACTTGGCGAAGAAGCCGGCGAGCGGCGGGATGCCGGCGAGCGAGAACATCAGCGCCGTCAGCACCACGGCCATAAACGGGTTGGTGGTGGAAAGGCCGGCGAGATCGTCGACGTTTTCGACGACGGTGCCATCCTTGCGGCGCATCGACATGATGATCGCAAAGGTGCCGAGCGTCATCACCATATAGATGACCATATACAGCATGACGCCGGTCACGCCGGTCTGGTTGCCGGCGGCAAGACCGACCAGCGCATAGCCCATGTGGCCGATCGACGAATAGGCCATCAGCCGCTTGATGTTCTTTTGGCCGATCGCGGCAAACGCGCCTAGCACCATCGAGGCGATCGAGATGAAGACGACGACCTGCTGCCAGTCTGCCAGAACCGGCTGGAAGGCCGTGATCACGATACGGGTCATCATCGCCATGGCGGCAACCTTGGGGGCTGCTGCGAGGAAGGCGGTGACCGGCGTCGGCGCGCCTTCATAAACATCGGGCGTCCACATATGGAAGGGAACGGCGGAGATCTTGAAGGCGATGCCGGCAAGGATGAAGACCAAGCCGAAGATCAGACCGAGCGAACGCGCACCCTCGACGGAAAGCGCCTGGGCGATTTCAGAGAAGTGGGTGTGGCCGGTGAAGCCGTAGACCAGCGACATGCCATAGAGCAGCATGCCGGAGGAAAGCGCGCCGAGAACGAAATATTTCAGGCCGGCTTCGGTCGATTTCAGGCTGTCGCGGTTGATCGCAGCGACGACATAGAGTGCCAGCGACTGCAGTTCCAGCGCGAGATAGAGCGAGATCAGGTCGTTGGCCGAGATCATCAGCAGGATGCCGAGGGTCGCAAGCACCAGCAGAACCGGGAACTCGAACTTGTCGAGCTGGTTTTCGCGTGCGTGGCCGGTCGTCATGAACAGGGCTACCAGCGAACCGATGAGCGCCACCAGCTTCATGAATCGCGAGAAGCCGTCGGCCATGTAGACGCCGCCATAGGCGAGGCCTTCAGCGGGTACGAAGAGCAGCCACAGGCCGGCGGCCAGCAAAAGCACGATGGCGAGGCCGGTAACGACGAGGCCCGACCGCTCGCCCGAGAAGACGCCGACCATCAACAGGACAAGGGCGCCGACCGCGAGGATCAGCTCCGGCGCGGAAAGATGCAGACTGAGGAGAATTGTTTCAGCGGTCATGTCCGATAAGTCCCGTCATCAATTCATAGACAGCGCAATGTTCTGCGCTGCGTGCACGGCGGCCGTGTAGTTGTTGACCAGCAGATCCACCGAGGCGGCCGTCGCATCGAAGACCGGAGCCGGGTAAACGCCGAAGAAGATGGTCAGCGCGACCAGCGGGTAGAGGATCAGCTGCTCGCGTCTAGAAAGATCGAGCAGCGCCTTCAGCTTTTCCTTCTCCAGCGCGCCGAAGATCACCCGGCGATAAAGCCAGAGTGCATAGGCGGCCGAGAGGATGACGCCGGTGGCGGCAAACAGCGCGACCCAAGTGTTGACCCGGAAGACGCCGATCAACGTCAGAAATTCGCCGACGAAGCCCGAAGTGCCGGGAAGTCCGACATTGGCCATGGTGAAGACCATCATCGCCACGGCATATTTCGGCATGTTGTTGACGAGACCGCCATAGGCGTTGATCTCGCGGGTGTGAGTGCGGTCGTAGACGACGCCGACGCAGAGGAAGAGCGCGCCGGAGACGATGCCGTGCGACAGCATCTGGAAGATCGAACCCTGAACGCCCTGCATGTTGGCGGCAAAGATGCCCATCGTCACGTAGCCCATGTGGGCCACCGAGGAATAGGCGATCAGCTTCTTGATATCGTCCTGCATCATCGCCACCAGCGAGGTATAGATGATCGCAATGACCGACAGGGCGAAGACGAACGGCGCGAAATAGTCGGACGCGACCGGGAACATGCCGAGCGAGAAGCGGATCAGACCGTAGCCGCCGAGCTTCAACAGCACGCCGGCCAGGATCACCGAGCCTGCCGTCGGCGCCTGAACGTGGGCATCCGGAAGCCAGGTATGAACCGGCCACATCGGCATTTTCACCGCGAAGGAGGCAAAGAAGGCAAGCCATAACCAGGTCTGCAGCGCCGGCGGAAATTTATAAGCGAGCAGCGCGGTGATGTCGGTCGTGCCGGCCTGCCAGTACATCGCCATGATGGCGAGCAGCATCAGCACCGAGCCGAGCAGCGTATAGAGGAAGAACTTGTAGCTCGCGTAGACACGGTCCTTGCCACCCCAGACGCCGATGATCAGGAACATCGGAATGAGGCCCGCCTCGAAGAAGACGTAGAAGAGCACGATATCGAGCGAGACGAAAACACCGACCATCATCGTTTCGAGGATGAGGAAGGCGATCATATATTCCTTCAGGCGCTTCTCGATCGAGAGCCAGCTCGCCAGCACGCAGAAGGGCATCAGGAAGGTCGACAGGATGACGAACAGCATCGAGATGCCGTCGACGCCCAGATGGTAGCCGATGCCGGTGCCGAGCCAGTCATGCTTTTCGAGCATCTGGAAACCCGGATTGGCATTGTCGAAACCAGTCCAGATGAGAAGCGAGACGACGAAGGTGAAGACGGTGGTGATCAGCGAGATCCACAGCACGTTCTTCCGGCCGGTTTCGCTTTCGCCGTTCATCAATAGCAGGAGCACCACGCCGACGAGCGGCAGAAAGGTGACCGTTGAAAGAATAGGCCAATCGGTCATCAGAAGGAACTCCCGAGCATCATCCAGGTAACAAGCGCCGCAATGCCGATCAGCATGGCGAAGGCATAGTGGTAGAGGTAACCGGTCTGCAGGCGGACGACGCGGTCGGTGACGGCGACGACGCGGGCGGCAACGCCGTTCGGGCCATAGGTGTCGATGACGCCGACGTCACCCTTCTTCCACAGGAAGCGGCCGAGCGCCTTGGCCGTGCGGACGAAGAGGAAGTCGTAGAGTTCGTCGAAGTACCACTTGTTCAGCAGGAACTGGTAGAGAATGCGGTGCTGCCTGGCGAGGGTGCGCGGCGTCTGCGGCGAACGGATATACATGTACCAGGCGAGGACGAAGCCGAGCAGCATGGCGATGAACGGGCTCAGGCCCACGAGCGCCGGCACGTGATGGAACTGTTCGACCAGTTCGTTCTCGGCCCCGGTAAACAGCGCGCCCTTCCAGAACGCGGCATATTCCTCGCCGTAGAACCGTCCTTCGAAGATCACGCCGGCAAACACCGCGCCGATCGCCAGAAGATAGAGCGGCACCAGCATGACCTGCGGCGATTCGTGGACATGGTGCATGACCTCGTGCGAAGCGCGCGGCTTGCCGAAGAAGGTCATGAAGATCAGGCGCCAGGAATAGAAGCTGGTGAAGAGAGCCGCGATGACCAGCAGCGAAAAGGCAAAGCCTGCGACCGGCGAATGCGAAGCATAGGTCGCCTCGATGATCACGTCCTTGGAGAAGAAGCCGGCAAAGCCGATCGGCGTGAACGGAATGCCGACGCCGGTGATCGCCAGCGTGCCGATGATCATCAGGATGCCGGTAACTTTGATATGCGGATACAGGCCGCCCATGTAACGCATGTCCTGCTCACCATCGACGGAATGGATGACCGAGCCGGCGCAGAGGAAGAGCAGCGCTTTGAAGAAGGCATGCGTGAACAGATGGAAGATCGCCGCGCCGTAGGCCCCTACCCCGAGCGCCACGAACATGTAGCCGAGCTGCGAACAGGTGGAATAGGCGATGACGCGCTTGATGTCGTTCTGCACCAGGCCGACGGTTGCCGCGAAGAAGGCGGTGATCGCACCGATGACGGTGACGACGACGAGCGCATCCGGCGACAGTTCGAAGAGCGGCGACATGCGGGCGACGAGAAAGACGCCGGCAGTGACCATGGTGGCGGCATGGATGAGGGCCGAGACCGGGGTCGGGCCTTCCATGGCGTCGGGCAGCCAGGTGTGCAGCAGGAACTGCGCCGACTTGCCCATCGCGCCCATGAACAGCAGCAGGCAGATGCCGGTCAGCGCATGCGCCTTGTCGAGTTGCATGCCGAAGAGGTTGAGGATCACTTCGCTCGCCTCGCCGCCGCCTTCATGCGGGGCGAAGTTCGAGGCATTGGCGAAGATCGTGTCGAGATTGATCGAACCGAACAGCACGAAGACGCCGGCAATGCCGAGCACGAAGCCGAAGTCGCCGACGCGGTTGACGATGAAGGCCTTCATCGCCGCAGCCGTTGCCGACGGCTTCTTGAACCAGAAGCCGATCAGCAGGTAGGAGGCGAGACCGACGCCTTCCCAGCCGAAGAACATCTGGGCAAGGTTATCGGCGGTCACCAGCATCAGCATGGCGAAGGTGAAAAGCGAGAGATAGGCGAAGAAGCGCGGGCGATGCGGATCGGTATGCATGTAGCCGATCGAATAGACGTGAACCAGCGTCGAGACCGTGTTGACGACGATCAGCATGACGGAGGTCAGCGTATCCACGCGCAGCGACCAGGAGACGTCGATGCCGCCGGACTGGATCCAGCGCAGCACCTCGACCTTGATCGGGCCGCCTTCAGGATGCCCCATGGCGACGGTGAAGAACACCACCCAGGACAGGATGGCGGCGATGATCATCAGGCCGCTGGTGACATATTCCGAAGCCTTGGCGCCGATGGCGCGGCCGAAAAGGCCGGCGACGATCGCGCCGATCAAGGGAAGAAAGACGATAGCCTTATAGAGGAACATGAGCCACTCAGCCCTTCATCATATTGACGTCTTCGACCGCGATCGAGCCGCGGTTGCGGTAGAAGACAACGAGAATTGCAAGACCGATCGCCGCTTCGGCAGCCGCGACCGTCAGGATGAACAGCGCGAAGACCTGGCCGACGATGTCGTTCAGGAAGGAGGAAAAGGCGACCATGTTGATGTTGACAGCAAGCAGGATCAGCTCGATCGACATCAGGATGACGATGACGTTCTTCCGGTTCAGGAAGATGCCGAAGACGCCGAGCGTGAAGAGGATGGCGCTGACCGTCAGGTAGTGGGAAAGTCCGATGACCATGTTCTTTGTTCCTTGACCTGCCTTAAACGCCCTGCCCGGGCTTGACCGAAACCACCTCGACGGCGGTGGCGGGCGTGCGGGCAACCTGCCTGGGAATATTCTGCCGCTTGATGTTGGTGCGGTGCCTCAGCGTCAGCACGATCGCGCCGATCATGGCGACCAGCAGCACCAGACCGGCGATCTGGAAGAAATAGACGTAGTTGGTGTAGAGCACGTCGCCGAGGGCAGCCGTATTGGTGCGTTCCGTCAGCGCCGGGATCGGCATGGCGACCGTCTTGGCGATCTCGGGCGAGATGACGCTGCCGCCAATGACGACGATCAGCTCGGCCGCGAGGATCACCCCGATCAGCCCGCCGATCGGCGCATATTCGAGAACGCCGGCCCTCAGTTCGGTGAAGTCGATATCGAGCATCATCACCACGAAGAGGAAGAGCACGGCAACGGCGCCGACATAGACGACGAGCAGGATCATCGCCAGGAATTCGGCACCGAGCAGCAGGAAGAGGCCGGCCGCATTGAAGAACACCAGGATCAGGAACAGAACCGAGTGAACCGGGTTCTTCGCCCAGATGACCATGAACGCCGACGCCACCGCGACAAAGGCGAAAAGGTAGAAAAATAGAGCCTGCAGACCCATGTTGGTGCCTTTTTCATCTTCCCCCCGGGCAGCCGGGAGTTTTTCTGCCCGATAGAGTTTTGCGCGGCTGACCGGCAAAGCTCCTGTGCATATTGACCGCGACCGAAGCAGCTAAGCTCCCTTACGGCATTTCAAAAACTCGATCAGCGGTACGGCGAGTCGATCGCGATGTTGCGGGCGATTTCGCGCTCCCACCGGTCTCCGTTATCCAGAAGCCGCGACTTGTCAAAATAAAGCTCTTCGCGGGTTTCCGTCGCGAATTCGAAATTCGGGCCTTCGACGATGGCGTCGACCGGGCAGGCTTCCTGGCAGAAGCCGCAATAGATGCACTTCACCATGTCGATGTCGTAACGCACCGTGCGGCGGGTGCCGTCATTGCGGCGGGGACCGGCTTCGATGGTGATCGCCTGGGCAGGACAGATCGCCTCGCAGAGCTTGCAGGCGATGCAGCGCTCTTCGCCGTTCGGATAACGGCGCAGCGCATGCTCGCCGCGAAAGCGCGGGGAGACCGGGCCCTTTTCGAAGGGATAATTGATCGTCGCCTTCTGGCGGAAGAAGTAACGCATCGACAGAAAGAACGCGCCGACGAATTCCTTGAGAAACAGCGAGCTGATGGAGCCGGACAAGCTTGCCATCTTCAACCTCCAATATTGCCGGAAACGAGAGCTGACATTATCATGCCCAACCCATCAGTTTCAGCACGAATGCAACGATGACGACCATGGCGAGCGACAGCGGCAGGAAGACCTTCCAACCGAGGCGCATGAGCTGGTCATAGCGGTAGCGCGGGACGAAAGCCTTGACCATCGCGAACATGAAGAACACGAAGCAGGCCTTCAGCATGAACCAGATGATGCCCGGAACCCAGTTGAGGATCCAGATGTCGACCGGGGGCAACCAGCCGCCGAGGAAGAGGATCGTCGTCAGCGAGCACATCAGGCAGACGGCCGCGTATTCGCCGAGCATGAACATCATGTATGGCGACGAGCCGTATTCGACCATGAAGCCGGCAACGAGTTCCGATTCGGCTTCCGGAAGGTCGAAGGGCGGACGGTTCGTCTCGGCAAGTGCTGAAATGAAGAAGATGATGAACATCGGGAAAAGCGACAGCCAGTGCCAGTCGAGGAACGACGACGGCAGGCCGAGCATGGTGCCGAGGCCGGTATGCTGCGCATTGACGATGTCGGTCAGGTTCAGCGAGCCGACGCAGAGCAGCACGGTGACGATGACGAAGCCGATCGAGACTTCATAGGACACCATTTGTGCCGCCGAGCGCAGGGCGCCGAGGAACGGATACTTCGAGTTCGAAGCCCAGCCGCCCATGATGATGCCGTAGACCTCGAGCGAGGAGATCGCGAAGATATAGAGGATGCCGACATTGATGTTGGCGATCACCCAGCCATCAGCCAACGGCACCACCGCCCAGGTGGCAAGCGCCAGAAGCACGGTCACCAGCGGGGCGAGCAGGAATACCACCTTGTTGGCGCCAGCCGGAATGACCGGCTCCTTGAAGACGAACTTCAGAAGGTCGGCGAAGGACTGGAAGAGGCCGAAGGGGCCGACGACGTTCGGGCCGCGGCGCAGCTGCACGGCCGCCCAGATCTTGCGGTCGGCGAGCAGCACATAGGCGACGAAGATAAGCAGGCAGACGAGAAGCAGCAGCGACTGACCGATCATGATGATCGCCGGCCAGACATAGGTCGAAAAGAAAGAATCCATAGTCCCCTGCCCTTACTCTGCCGCGACTTTGAAGTTGTTGCGGGCCAATGCCGAGCACTCCGCCATGACAGCCGAGGCACGCGCTATCGGGTTCGTCAAATAGAAGTCTTTCACCGGCGACGCAAACCCGGATTTGTTCATCTTGCCGGCTTTTTTCGCAACTGCGGCAATTTGGGCGCTATCGGTTTCGGCGATCTCGTCAATGGCGGCGAAATGCGGGAAAGCGGCATAGAGCCGGACGCGCAATTCGCTGAGCGAATCGAAGGGAAGCTTCTTGCCGAGCACGTCGGAAAGGGCACGGATGATCGCCCAGTCTTCGCGGGCATCGCCCGGTGCAAAGCCTGCACGATTGCCCATCTGGACGCGGCCTTCGGTGTTGACCCAGGTGCCGGACTTTTCGGTATAGGCTGCGGCCGGCAGGATGACGTCGGCATGATGCGCGCCGTTATCGCCATGCGAGCCGATATAGACGGTGAGCTTGGCCTTCTTGGCGGTGAAGTCGAGTTCGTCGGCGCCGAGCAGGAAGAGCACATCCATCGCCGTCAGCATTTCGGCGGCATTGACGCCCTTGGAACCCGGCACGAAACCGAGGTCGAGGCCGCCGACACGGGAGGCGGCCGTATGGAGGACGGCAAAGCCATTCCAGCCTTCAACGACCGCGCCGACCGAACCGGCAAGCTTGGCGGCACTGGCGAGTACGCCGGCGCCATCGGTGCGTGACAGCGCGCCCTGGCCGATGATGATCATCGGCTTGGCGGCGTTCTTCAGGACCTCGGCAAAGGCGTGACCGCCGTCGACCAGATCCTTCAGCGTGTCCGGACCACCGCCGAGATAGTCATAGGTGTAGCGCAATTCGCTCGGCTCGCCGATCACGCCGATCGGGAACTTGCCGCGGCGCCAGCGCTTGCGGATGCGGGTATTGAGGATTGCCGCCTCGAAGCGCGGATTGGCGCCGATGATCAGCAGCGCGTCGGCCTGGTCGATGCCCGAGATGGTCGGGTTGAAGAGATAGCTTGCGCGGCCGAGCGACGAATCGAGCGCCGCCCCATCCTGGCGACAGTCGAGATTGGTCGACCCAAGCGACTTCACCAGTTCGGAAAGCGCATACATTTCCTCAACGGAAGCAAGATCGCCGGCGATTGCGCCGATCTTGTCGCCGGAGGTAGCGGCAACGCCAGCCTTGATGGCGACGAAGGCTTCGGCCCAACTGGCAGGCTGCAGGCGGCCGTCGCGGCGGACATAGGGCCGGTCGAGGCGCTGGGTCTTCAGGCCGTCCCAGATGAAGCGGCTCTTGTCGGAGATCCACTCTTCGTTGATCGCCTCGTTGACTCGCGGCAGGACGCGCATGACTTCGCGGCCACGGGTATCGACGCGGATCGCCGAACCGACGGCATCCATGACGTCGATCGATTCGGTCTTGTTCAATTCCCAGGGGCGCGCGGTGAAGGCGAAGGGCTTGGAGGTGAGTGCACCGACCGGGCAAAGGTCGACGACGTTGCCCTGCAGCTCGGAGGTCATCGCCTGTTCGAGATAGGTGGTGATCTCGGCATCCTCGCCCCGGCCGATCAGGCCGAGTTCGGAAATGCCGGCGACCTCGGTGGTGAAGCGGACGCAGCGCGTGCAATGGATGCAGCGGTTCATCACCGTCTTGACCAGCGGGCCGATATACTTGTCTTCGACGGCGCGCTTGTCTTCCTGGTAACGCGAAGTGTCGATGCCGAAGGCCATCGCCTGGTCCTGCAGATCGCATTCGCCGCCCTGGTCGCAGATCGGGCAATCAAGCGGATGGTTGATCAGCAGGAATTCCATCACACCTTCGCGGGCCTTCTTGACCATCGGGGTGTTGGTGAAGACCTCGGCCAGTTCGCCGTTCGGGCCGCCGCGGATGTCGCGCACGCTCATGGCGCAGGAAGCCTGGGGCTTCGGCGGGCCGCCCTTCACCTCGACAAGGCACATGCGGCAATTGCCGGCAACCGACAGCCGCTCATGGAAGCAGAAGCGCGGAACTTCGGCCCCGGCATCCTCGCACGCCTGCAACAGCGTGTAGTGATCCGGAACCTCGATTTCGTTGCCGTCAATCTTCAGTTTTGCCATCGTCGCTCAGTCCTGTTTCCCGTTTGCCTGATGACGGCAAACAAACCTATTTTTGCAACACTCTCATTGCCAAGCCGGATCTTTCGTCCTGCCGACATTTGATGTCGCCCAAATTCTCTGTCGCGCGTTCCAGGTCCGGAACCCGCACCGGCATCTGCGGCGTGGGGCCCCCGCCCGTCCGCCGATCTGTCCATATTTCCGGCCGATTGCACGGCCGGACAGTTCATTTCCTTCGGCGCGCCCGCCCTGCCAGAACTTTTGCCTGGCCGATCCAGTCGTCACGGTCGATGCGGCCGTTGACGCCAAGCTCGGCGTCGAGCCGGGCGATGTCCTCGGTGCTCCAGGCAGCAATCTCGGCGAAGCTGCGAATGCCCCTGTCGTTCAGCACCTGCTCCAGCTTCGGGCCGATGCCGGCGATCAGCTTCAGATCGTCGACCTTTTTCGCCCGCTGGGCCGGTTTTGCCTTCACAGCCGGCTGGCTGGCAGGGACCGGTTCGCTGACCGGTGTTACAACAGTCAGTTTCGGCCTTGTCTTCTTCTCGACATCAGGCTTGGTCTCCGCCGCCGGCTTGTTCGCGGCCACCGGCTTGACCACAGCCTTGACCTCAGGGCGGATTTTCTCCGGCCGGATATCGACGGCGGGCATCGGCTCGTCCGGCGGCGTATCATCGAGCGCTGCCGCGACCTTGCCGGTCGTTTCCAGCGCGCTCTGGAAGGCGCCGAAAAAGGCGCCCGCCATCTGGGTCGAGAGACCGAAGCCGATCGCTGTTGCGGCGGCAAAGGCTGCGGCGGGATGCGCCATCAGCGGATGCATCGGCATTGCCCGCGCATTTTCCAGCATCTCGGCGGCAAGACGGCCGAAGCCGGCCGCGAAATCGGCGGCGTCTTCCTTCTTTCCACTCTTCGATGCGTTGTCCGCCATGATTATTCAGCCGCCTCCAGAACCGCGCCGTGATCAAGGGCGCTTGCCGTATACTGGTCGATGCGCTTTTCGATCTCGGGACGGAAGTTACGGATCAGACCCTGCACCGGCCATGCGGCGGCGTCGCCGAGCGCGCAGATGGTGTGGCCTTCGATCTGCTTGGTCACCTGGAACAGCATGTCGATCTCGCGCTTCTGGGCATTGCCCTTGGCCATGCGCTCCATCACCCGCCACATCCAGCCGGTGCCTTCGCGGCAAGGCGTGCACTGGCCGCAGCTCTCGTGTTTGAAGAAGGCGGAGATACGGGCGATCGCCTTGATCACGTCGGTGGATTTGTCCATGACGATCGCGGCGGCTGTGCCGAAGGAGGAGCCGACGCCGCGCAGGCCGTCGAAATCCATCGGGCAGTCGATGATGTCCTTGGCCGGAACGATCGGGCAGGATGCTCCGCCCGGAATGACGGCGAGCAGATTGTCCCAGCCGCCGCGGATGCCGCCGGCATGGCGGTCGACCAGTTCGCGGAAGGTGATGCCCATTTCCTCTTCGACCGTGCACGGCTTGTTGACGTGGCCGGAGAGCATGAACAGCTTGGTGCCGACATTGTTCGGACGGCCGATGGCCGAGAACCAGCCGGCACCGCGGCGCAGGATCGTCGGCGCAACGGCGATCGATTCGACGTTGTTGACCGTCGTCGGGCAACCGTAAAGGCCCATATTGGCCGGGAAAGGCGGCTTCAGGCGCGGCTGGCCCTTCTTGCCCTCGAGGCTTTCGAGGAGGGCTGTTTCCTCGCCGCAGATATAGGCGCCGGCGCCGTGATGGACGTAGATGTCCATGTCCCAGCCGAGCTTGTTGTTCTTGCCGAGCAGGCCATAATCATAACATTCGTCGATCGCCGCCTGCAGCGCTTCGCGCTCGCGGATATATTCGCCGCGCACATAGATGTAGGCCGCATTTGCGCCCATGGCGAAGCTGGCGATGACGCAGCCTTCGATCAGCGTATGCGGATCGTGACGCATGATGTCGCGGTCTTTGCAGGTACCGGGCTCCGATTCGTCGGCATTGACGACGAGGTA
The DNA here is from genome assembly GCF_017357385.1 of Rhizobium sp. NZLR1. Taxonomy (NCBI): domain Bacteria; kingdom Pseudomonadati; phylum Pseudomonadota; class Alphaproteobacteria; order Hyphomicrobiales; family Rhizobiaceae; genus Rhizobium; species Rhizobium sp. NZLR1. The sequence continues at coordinate 1,723,718 of NZ_CP071632.1, read as the reverse complement.
GTGCGGGCGACCGTCGCTTTCCTTCGGCATGAAGGACCATTTGAGACCCGTGGGGAATCCGGCGCCGCCGCGGCCGCGAAGGCCGGACGCCTTCATCTCGTTGATGATCCAATCGCGGCCCTTTTCGAGTATCTGCTTGGTGCCGTCCCAGTGGCCGCGGCTCATCGCGCCCTTCAGGGACTTGTCCTTGAGGCCGTAGATGTTGGTAAAGATGCGGTCTTTATCTTGTAACATGCTTCACCTCTTTACCGCGGCTTCTTGCCGAAGACCTTGATATATTCCGCTTCGCCGCCCTTGGCGAGCGCCTTGGCCTGCTTGACCCAGTCGTCACGCTCGATGCGGCCGCGGAAGTTCAGGTAGCCGTCGACCCATTCGCGCTCGGCCTTCTTCCAGCCCGCGACCTGCGAGAAGGTGAAGATGCCGATCTCGTTCAACGTCGCCTCGATCTTCGGGCCGACGCCCGAGATCATCTTCAGATCATCCGATGCGGCGGGCTTTTCGATGCCGGCCGGACGGTTCTTGTCGGTGAGCGCTGGCTTTGCCGCCGGGGCGGCTTCGGCCTTGACGGCGGGTGCCGGCGCCGGTTCGGCAGCCGCGGTGCCGGAAACCGGCTGCTGCTCGGCTGCCTTGGCATTCCTGGCAGCCGCCTTCGGCGCCGTTGCCGGCGTCTTCAGCGCGGCATTGGTCTCGGCATCGGTGCTCTTCGGGCGGGCGGCCTCGGAGGGCGGGATCGGAGCGGCGTCGACGACCGGAGCCGACACGCTTTCGGCATCGGCCTTCTTGGCGCGCGTCCTTGTCTTCGGCTCTGCCGTCGTCAGCGAGGTCAAGCCGCCTTCCGGCGCCGAAAATACCCGGTCGATCTGGGTGCCCGGCTTAATGCTCGCGCCATTGCCGGCGGCAAAGGTATCGATGATCTCTTCGAGGCGCGCCGGCGTCAGGTCTTCATAGGTGTCCTTGCCGATCATCACCATGGGGGCGTTGACGCAGGCGCCAAGACATTCGACCTCTTCCCAGGACAGTGTTCCCTCGGCATTGCGCTCGAAGGCATGGGCGTGGATCTTGCTCTTGCAGACCGACATCAGCGCTTCCGAGCCGCGTAGCATGCAGGGCGTCGTGCCGCAGACCTGGACGTGGGCGCGGGTGCCGACGGGATGCAGCTGGAACTGCGTATAGAAGGTCGCGACCTCGAGCACGCGGATATAGGCCATGTCGAGCATGTCGGCGATCTTTTCGATCGCCGCGCGCGTGACCCAGCCATCCTGCTCCTGCGCCCGCATCAACAGCGGGATGACCGCCGATTGCTGGCGGCCGGCGGGGTATTTCTGGATCGTCTTGTCCGCCCAGACCGCATTTTCATCGCTGAAAGCGAATGCGGCAGGCTGAAATTGATCTTCGGCTAATCGACGAACGGACATTCTTCCTCACGCCTTGTCAGTTTAGGGTTCCACACCGCGAAGCGGTCAAAGACTGCATTTCGCAGGCATAGGCCGACTGGTCTTTCTGCATAAACACTACGAATTTGCCGCCATTCGGAATGGCAGCCTTGATCTGATAGCCCTTGGACAAAAGATCGCCCATGGACGTTTGCGCCGCCGGCGGCGTCACTTCCTTACGACCCAGCGGCGTGCCGAGCGTATCGGTCTCCTGGGCCGAAACCCCGGATGCCGCAAGAAGAAGGGCGACGGCAAGCGGCAGACGCTGCATCAGCGGTCCACCTCGCCGAAGACGATGTCGAGCGAGCCGAGCACGGCCGCGACGTCGGCAAGCTGGTGGCCGCGGCACATGAAGTCCATAGCCTGCAGATGCGCATAACCCGGAGCGCGGATCTTGCAGCGATACGGCTTGTTGGAGCCGTCGGAGACGAGATAGACGCCGAACTCGCCCTTCGGCGCCTCGACGGCGGCGTAAACCTCGCCGGCCGGCACATGGTAGCCTTCGGTATAGAGCTTGAAGTGGTGGATCAGCGCTTCCATCGAGCGCTTCATCTCACCGCGCTTCGGCGGCACGACCTTGCCGTCGATCGACGAGAAAGGACCGGTCTTGGCATCCGACAGCAGGCGATTGACGCACTGCTTCATGATGCGGACCGATTCGCGCATCTCGATCATGCGGATCAGGTAGCGGTCATAATTATCGCCGTTCTTGCCAATCGGAATGTCGAATTCGAGATCGGAATAACATTCGTAAGGCTGGGCGCGACGCAGGTCCCAGGCAGCGCCCGAACCGCGCACCATGACGCCGGAGAAGCCCCAGGCCCAGCAATCCTCCAGCGAGACGACGCCGATATCGACGTTGCGCTGCTTGAAGATGCGGTTGCCGGTCAACAGATTGTCGATGTCGTCGAGCGCCTTCAGGAACGGGTCGCACCAGTCGCCGATATCCTGGACGAGCTGTTCCGGTAGGTCCTGATGAACGCCGCCCGGACGGATATATGCGGCATGCATGCGCGAGCCACTGGCGCGCTCATAAAACACCATCAGCTTTTCACGCTCTTCGAAGCCCCAGAGCGGCGGCGTCAGCGCGCCGACGTCCATGGCCTGCGTCGTGACGTTCAGCAGATGCGAGAGGATACGGCCGATTTCCGAATAGAGGACGCGAATCAGCTGGCCGCGGATCGGGATGTCGATGCCGAGCAGTTTTTCCACAGCCATCGCATAGGCATGTTCCTGGTTCATCGGCGCGACGTAATCGAGCCGATCGAAATAGGGCAAGGCCTGAAGATAGGTCTTGGTCTCGATCAGCTTCTCGGTGCCGCGGTGCAGCAGGCCGATATGCGGATCAACCCGCTCCACAATTTCGCCGTCAAGCTCCAGGACAAGACGAAGAACGCCATGCGCCGCCGGATGCTGCGGTCCGAAATTGATGTTGAAGTTGCGGACGTTATGTTCGGTCATGGCGATTAACTCGCTTAGAGTGAGTAGTGATTAGTGAGTAGTAGTTAGTTTTCATCCGCTCACTATTCGTCAGCTTTCCTGTGCTGAACGCTTCGGATAAGCGATCCCAGCATCTTTCCAATTTCGTCGCATCGGTCGAGCAATTCGTTCTAATCTGGCTGGTCATTCCATAGATCTCTTCCCGCGGGAAGGTTCTCGTCACCTCATAACAAACAACAGATCGCTCGATAGCAAATTGCCAGACTTTCAAATCACGATAGGAGCTGATTTTCCCGTTCGTCACCCAAATATCTGCCCACTACTCACTACCGACTAATCACCACTCACTGCTTGGCCTTCTCATCCCCAGGCAGCACGTATTCAGTACCTTCCCAGGGCGACATGAAGTCGAAGTTGCGGAATTCCTGCTTCAGTTCGACCGGCTCGTAAACGACGCGCTTTGCCGCATCGTCATAACGAACCTCGACGAAGCCGGTGGTCGGGAAGTCCTTGCGCAGCGGGTGGCCTTCGAAGCCGTAGTCGGTCAGGATGCGGCGCAGGTCCGGATGGCCGGTGAAGAGCACGCCGTACATGTCCCAAGTTTCGCGCTCGAACCAGTCGGCGCCGGGATGGACGCCGCAGGCCGAGGGAACCGGCGTATCTTCGTCGGTTGCCACCTTGACGCGGATGCGCAGGTTCTGCTTCGGCGACAGCAGGTGATAGACGACGTCGAAACGCAGCTCGCGCTGCGGCCAGTCGACACCGCAAATATCGATCAGGTTGACGAAACCGCATTTGGCGTCGTCACGCAGGAAGGTCAAAAGCGGGATCAGGTTTTCACCCGTTGCGGTCAGCGTCAGCTCGCCATACTTCATCTGCGATGCGGCGATCAGGTTACCGCGCGCTTCGCCAAGGTAGGACGCAAGCTCAGTCAGGGCTTCACTCATATGCCTTGTCCTTAACCCTTAGCGTTCGATCGTGCCGGTGCGCCGGATCTTCTTCTGCAGCAGAAGCACGCCGTAAAGCAGCGCCTCTGCCGTGGGGGGACAGCCCGGCACGTAGATGTCGATCGGCACGATGCGGTCGCAGCCGCGCACCACCGAGTAGGAATAGTGATAATAACCGCCGCCATTGGCGCAGGAGCCCATCGAGATGACGTAGCGCGGCTCGGGCATCTGGTCGTAAACTTTGCGCAGCGCCGGCGCCATCTTGTTGGTCAGCGTGCCGGCAACGATCATCACGTCGGACTGGCGTGGCGAAGCGCGCGGCGCAAAACCGAAGCGCTCGACGTCATAACGCGGCATCGACAGCTGCATCATTTCGACGGCGCAGCAGGCAAGGCCGAAGGTCATCCACATCAGCGAGCCGGTACGGGCCCAGTTGATCAGCTCGTCGGTCGAGGTGACGAGGAAACCCTTATCGGCAAGCTCATTGTTGATCTCGCCGAAAAATGCGTCGTTGCTGCCGATCGGCTTGCCGGTCGAGGGATCGATGATCCCTTTCGGCTGCTGGGCAACGAGCGGCTGATTGCTCACAGGGGCTACTCCCATTCCAGGGCTCCCTTCTTCCATTCATAGATAAAGCCGATGGTCAGCACGAAGAGAAAGACCATCATGGACCAGAAGCCGAACCAGCCGATGGCGCCGAAGGAAACGGCCCAGGGGAAGAGGAAAGCGACTTCAAGATCGAAGATGATGAAGAGGATCGACACGAGGTAGAAGCGAATGTCGAATTTCATACGGGCATCGTCGAACGCGTTGAAGCCGCATTCGTAAGCCGAGAGCTTTTCCGAATCAGGCGCTTTGAAAGCCACGGCGAACGGCGCAATAAGCAGCGCCAGGCCGATAACAAGCGCGATAGCGATGAAGATAGCGATCGGAATATAGGAACTGAGCAGTTCAGTCATCATGTTCATCCCTGCTTGCCGGAGGCGCCAGACGGCACATTTGGGCAAATGCCCGGCAAGCGAACGTGCGTTGCAACAAGCCGTGGTTAGCGCAGCCGAAGCCCCGGCGCAAGAGATTTACAGAGGCAATTCGACGCGTGGCGCGCGGACATTATCAAGCAGATGCAACGATGTCGCGACAAATCCGCCCAAGCCGTGTGAAGCTGCATGTCTGACCACTGGAAACTGCATGGCTTGGTGAAGAAAATGGCGCGAGTGACGGGGCTCGAACCCGCGACCTCCGGCGTGACAGGCCGGCACTCTAACCGACTGAGCTACACCCGCGCATTAATCGGCCATTTGCGGCCGCGAGGATGAAGAAAACCGGACAAACGACAAATCGCTTTGCGTTTTTACAAGACTTGAAATGGCGCGAGTGACGGGGCTCGAACCCGCGACCTCCGGCGTGACAGGCCGGCACTCTAACCAACTGAGCTACACCCGCAATTCATTTCAAGCAGTCCGGATGCCTTCGCACCCTTACCAAAACGGCTGCCCGTTTCGATGAGCGGCTAACTACGGGGTTCGCCATTTAGTGTCAAGCAGGTTTGGAGACAAAACCATGACAGCCGTTGAATTGTTTTGGCAAGGCCGCGCGGAATGAAGGAAAAGCCGTCAATTCCGTTTCCCGCTGCAGCACCGAGGCCGGATCGAAGCCGCCGGCACAGTCGAAGCCGACATGCCCCCTCCCCTTTATCCACAGCCTTGCCGCGCCCACCTGCCCCGCAAGGGACAGGATCGCTGTCAAAAAAATCAAAAAATCTTCACAAACACTCTTGCGGTTTTGCCGCGATCCGCATAGATCACGGCCACCAACGCGGCAGGCCGATCCGGCTTCGTTTGCGATGGGCGATTAGCTCAGTTGGTAGAGCGCCTCGTTTACACCGAGGATGTCGGGAGTTCGAGTCTCTCATCGCCCACCATTTATTCTTCCCCTAAAGTTTCAAATAGCTGGTGTGATGTTGAGGCTTCGAAGGCAGACGCCCGCATGGCTTTGTCACCTATTTGGAATTCTAATCGGCCACTGATCCAGTGGAAGCGCCCAGCAGGGCCAGATGCGGCGCGCCGTCTAAAGCCAACGCTCCACCAAAACGGACTACTCCCGGCCGCTGCAGCCACCTCCTATTGGGCGAATGGATGGGGGCCGGCAAAAGTGGGAGAATTCGTCGCCCGGAAAATCTCCGCGCTTGAAGGCTTACGACGCCTAGAGGTGTGCCATGAGGACTCTCTGCTCCGCATTGACGTTGTGCATCGCAATCGCCCTTAGCACGCCAAGCGCCAGATACGTCAGCCTGCCCGGATACGCATTCAAGACGAATCCGGCATGCGAGCGCCACGAACCGAAGACGCGATTCGACAGAAGGTGCGACTGGCCGAGAGTGGGCTTCAAGGACTTTACGCCCCCGCTTGTGACCGTGCTTGGGATCTGAAGATCCTGCTCTCAGCCTCTTTGCGAATCATCGCGGTCCAGACGCGCTTGGTAGCCCGAGGGGATCCATGCTCTTTGACTGCGACAGAGTCTCTGATCGTGGTCGAACGCCTTTGCTCTGAACTCCCCACCAGACTCTATATAGCACTTCGGAATCCCGAAATTGGTTGCGGGATTGAAATCATTGCATGTTTTTTTCTGTCGGCACCTCGCGAAGCGCCGCGGATTTCGGAATCCCGAAGCGGGGAATTTCGGGATTCCGAAGTGGCGTTCTAGAATCGTGACAGTCGAGGCTCATCGCCCACCATTCACCCCTTCGCCAGTTCTTTATCCACCGCCGAAACCAGCCGCGAATCATCCGCCGTCACATCCGGCGCGAAGCGGGCGGCGACTTTGCCGTCGCGGCCGATCAGGAATTTTTCGAAGTTCCAAAGAATGTCATCCTCGTCGCCACCTGACATGCCGTGGGATTTCAGCCGTTCACGCATCGGGCCCTCGCCTGTCGTCTTCACGCCAGACTTCGTCAGTTGCCGGTAGAGCGGATGCTGGGCTTCGCCCTTGACCGAGATCTTCGAGAAGATCGGGAAGGTGACGTCGTAGGTACTGGTGCAGAAATCGAGGATCTCGGCATCGGTGCCGGGCTCCTGACCCTTGAAGTCGTTGGCGGGGAAAGCGGCGATGACGAAGCCGCGTTCGCGCTTTTCGCCATAGAGCTTTTCGAGCCCCTCATATTGAACCGCCAGCCCGCATTTCGAGGCGACATTGACGACCAGGAGCACGCGACCCTTGTATTCGTTGAGCGCGGTTTCACGACCATCCACTGTTTTCACAGGAATATCCAACACGTTCGCCGTCACGGGAACCTCCAATTTTGTGGGAACATATTCGCCAAACTTAGCGATATCGCCGCCGTTGTCATCAGCGTCGGAATCAATTCCGCGTCAGCAGCGGTTCCGGGATAACGACATGCATCAAAACGAAGAGCTAAAGCGCCGCGTGAATCAGTTCGACGCGATGCGCTTTAGCGGCCTGTGCCGGGATGAGACCTCTCAGGCGGGGGATGTTTCCTTCACGTCGTCGAGCAGGAAGTGCACAATGATATAATCCGTCTTGAAATGGCGGCCGCTGTCCGACACGGATTCGACGCTGCCGCCGTCCTTCGGGTGCCAGGTGTGGTAATGCGGGTTGGTGGTGATCAGCGTGATGGCCTTGCCTTCTAGGGCTTCCTCACCAAGCCGGAAGCGCATCTCGGCAAACGGCCAGATCCGTTCGTAATCCTCCATGCTGATGCGTGCCTTCAGCGCCTTGCGGTGCCGCGGTGCTTCGCCGGCCTCGGCCGGTGATTCTAACATCACCTCCTCGGCCCCGTTAACGATGGCGTTGAACTCTTCAGGCCACATGCGTCTCATGAAATCGCTCCTCCCGAGCTCTCGTCAGTCCACATGTGAAACTTAGCGATTTGTTCGAAAGAAGCAAATTCCCGTCATGTGGTTGTCATCGGCGTCGGCTGCTCCTACGTTCGCCGCAAACCACATCAGGGCCGTCAGACGCCCGTAATCCAGAGATCAGAGATGAAGACACGTGAAGACAGGCAGGCGCTCCGGGCGAGCACGCCGCGCACTCCGCTCAGCGCCCATCATATGGAAAACGCCCGTCTGCTGCCGGATCGTGGCGAGTTGCTCTACCGAATCCCGAACGGCGGCATCGGCGTCGAAGTGGGAGCGGCCTTCGGCGAATATACGGCGGAGATCATGGAAAAGAATCGCCCGGCGCAGCTCTACCTCGTCGATCCCTGGTCGATGGATCGCTACAGCTCCGGCCTCGACGCAATCCACACGACGTTTTCTGCCGAGATCGAGGCCGGCAGGCTGCATCTGATGCAGGGCAAATCGCTCGACAAGCTCGCCGAGTTCGAAGACGATTTCCTCGACTGGGCCTATATCGATACCGACCATTCCTTCGAGCTCACCTGGCAGGAACTGCTGCTTTGCGACAAGAAGGTGAAGCGGACGGGGCGGATTGCCGGGCATGATTTCTGCACCGGCAATACCGTCAAGCCGATCGTCTATGGCGTCGTCGAGGCGGTCACCAAATTCTGCAAGGATTACCGCTGGCAATTCGAGTTCCTGACGGTCGAATCACACGCGCATTTTTCCTATTGCCTGAAGCGGCTGTGATTTAGCTCATGCCGGAATATTGCGCGTCGGTGACCTGCTCCAACCAGTCGACATGCTTGCCGTCCAGCGCCTCGTGAATGGCGATGTGCGTCATCGCCGTGTCCGCGGCGGCACCGTGCCAATGTTTTTCGCCCGGCGAAAACCATACCGTGTCGCCGGCGCGGATCTCGCTTATCTCACCGCCCCAGCTCTGGACGAGGCCCCTGCCAGAGGTCACGATCAGCGTCTGGCCGAGCGGATGCGTATGCCAAGCGGTGCGGGCGCCGGGTTCGAAGGTGACCGAGGTTGCCCGCATCCGGGCCGGTTCGGGCGTCTCCATCAACGGATCCTGGCGAACGGCGCCGGTGAAATAATCGGCCGGCGGCTTCATCGAAGGGCGAGAGCCGACAGGTTTGATCTCCATGATCTTTCCTTTTCCATTCATTGCGGTTGAAGCCTTGTCGCGGAACGATATTTCATCGAGGCAACCAATCAAGGCCGGATCGACAATTGCCGCATAGTTGTCCGCCTGATAGGCCAATATCTTTCATCACCTGGAGGATTTTTCATGAAACACCATGCTTTCGGCCGCATGCCTTTCACCGTCACCGATGTCGGCTTCGGCGCTTGGCAGATCGGCGGCTCCTGGGGCGATATCAGCGAGGTGGATGGACGCGCGGCGCTTAACGCCGCACTCGATGCCGGCATGACCTTCATCGATACGGCTGACGTCTATGGCGACGGCCGCTCGGAAAAAATCATCGCCGACGTGCTGAAGGCGCGCGGCGGCCAGCGCCCGATGGTCGCCACCAAGGCCGGCCGCCGGCTCAACCCGCATGTCGCCGAAGGTTATACCAAAGCGAACCTCGAAGGCTTCATCGACCGCAGCCGTGAGAATCTTGCCGTCGACAGCCTCGACCTCGTGCAGCTGCACTGCCCGCCGCGCGAGGTGTTTTACCAGCCTGAGGTCTTCGAGAACCTGAACGCGCTGCAGGCGGCCGGCAAGATCAAAGGTTACGGCGTCAGCGTCGAAAAGGTCGAAGACGGGCTGAAGGCGATCGAATATCCTGGCGTCGTCAGCATCCAGATCATCTACAATATCTTCCGCCAGCGTCCCGACCACCTGTTCTTCCAGGAAGCGCGCCGCAGGAACGTGGCGATCATTGCCCGCGTGCCGCTGGCCAGCGGCCTTCTCTCCGGCAAGATCACCCGGGACACCCACTTTGCCAGCGACGACCATCGCAATTTCAACCGCAACGGCGAAGCCTTCGATGTCGGCGAGACTTTTGCCGGCGTGCCCTTCGAGGTCGGCCTGCAAGCGGTGGAAGAGGTGCGCAAGCTGGTGCCTCAGGGCGCCACCATGGCGGCCTTTGCGCTGCGCTGGATCCTGATGGCTGAAGCCGTCACCGTCGTCATCCCCGGCGCCCGCAATGCCGAACAAGCTAAAGCCAATGCGGCCGCAGCCGATCTGGCGCCCCTTACGGCCGGTGTCATGGCGGCAACACGCGAGATCTACACGCGGCTGATCGCGCCGCATGTGCATCAGCGCTGGTAGGGCTGGAGCGTCGCTATTTTGTCAGGGCTGCGGCAAGTCGAGTCAGGCCCTCATCCGGCTGCCGCCACCGGCCGGGGTCGAGCCATGGGTTTCGGCCCGTCCCTCGTAAACGAGACGAAGGGGATGTGCCGCAACCACTCGGTTCCCTGCCCACATCTAGCATGGCACCTCCCCTTTTCCCCGTTTTCCGGGGGAGAAGGTTAGGGTACCTCAGGCGGGTTTCCGCTCTTTGCGCATCTCGTTTCGCATGATGAAGAGTGAGGCGGAAAGGATGAGCACTGCGCCTAGCCAGAGGTAGCCGGCCGGCGCATAACCGAAGAACAGCCAGCCGGCCAGCACATTCAGCGGCAGCTTCAGATCGTCGAAAGGTTGAATGTAGGCGGCATCCGCTGCGGAATAGGCAAGCGTCAGGAAATACTGCGCTGCGGCGGTCAGCAGCCCCGCCAGCAGGAACAAGGCAAGTGTTGTACCCGTCGGCACTGCAAAGCCTGCCGCAAGCGCCAGCCCTCCGTTTATCGGCGTCAGCAGAACGAGCAGCCAGACGGTGATCGTCTCCGGTCGTTCGATGCCCGTCAGGCTCTTGGTGATCAGCGACGAGGCGCCCCACAGCAGCGCCGAGAGCACCGGCAAGAGTGCTGCCCAGCCAAAGCCGTCCGACCATGGCTGCAGGACGATCATCGCGCCGGTGAAACCGGCTGCGGTCGCCGCCCAGCGGGCCGGACCGACGCGCTCACCCAGGAAGAGCCGGGCGCCGAGAATGATGAAGAACGGCGAGGTCATCACCAGCGCGATCGCCTGCCAGATCGGCACCGCGGCAAGGCCGGCGACCCAGGCCTCGACCCCGAGCGCGGCAAGCACGACGCGCGCCAGGTGACGCCAGGGATAGTGCGTGCGCATCGCCGCCAGGCCGAGCCTGCGCAGGAACGGCAGCGAAAACAGGAAGGCGAAGCCATATTGCCAGAAGGCGGCCGAGGCCGAGGGAAAGGCAAGCTTCATCGTCAGCCATTGGGTGACGACGTTAAGAAGCGAAAAGGCGATGCCGGCAAGGACCATCCAGAGTGCACCGACAATGGCGCGGGACGGCTCGACCGCAAGAGAATTCTGACTCATGTCTTTCATCCAAAACCAGGGACCAACATAAATCAGGACGCATGAGCCACGAACAGGCGACGCAGGACACCCCGCCCTTCGCACGGCCGACACTCATTCTCTTCCATCCGGACTTTAACCGTCGGCTCCGGAATCGCACCGGATCTGCTGACCCTCCCCCCGCATTGGCGCGGAAGGCGGCGCTCGCGGGCTCGGGCCGAAACCCATACCGCCGGTGGGGAGTTTCACCTCGCCCTGAGAACAGAAATGTCGTAGATCAAAGCCCGCATGGCGGCAAGCCACGAAAGCAAGGGCCCAGCAAAGCAAAAGGGGTCCGGCAAAGCCGAACCCCTTTCCAAATCCTGCACAGCCGGTCTCGTTTACGGCTGGCGGATAATCTCAGATCAGCCGTTGACGGCGTCCTTCAGGCCCTTGCCGGGCGTGAACTTCGGCACGTTGCGAGCCGGAATGTCTACCTCAGCGCCCGTCGACGGGTTGCGGCCCTTCGATGCGGCACGATGAGAAACGGTGAAGCTGCCGAACCCTGCAAGGCGGATGTCGCCCTTGTTCTTGAGTTCACCCTGGACAACGTCGAAAACCGCGTCAACAGCGGAAGCCGCGTCAGACTTCGTCAGTCCTGCCTTTTCGGCGACTGCGGACACGAGTTCATTCTTGTTCATGTTTCCACCCCTTTCTAAATGGTACGAAACGACTCAATATAAGCTAGGCGCCGAATAGGTATCATCAGGCCCGCCGGGAACCCAAAAGCCCTGCAAATCAAGGAAAAGCAAGCGTCTACATGACGTTTTCACAAAAAAGGCTGGCGTTTTCGCCAGCCTTTTTCCGAGTTTTCAGCCAATGGGGCATAAATGTGGCCGAGGCCACTCAATGCGCTATGGTTGCGCCCGTCTCGTCGAGGCCTTCGACCGATGCGATGACCGGCGTTTCCACCGTGCCGTCCCATTCGATCGGCTCCGGCCGCCGGATCAGCGCATGCTTGATCACCTCGCCCATGCGGGATACCGGGATGATCTCCATGCTGTTCTTCACGTTATCCGGAATCTCCGCCAGATCCTTGGCGTTCTCCTCCGGAATCAGCACCTTCTTGATGCCGCCGCGAAGGGCTGCGAGCAGCTTTTCCTTGAGACCGCCGATCGGCAGAATACGACCGCGAAGGGTGATCTCACCGGTCATGGCCACGTGCCTGTTCACCGGGATACCGGTCATGATCGAGACGATCGCGGTCGCCATGGCGACGCCGGCCGAGGGGCCATCCTTCGGCGTCGCGCCTTCCGGCACGTGCACGTGGATGTCGCTCTTGTCGAAGCGCGGTGGCTCGATGCCGAAATCGACAGCGCGCGAGCGGACATAGGAGGCCGCCGCCGAGATCGATTCCTTCATGACTTCCTTCAGATTGCCGGTGACCGTCATGCGGCCCTTGCCCGGCATCATCACGCCTTCGATGGTCAGCAACTCGCCGCCGACCTCCGTCCAGGCAAGACCTGTGACAACGCCGACCTGATCCTCGCCCTCGGCTTCGCCGTGGCGGAAGCGCGGGACGCCCAGATAGTCGGAGATGTTGGCAGCCGTCACATGCACGGACTTCGTCTTGCCCTTGATGATCTCGGTGACCGCCTTGCGGGCAAGCTTCATCAGTTCGCGCTCGAAGTTGCGGACGCCGGCTTCACGGGTGTAGTGCTGGCTGATGGACATCAGGGCGTCGTCGTTGACCGAGAATTCTTCCGGCTGCAACGCATGTTCCTTGATGGCCTTCGGCAGCAGATGCCGCTTGGCGATCTCGCGCTTTTCATCTTCGGTGTAGCCGGCGATACGGATGATCTCCATGCGGTCCATCAGCGGCGCCGGGATGTTCAGCGTATTCGCCGTCGTAATGAACATCACATCCGACAGGTCGTATTCGACCTCAAGATAATGGTCCATGAAGGTCGAGTTCTGTGCCGGATCGAGTACCTCGAGCAGGGCCGAAGACGGATCGCCGCGATAGTCCTGGCCGAGCTTGTCGATCTCGTCGAGCAGGAAGAGCGGGTTGGACTTCTTCGCCTTCTTCATCGACTGGATGACCTTGCCGGGCATCGAGCCGATATAGGTGCGGCGGTGACCGCGGATTTCGGCTTCGTCGCGAACGCCGCCAAGCGCCATGCGGACATACTCACGGCCGGTCGCCTTGGCGATCGACTGGGCGAGCGAGGTCTTGCCGACACCCGGAGGGCCAACGAGGCAGAGAATCGGGCCCTTGATCTTGGTGGCGCGAGCCTGCACGGCCAGATATTCGACAATGCGCTCCTTGACCTTGTCGAGACCGAAGTGATCGGCTTCGAGGATCTTCTCGGCATTGTTGAGATCGGCCTTGATCTTCGACTTCTTGCCCCACGGAATGCCGAGCAGCCAGTCCAGATAATTGCGCACGACGGTGGCTTCGGCCGACATCGGGCTCATCTGGCGCAGCTTCTTCAGCTCCGCATCGGCCTTTTCACGGGCCTCCTTGGACAGCTTGGTCTTGGAGATACGCTCTTCCAGCTCGCTCATCTCGTCGCGGCCTTCCTCGCCGTCGCCGAGTTCCTTCTGGATCGCCTTCATCTGTTCGTTCAGGTAGTATTCGCGCTGGGTCTTCTCCATCTGGCGCTTGACACGCGAACGGATGCGCTTTTCGACCTGCAGGACCGAAATCTCGCCTTCCATGAAGCCGAGGGCCTTTTCGAGGCGAGCCTTGACGCTGGTGGTTTCCAGCATCTCCTGTTTCTCGGTGATCTTGATCGACAGATGCGAGGCGACCGTATCGGCGAGCTTGGAATAGTCGTCGATCTGGCTGGCGGCGCCGACCACTTCGGGCGAAATCTTCTTGTTGAGCTTCACATAGCTCTCGAATTCGGAGACGACCGAACGCGACAAGGCTTCCAGTTCGACCGGATCGTCGTGCGGCTCCTCGAGCACATGGCCGAGCGCCTCATAGAAATCCTCGCGGCCGGTATATGTGTCGATCTCCGCGCGGGCGCGGCCTTCGACCAGAACCTTGACGGTGCCGTCGGGCAGCTTCAACAGCTGCAACACGTTCGCCACGGTGCCGACCTTGTGGATCGCGGAGGGATCCGGATCGTCGTCGCTGGCGTTGATCTGCGTCACAAGCATGATCTGCTTATCGGAACCCATGACCTCTTCGAGCGCACGGATCGACTTTTCCCGTCCGACGAACAGCGGCACGATCATATGCGGGAAAACCACGATGTCGCGCAGGGGCAGAACAGGGTAGGCAGTACTGCTCGCTACAGACGTTTTCTTCGTCATTTTAAGTCCTTTCCATCGTCCCGTTACCGGGCTCTCTGCGCGGCCGCTTGGGACCGGCCGGCACTCTCACTTGGCTCTACAAGTGGAGGTTCTGACTACGCTTTTCAAGCCACGCTAACGCCCGCGTTCCCCGGATGTGACAGCTTCATTACAACGGAACGCCAACACTATGAAGCGCGTGGCTGGACCGGCGCTTACCACTTCCGACCCGGCTAAAATACAAACGCCAGCAATAGGCTTACGGAATCACGGCATCATTGCCAAGCACTCTCCCTTGCGCAACATCGGCAAAGGCAATTCCGGTTCCCACCGGCAAAATACTAACAGTGCCTCGGATGGTTTTTCAAATAGAAAGGGGCCCGCCGATGGCAAGCCCCCAAAATAATCGTGCGAAAGCGCAAAGGTTACGCCGAAGCGTTGGCCTTTTCTTCCTGACGATCGGCATAGATGTATAGCGGACGGGCCGAACCGCGAACCACTTCCTCGGAGATGACGACCTCGCGCACGCCTTCGAGCGTCGGCAGTTCGAACATCGTGTCGAGCAGGATCTTCTCCATGATCGAGCGAAGGCCGCGGGCGCCGGTCTTGCGGACGATCGCCTTGCGGGCTGTTTCGCGCAGAGCATCCTCGTGGAAGGTCAGTTCCACGTCTTCCATCTCGAACAGGCGCTGATATTGCTTGATCAGCGCGTTCTTCGGCTCGGACAGGATCTGGATCAGCGCATCTTCATCGAGGTCTTCGAGGGTCGCCAGAACCGGCAAACGCCCGATGAACTCGGGGATGAGGCCGAACTTGACCAAGTCTTCCGGCTCCAGTTCGCGCAGGACTTCGCCGACGCGGCGATCGTCCTGGGCCTTGACGGTAGCGCCGAAGCCAATCGAGGTCTTCTCGCCGCGGGCGGAGATGATCTTATCGAGGCCGGCGAAGGCGCCGCCGCAGATGAACAGGATGTTGGTCGTGTCGACCTGCAGGAATTCCTGCTGCGGGTGCTTGCGGCCGCCCTGCGGCGGAACGGAAGCGACCGTGCCTTCCATGATCTTCAGCAGCGCCTGCTGCACGCCCTCACCCGAGACGTCGCGTGTGATCGACGGGTTGTCGGACTTGCGCGAAATTTTGTCGACTTCGTCGATGTAGACGATGCCCCGCTGCGCACGCTCGACATTGTAGTCGGCCGATTGCAGCAGCTTCAGGATGATGTTTTCGACATCCTCACCGACATAGCCGGCCTCGGTCAGCGTCGTCGCATCGGCCATGGTGAAGGGAACGTCGATGATGCGGGCGAGCGTCTGGGCAAGATAGGTCTTGCCGCAGCCGGTCGGGCCGACGAGCATGATGTTCGATTTCGCCAGCTCGACTTCGCCGTTCTTCGAGGCGTGCGCCAGGCGCTTGTAATGGTTGTGAACGGCGACCGACAGGATTTTCTTCGCCTGCCGCTGGCCGATGACATATTCGTCGAGGACCTTGATGATGTCCTGGGGCGTCGGAACGCCGTCGCGGGACTTGACCATCGAGGACTTGTTCTCCTCGCGGATGATGTCCATGCACAATTCGACGCATTCATCGCAGATGAAGACGGTCGGTCCGGCAATCAGTTTCCGGACTTCGTGCTGGCTCTTTCCGCAGAACGAACAATAGAGTGTGTTCTTGGAGTCGCCGCCGTTGCTGCCGCTGACCTTGCTCATTTCACTTTCCTTCCAGCACGCCGCATTTCAAGGCGAAATCGCGGTCCACTCTATCAGCTCCTGGCGGCACTCCGTTTCCGGAGCCTTTGCCGAGAAGGGCTTCAGGGGCTACGAACCAGGCCCAACAAATCATGTCCGGGTCCCGGCGGCAACGAATCCCCTTCGAATGCCGAATGCTATGTCATAAAAATTCAACATAGCATTAATAGTTACTATTAGCGTCTTCGTCGCCTGTTGAAAGCCCTTGTTCAATCACAAATGGGATAGAACTGTGGCGACGAAAACACCATCCCTATTAATTACTAGGCCTGTTCGCCTTCCATTTCGATGCGCGAGGTCAGAACCTTGTCGATCACGCCCCAAGTCTGGGCCTCGTCGGCATCCATGAAATGGTCACGATCGAGCGTCTTTTCAACTTCCTCGTAGGTGCGGCCGGTGTGCTTGACATAGACCTCGTTCAGGCGGCGCTTCATCTTGAGGATGTCGCGGGCGTGGCGCTCGATGTCCGAAGCCTGTCCCTGGAAGCCGCCCGAGGGCTGATGCACCATGATGCGGGAATTCGGCGTGGCGAAGCGCATATCTTTGTGGCCGGCAGCCAGCAGCAGCGAGCCCATGGATGCGGCCTGGCCGATGCAGAGCGTCGAAACCGCGGGCTTGATGAACTGCATCGTGTCGTAGATCGCCATGCCGGCGGTGACGACGCCGCCGGGCGAATTGATGTAGAGGGCGATTTCCTTCTTCGGGTTTTCGGCCTCGAGGAAGAGAAGCTGGGCGCAGACGAGCGTCGCCATATGGTCTTCGACGGCACCCGTCAGGAAGATGATGCGTTCCTTCAACAGGCGGGAATAGATGTCGTAGGAGCGTTCACCGCGGTTGGTCTGTTCCACGACCATCGGCACGAGGGCCATTGCGGTATCGACTGGGTTTCTCATGTGCGTCCTTTGTCAACGTCTCGCCGGCCGGCGCCGGGAATCAAAGAAAATGTCTATCCCTACATAGAGTGTCACTGCCCTCCTCTTCAAGACACGCATGAGGATAACGTTAAGATGGCGGGGCAAGGCGGCTTTAGCTGGTAGCCTCTTTCCCCCAAACGCCTGTTAACGGCGAGGCCCTGGCATCATCGCCCCCGGCTTTTCTCCACGACAGGATGAAGGAATGCTTACTTCATTCGAGAGCGCTTATAAGCGTTTACCCGACAGAAAGCCTACCGGCAGATATCAGCGCAAAAGCGTGCTGCGGCGCAACAGCATTAAGGAAGTGGCGAGCTTCATCGGCAAGGATAAAGGCCAACAAATAGCGGCCGACAGATAAGGCCGACGGGCAAGGGGTTGCTGCCGTGTTCAATATTGCTACAGGTCTCGCCATCTGGTGTTCGGAGGCGATGACGCTCGCTTTGGTGCTGTTCGTCGCCTGGCGCCACAATGTCAGAAACGAGGCCTACCTCTATTGGGGCATCGGCTTTCTGCTGACCGGCATCGGCTTTGCGATGATCGCGCTGCGCGGCCAAGTGCCCAGCCTGTTGTCCATAGAGATCGGCAATGCCATTGCGCTGCTCGGCCAGAGCGCCTGGGTGGCGGGTTTTCTGGCGCTGGACCGCAAACGGATCGAATGGTGGGCGCTGCTGCCGCCGGCGATCTGGCTCGCCGGGGTCTTTCTGCCCTGGGTCAACAGCGACTATTCAAACCGGGTGGTGCTCTATAATCTCGCTTCGGCGACGGGTGCGACGGCGCTTGCCCTTGCGGTCGCCGCCGGCGACATGCGCCGCGAGCGTACCCGCGTCAAGCTGATGGGTGTGTTCGTCATCCAGGGCTGCCTGTGCTTCGGCTCGGCGGTGACGATGGCGCTAACGCTGCCGAGCGATGTCGAGGCGACCAATCTCGGCGGCGCCTCCGCCATGGCAAGCGCCTTCCTGCTGACCATCGCCTTCGCGTTCACCTGCCGGCTGATCATGGAGCGCTCCGAACGGCACCTGCGCGCCCTCACCCTGACCGATTCGCTGACGGGCGTGCTCAACCGCCGCGGCCTGCTCGGTTATTTCAACGCCATCCAGGAAAAAGCTCATGACGACCAGCGCCAGGTCGCAGTGATACTCTTCGATCTCGACCATTTCAAGCGCGTCAACGACCGTTTCGGCCACCAGTCCGGCGATGCCGTGCTGACCGAATTCGCGCGAATGGCCCGCCAGTATATTCCGAACCACATCTTCGGCCGTATGGGCGGCGAAGAATTCGCAGCCTTCGCCGCGGTCACCGACCAGACCGAGGCCGAAGCGATCGCCGAAGCGATCCGCACCGAATTCTGCCGTCTTCCCGTCAGCACCGGCGAAGCAATCGTTCCCGTCACCGTCAGCATCGGCATCGCGCTTGCTTCCTCGGTCGAAGCCAATATCGACAAGCTGATCTCGGCCGCCGACCGGGCGCTCTACGCGGCAAAGGGCGCAGGCCGCAACTGCACCGTCACCTTCGGAGAAGCCGAGGCAGCAGCGCCGGCGCCGGCCGCGCCGAGCAACACCGCCGGCGAACTCGTGCCGACGGTCGACGACCAGATCGAGGCCCTGCGGCGCATGGGCACGCTGTCGCGGGCCGGCTAGCGGTAACGGTGAAAACCGGAATCAATCCTCGGGGTTAGACTTAGATTTTAAAGTGATTGACGCGCCCGGCCGGGCGCGCATCGCTTCCGGGCGGCTCGCCCTCACCCCGCACCTTTCCGAGGCCGAGCAAATCCGCTAAGCCTTCGGGCATGATGATACCGCCCTTTCTCTCGATCGATCCGGCCCGCCGCCATGTATCGCTGGACGCCCGCAACCCGGCCTTCTACAGCAATCCGAATGCCGTCTATGCCGCACTTCATGCGCATTGTCCGACGTTCTACTGGAGCGAGCAGAAGCAGTGGTTCTTCACCGGCTACGACCATGTGAACGGTTTGCTGCGCGATCGCCGCTTCGGCCGGCAGATCCTGCATATCGCCAGCCGCGAGGAGCTCGGGCTTGCCGAGCCGATGCCGCATCTTGCCAGTTTCGATCTCTCGGAACGCTATTCCCTGCTCGAACTCGAACCGCCGGAGCACACACGGCTGCGCACGCTGGTCAACCGCGCCTTCGTCTCCCGCCATGTCGAGAAGATGAAACCAGAGCTTACCGAGTTGGCCAACCGGCTGATCGACGGCTTCGCGGAAAAGGGTGAGGTCGAGCTGCTCTCTGCCTTTGCCGACATCATACCGGTGACGATGATCGCCCGGATGATCGGCATTCCCGAGGAAATGGGGCCGCAGCTGCTTGCCTGGTCGCACGCCTACGTCCGCATGTACATGTTCGGCCGCACGCGCGAGCAAGAAGACGAGGCCGAACGGGCGGCGAAGGAATTTTCCGACTATGTCCGGACGGTGATCGCAGAGCGCCGCGCCGAGCCACGCGACGACCTGCTCACCCACATGATCCAT
The DNA here is from genome assembly GCF_017357385.1 of Rhizobium sp. NZLR1. NCBI lineage: Bacteria > Pseudomonadati > Pseudomonadota > Alphaproteobacteria > Hyphomicrobiales > Rhizobiaceae > Rhizobium > Rhizobium sp. NZLR1. The sequence continues at coordinate 1,704,248 of NZ_CP071632.1, read as the reverse complement.
ACCGAGCACAAGGGTCAGTATCTGACCGAGGAGGAGCTGGTCTCGACGACGATCGTGCTGCTCAATGCCGGGCACGAGGCGACTGTGCACCAGATCGGCAATTCGGTGCGCATCATCCTCGAGAGCGGCTCAGATCCGGCGGAAATCTTCCGCGACGAGGCGACGACCGAGCGCACCGTCGAGGAAACCCTGCGCACCTGCGCGCCGGTCCACATCTTCCAGCGCTGGGCCCTGGAGCCTGCGGAAATCGACGGCGTCTCCTTCCAGCGCGGCGACAAGGTCAGCCTCATCCTCGCCGCCGCCAATCTCGACCCGGCGAAGTTCACCGATCCGCTGGCCTTCCGGCCCGACCGCAACGAGGCGGCGAACCTCTCCTTCGGCGCCGGCATCCATTTCTGCATCGGCGCGCCGCTGGCGCGGCTGGAGCTCAACGTCGTGCTCCCGATCCTGTTCGCAAGGCTTGCCGGTCTCAAGCTGGCGAAGACGCCTGAAGTCAAGGACGTCTACCATTTCCACGGGCTGGACCGGCTGGATTTGTGGTGGTGATCCATAGCCTCGCAGATCAGCCGTAACGGCCGGTGATGTAGTCTTCGGTGCGCTTGACCTTCGGCGACTGGAAAATCTCAGCGGTCGGGCCGTATTCGATCAGCTCGCCAAGATACATGAAGGCGGTATTGTCGGAGATGCGGCTTGCCTGCTGCATGTTGTGGGTGACGATGACGATGGTGAACTCGCCCTCAGGCGGGCGACCCATCGATCGCGCGTCATGCGGCCGAGTCTTCCTGCAGCCTGCCGGATATGTCGTGCGCCGACATAGGTCTTCCCATCAGATAGCCTTGAAGCTGATCGCAGCCAGCCTCTCGCAAGATCGCCGCCTGGCGGCTGTTCTCGATACCTTCGGCGGTCACGGGAATCTTCAGAGCGGTCGCCAGCGAAATGGTCGCCCGAAGGACATCGGCGCCGTTGGCGCCTTCATCGAGAGCGGACACAAGCGAGCGATCGATCTTCATGCGATCGAACCCGAACTGCCGCAATGCGCCGATGCTGGCGTAGCCGCAGCCAAAGTCATCCAGCGCGAACTTTATCCCGACGCGCTTCAGCTGGTCTATCGACCGCCGGGCCTGATCCGGATTTGTCATCAGAACGCCTTCGGTGATCTCCAAGGTCAGGCGCTTCGGATCGAAATCGAGCTCGCGCAGGACCGAGATTACCTCCGCGGCAAATTCGGGATTGCAGAGTTGGATTGGCGAGACGTTCACCGACAGTGCCAGATCGGGCCAGCTCTTGGCATGCTCGATTGATGTCCTCAGCATGTGAACGCCAAGCGCATCGATGAGGCCGCACCTCTCGGCGAGAGGGATGAAAATCTCCGGGCTGATGTTTCCGGTTGACGTTCGCCAGCGCGCCAGCGCTTCAAGACCAGTGACAGCGCCTGTTGTGGCGGAAACGAGAGGCTGGAAAACGGCCTCGATCGCACCAGTGCTGATGGCGTGCTTCAACAGACCTTCCAGTTCGGCGACCCGTTGGCGTTCCTCGTCCAGTTCGGGGTCGAATTCGATCGCCTGGCCTCTGCCACTTGCCTTGGCGCGATAGAGGGCCATGTCCGCTCTGCGGAGAAGCTCCAGAGGCTCGATGCCTCCGTCGCGCGCGGCAGCTCCGATGCTTGCTCCAACTTCGATCGTTCGTCCGCCGATTTTGAAGGGCTCGGCAAACAGCGCGAGAATGGTCTTTTCCATATCTTCGCACGTGGCAGATCCAACATGCACCAGCGCAAATTCGTCGCCCCCCAGCCTAGCCGCGGCGACGACCTCGGGGTGGCAGGCCATCAGCGCGTTCGAAACCAGTCGGATCAAATCATCGCCGACCGCATGCCCCCAGGCATCGTTGACCGCCTTGAAGCCATCGAGATCGACCAGATAGAGCCGGGGTGGCGAAGAGCCCGAATTGTCCAACTCTTCCAGCAGGCTGAGAAGTCCATGTCTGTTCAACAGGCCGCTCAGGCTGTCATGGCCGGCTTCGAAAAGCGCTGCCTCCGCCAGCTGGCGCAGGCGCCGTGCCTCGGACGTCCCGACCATCAGAACGCCGATCAGGAACAGCGCAAGAATGGCGACGGCGGCAGCGACATAGGGCGTTACCCGATGAAACACAGTGCTTCCAGGCGCTTTGCTCGGCCATACGAGGTAGCCGATGACGGCCCCTTTCATGTCGGTGATCGGCGTATTCAGAAATTCCGGCCTGGGCTTCGTTTCAAGGTGCAAGCCTTCGAGTTCATGTTCGTTCGAGAGCGCGTCGAGAACCTCGGGGGTAAATTCCTTGTAAAAGCTCAGCGTGCTGAGCTTCGGAAGCTCTCCGGAGGCTTCGAAGGGCTGGATCGCCTGCGATGCGAGCAGGGCGATACCGCTTTCGGTCTTGATGAAGTTGACCATCGGCGCCCGCTCGGGATCGGCGGCTGCGTTGATCTGCCGATAAAAGCCTTCGCCGAAAAAGGCGCTCGGCTCGAAGGGCTTGCCCTTGGCATATGCGGAGACGATCGACGACCGGTCAGGGCCGATTACGATCGCGCCGTCATAGAGCGCGTAATCCTCGCTGGTCTTTCCCCAATTTTCATAGGCCCAGTCGGCGGCGGCAGGAGAGGAGGCCGCACTATAGGCATCGTCCCATATGGCATTGTCCGTCGTCGTCCCGCTCAGACGAGCCACAAAGGCTCCGATCGCCGCGCGGGCGGCGCGCGTGGCCCGCGCATCGTCGATCTCATTCGCCGACCGGGTCATCTTGACGACGACATGTGCCATCAGGCCGGTCAGGATGAGGGCGACGACAAGGAAACAGACCGTTGTCGCAATGATGGAAGAGGTCTGGGTGCGAACGTGCCTACCTGCAAGATTCGACGACATGCATATTCCGGAAAGATTAATTGCAAGGCCATGTCTGTGGGGACGGCAGGAGACATCATGTCCGCTATGCGCTGCAGATAAGATATAGCATTTTGACGATGTAGACCCGATTAACGGGATTGGTTAAAAGCGTTCTATCCGGCAAAGAAGCGCAGCCATCCGCAGAAAGACGGGCCGTCATCGCCGCAAATCGGGACAGGCCCGCCATCGTCAGCGCCGGTTTGCTGGCGCTGCTTAAACCTTGATCACATAATCCTTGCGAGTCGTTTCAACGACTTCCCACGTTCCCTTGAAGCCGGGTCGCAAGATCATCCGGTCGCCCGTCTTCAGATGAACCGGCTCACCGCCCTCCTCCGTGACGATCGAATAGCCGGACAGCAGGCTGAAATATTCCCATTCCTCATAAACGATCCGCCACTTGCCCGGCGTCGCCTCCCAGATGCCGGAATAGAGCCCGCCTTCGGCCTCCTCCAGGTTCCAGGTGCGGAAATGCGGATCGCCTGAGATGATCCGACCGGGCTCCGGGGCGCCGAACTCGGGTTCGACGCCGTCAATGCCGAGGGTGATGAAATTTGCCATGGCCACTCAGATCTTCGAGAGCGCCTGTTCGAGGTCGGCGATGATGTCCTTGACGTCCTCGATGCCGACGGAAAGGCGTACCACGTCGGCGCCGGCGCCGGCGGCGGTCTTCTGTTCCTCGGTCAACTGCCGATGTGTCGTCGAGGCCGGGTGGATGACGAGCGAGCGGGTGTCGCCGATATTGGCGAGGTGGGAGAAGAGCTCCAGCCCCTCGACCAGCGTCTTGCCCGCCTCATAGCCACCCGTAACGCCGCCTTCGACGCCGAAAGTGAAGACGGAGCCTGCGCCCTTTGGGGAATAGCGCTGCTGCAGGGCATGGTTCGGATCGTCGTCGAGGCCGGCATAATTCACCCAGGCGATCTTGCTGTGCGCCTTCAGCCATTTGGCGACGGCGATCGCATTGTCGCTGTGGCGTTGCATCCGGAGCGGCAGTGTCTCGATGCCGGTCAGGATCAGGAAAGCGTTGAAGGGCGAGATCGCCGGGCCGAGATCGCGCAGGCCGAGCACGCGGGCAGCGATCGCAAAGGCGAAATTGCCGAAGGTTGCGTGCAGGACCATGCCGTTATATTCCGGCCGCGGGCTCGACAGCATCGGGTAATTGCCGGATTTCGACCAGTCGAAGGTGCCTCCATCGACGATGAGGCCGCCCATGGAATTGCCGTGGCCGCCGAGAAACTTCGTCAGCGAATGCACGACGATATCGGCGCCGTGCTCGATCGGGCGGATGAAATAGGGTGTCGCCATCGTATTGTCGACGATCAGCGGCAGGCCGTTGCGATGCGCGACATCGGCAATGGCGGCGATATCGACGAAGGTGCCGCCGGGATTGGCCAGGCTTTCGATGAAGATGCCGCGCGTCTTGTCGTCGATCTGGCTTTCGAAGCTCGCGGGATCGGCGGGATCGGCCCAGCGCACCTGCCAGCCGAAATTCTCGAAGGCATGGCCGAACTGATTGATGGAGCCGCCGTAGAGCCTGTTGGCCGCGATGAAATTCTCGCCTGGGCGCATGATGGTGTGGAAGACGATCATTTGCGCGGCATGGCCGGAGGCGACGGCAAGCGCCGCCGTGCCGCCCTCGAGCGCTGCGACGCGCTCCTCGAGCACGGCCTGCGTCGGGTTCATGATGCGGGTGTAGATGTTGCCAAAGGCCTGCAGGCCGAAGAGAGCCGCGGCATGATCGGAATCATTGAAGACGAAGGCGGTGGTCTGGTAGATCGGCGTGACACGCGCGCCGGTCGCCGGGTCGGGCTGGGCGCCGGCATGGATCGCCAACGTATTGAATCCCGGATCGTTCTTGGCCATGTCGTCCTCCAGTTGTTGCTGACGGGCGGGATCATAGCCTGTCGTCTACGAAAGTTAATCGCGATCCGTTTCAACCCTTGGGCGTTTGGTGGAAAATCCGTCTCATCGCACCTCAACTCAGGCAATGAGACGGGGATACTCGATCGCCGGGCAGCGGTTCATCACCACCTTGATGCCGGCGGCCTCCGCCTTTGCGGCAGCCCCATCGTCACGGACGCCAAGCTGGGCCCAGATGATCTGCGGCAGCGGTCTCAGCGCCAGCGCCTCCTCGACCACCCCATCCAGATATTCGGCGGCGCGAAACACGTCGACCATGTCGATCGGCACGGGCACGTCGGCGAGCCGGGCATAAACGGTGCGGCCCTGGATCTGTTTGCCCGCCTGCCCCGGATTGACGGGAATGACCTCGTAGCCGCGCGACAGCAGATAACCCATGACGCCGTTGCTCGGCCGCGCCGGATTGGGCGAAGCGCCGGTCAGCGCGATGGTCTTTACGGAATGCAGGATTCCGGCGAGATAATCATCCGTATAGTCGTCGTGGTCCATGGTCGTTTCTCCACTCCCGAAAGCCCTCCAGCGCGGCCCGCAGTTTTTTTTGCGTTTCCGCGAAACGGGCTGCGTGTCTTTTCCGTATATATGAATTGGTTACTTCCTGAGGATGATTCGATGAAAAAAATCGCTCTTGCCCTCATGCTCGTGCTCGCCGCATCGCCGGCGCTGGCGATCTCGCGCTACAATCCGCTTGCCATGAGCTGCGCCAGCGTGCGCGCCGCCATCCACAATCAGGGCGCGGTGATCTTCCGCTATCAGTCTCCCCGTGGCTTGCCGCTTTACGATCGTTATGTCCGCAACAGCAATTATTGCGATGCGACCGATTATGCGGAATGGACGCATATCCCCTCGAAAGACAATCCCCGCTGCCCGGTCCTGAATTGCCAGAATATCGACAACCTTGACGGGATGCTTTTCGTTCCACATCATCAATTGTGATGGTTTCGCCCTCCTGACGGCCGCGGGAAGTCTGCAGGACTTTCGCCTTTGCGAAAGGCCGAAGCTCAATCCCGTGGTGCGACTTATCGACGATGGCACAATCAAAAGTTTAAAATTTTCAGTATGTCAAAGTTATAGAATAATATCTATATTTCAGCAGCATAGAATAATCACCTGCCTAATTCCCCCGGATCATTTCTGCTTATGTTCTTGATAATCCCCCGTTCCGTTCCCGTGTCCATTAGAAACATCTCATAGTTGAAAGGATCGCTTGGATTGAACGCATGTCGAGCGCACGTAAAAATTGCTTCAATCCACCGCGATTGTTTCCACACTGAAAGAATGCTATTCGTATATGAACGCGACCGCGACCGCCGCCGTGTATTTTCGTGCAAATCCCAGTTGTCTTTTCAGGAATTTGAAACGCCGAAGGCGAGGCGTTTTCCACTTCCCGCATCTTTTCCGGATTTACTCCCTTGCCACTCGACGTCATCCTGCTGGTTCTATTCGGCGCACTGCTGCATGCGACATGGAACGCCATCGTCAAGGCCGGCAGCGATAAATCTCTCGACGCGGCACTGATCTCTGCAGGCGGCGCGGTTTCGGCGCTGCCGTTCCTGGCATTTCTGCCGTTGCCGCAAAGCGCGGCCTGGCCGTTCATCGGCGTCTCGGCCATCCTGCAGTTCGCCTATTTCCAGTTGGTCGCCGCTGCCTACCGGGCCGGCGATATCGGCCTCGTCTATCCGCTGATGCGCGGCTGCGCACCGCTGCTGATCGCCGCGACAAGCGGCTTCATCCTGAAGGAAAATCTTTCCGGCGGCGCTCTCGCGGGCACGATGACAATCTGTGCGGGCGTCCTGACACTCGCTCTGGAGGCACGGCGCGGCAGCAGCCGCGCCATCCTGCTCTCGCTTGCCAATGCCTGCGTCATTGCCAGCTACACCTATGTCGACGGCATCGGCGCACGCCTTTCCGGCAATGCGGTTTCCTACACATTATGGATGTCGCTGCTGCCGCCGGTGTTGCTGTTTTCCTGGGCGGTTTCGCAACGCGGCACCTTGGCCGTGACGCGTCACGTCCGTCGCAACTGGTGGCGCGGCCTGATCGGCGGCGCCGGCTCGATCGCTTCCTACGGGCTGGCACTTTGGGCGATGACAAAAGCCCCGCTCGCAACCGTCGCGGCCTTGCGCGAAACCGCGATCCTCTTTGCGCTGGTGATCTCGATCACCGTCTTCAAGGAAAAAGCCAGCGTCTGGCGCTACGTCGCCGGTGTTGTCATCGCCATCGGCGGGCTGGTTCTGAAATTGGCGTGATCACTCGCCCTTCCATTCCGGCGTGCGCTTGCCGAGGAAGGCGCCGATGCCCTCCTCAGCATCCTGCGTCAGCATATTGTCGACCATCACTCTAGCGGCATAGTCATAGGCTGCCTCAACCGGCAGTTCGAGCTGGCGGTTGAACGCTTCCTTGCCGATCTTCAGGATCAGCGGCGATTTGCTGGCGATCACTCCGGCATATTTGGAAACCACCTGCGCCAGATACTGCTTCGGCACGATGCGGTTGACGAGGCCGAAATCCTTGCCGGTCGAGGCGTCGATCGTCTCGCCGGTCAAGAGCATCTCCATAGCCTGCTTGCGATGGGCGGCCCGGGAAACGGCCACCATCGGCGTCGAACAGAACAGGCCGATATTGACGCCCGGCGTGCAGAATGTCGACGTATCCGTGCAGATCGCCAGATCGCAGGAGGCGACGAGCTGGCAGCCGGCCGCCGTCGCCAACCCGTCAACCTCGGCGATGACGGGCTTCGGCAGATGCGCGATCTTCAGCATCAGATCGGCGCAGAGCCGGAAGGCCCTCTCGAAGAAACCGGCTCCCCGGTCCTCATCGGCGCGGTGGGCAGTGAGTTCCTTGAGATCATGCCCGGCGGAAAAGACATTGCCGGTCGAGGCGATGACGATGACGCGCACATCCGCATCCGAGCCGGCCTTATCGAGCTCGGCCATCAGCGCTTCGAGAAGCGCGATCGAGAGCGCATTGGCCGGCGGGTTGTTGAGCACGAGGCGCAGCACGCCGTCGCGCAGCGAGCGAACCAGTAACCCATCCGCCCTGTCTGCGTCCGGGAAGGATAGGATTTCGGCCATGATGCTGCTCCCTGCGCTCGATTTTAGAGCAGTTCAGCTTTTACGGAAACGCAGAACCACTCTAACTTTTTGTTTTAACGCCCTTCCGAACGGAAAACCGCTTCGCGCTTTTCCAGGAATTGCTTTGGACAGGTGTTCTGCCACAAGGCTGCGGCAATTTCGAGCAGGATATGCTCTGTCCGCAGCGGCCGCAGTCAAGACCAGAACCAGGATTTCAATATCTCAGCCTTCGCCTCAGCACGGGTCAGGCCGACATCGCAAAGCTCGTCGTCGGTGAGCTCGCAAAGCGTGCGGCGGCTGCGGCGCTTTTCCAGGTGATGCTCGATTGCCGCCAGCAGCCGCCGGCCCCTGCGCGCCGACCGGCAAAATTTCGATCGAACGATATCGCGCTCAAGGATTTCGCTCAATTCCATGGCCATCTCTTCCACCTCTCTTCAACACCAGAAGGATGGGCTGGAAACCCACATGAAGGAAGCTTATGGAAGTTATGATACACATAAGGAAATCTTTGGTATGGCGCTCAACCTCGATCAGCTCGCAACCTTCGTCAACGTCGCCGATCTCGGAAGCTTTACGGCGGCCGCCGACATGGAGGGACTGACGCAGCCGGCCGTCAGCCTGCAGGTCAAGGGGCTCGAGCAGCGGCTCGGTGTCCGGCTGATCGAGCGCGTCGGCCGGCGAGCGCAGCCCACCGCGGCAGGCCTCGACCTGCTGGTGCATGCAAGGCGATTGCTGCAGCAATCGGCCGTCGCTGAGGAAGCGATGATGCCACACAGAGACGGTGCCAGCGGCCGCGTGCGCATCGGCAGCGGCGGCACGGCGTCGATCCACCTGCTTCCTCACGCCATTGCCGCCGCCCGAAAATCCATGCCCGGCCTGGAAATCACCGTGCGCATCGGCGATGCCGACGACGTCTTGCGCGATCTGGAGGCCAACAGCCTCGATATCGCCGTCGTTGCCCTGCCGGCCTCAGGGCGCAACTTCGAGATCGAACCGTTCTACGAGGAAGAATTGCTGGCCGTCGCTCCGGCGGGCAGCCTGATACCCGACGGCGGACCGGACGCCGCCTTCATGCGCGACAGGACGCTGCTGCTTTATGAGGGCGGCAATACGCGACGGGCAATCGACGCGTGGCTGGCCGCACCGGACACTAGGATCCGACCGGCCATGGAGTTCGGCAGCATCGAAGCGATCAAGGAACTGGTAGCCGTCGGGCTCGGCTGGTCGATCCTGCCGGGACTGGCGTTGAAGCGCGACCGCGCCGGCCTCGTGACGACCTCATCGCTGCAGCCGAAGCTCACGCGCCGCCTCGGCATGGTTCTGCGCCGGGACAAGCATCTGACACGCGGCCTTCGGGAAATGATGAAATGCCTGCGCGAGTTCAAAGATTAGCGGCCGCTTCGACCGCGGCATGCTCTTTCAAACCCAGCAGGGATGCGAAAAGCGTCAAGCACGGCAGCTCTTTCGCCGGCAAATCTGTGGTAACACAATACCTCATAACTAACTCATTGTTTTTGCTTACTCTTTTTTCCAGACCTCAGGAACGTCGATATTGACCCAATGTCATATTCCCTCTATACACCGCGCCAGAACGCAGCCTGTCCGGGCTGCTTTCTTTTTGGCATGCCTCGAGCCTGTCAATCCAAGCAACAAGAAACGCCCTTCAAGCCCTCGGGCCAAGGGTCTCAAAAGAGAGTATTCACTATGGCAACCTTCTCCCAGAAGCCTGCAGAGGTGGAGAAGAAGTGGGTGATCATCGACGCCGAAGGGCTGGTCGTTGGCCGTCTCGCTTCCATCATCGCTATGCGCCTGCGCGGCAAGCACAAGGCAACCTTCACGCCCCACGTTGACGACGGCGACAACGTCATCGTCATCAATGCCGACAAGGTGGTTTTCACCGGCAAGAAATATTCCGACAAGGTCTATTACTGGCACACCGGTTTTGCCGGCGGCATCAAGGAACGTACCGCGCGCCAGATCATCGAAGGCCGCTTCCCGGAGCGCGTCCTCGAAAAGGCCGTCGAACGCATGGTTCCGCGTGGCCCGCTCGGCCGTCGCCAGATGAAGAACCTGCGCGTTTACGCCGGCTCCGCCCATCCCCATGAAGCCCAGCAGCCGGTCGCCCTCGACGTTGCCGTGCTCAACAAAAAGAATGTAAGGAGCGCCTGATCATGGCTGACCTCTCCTCCCTGAAGGATCTCGGCACGATTTCCGAAGCTGCTGCTCCGGCCCACGTCCGCAAGGTCGATTCGCTCGGCCGCTCCTACGCGACCGGCAAGCGCAAGAACGCCGTCGCCCGCGTCTGGCTCAAGCCGGGCTCCGGCAAGATCATCGTCAACGGCAAGGAATTCGCGGAATATTTCGCTCGTCCGGTGCTGCAGATGATCCTGCGCCAGCCGATCGTTGCGGCTGCCCGTGACGGCCAGTTCGACATCATCGCAACCGTTGCCGGCGGCGGCCTGTCCGGCCAGGCCGGTGCCGTTCGCCACGGCCTGTCCAAGGCGCTCACCTACTTCGAGCCGGGCCTGCGCCCGGTGCTGAAGAAGGGCGGCTTCCTGACCCGCGACAGCCGCGTCGTCGAACGCAAGAAGTACGGCAAGGCAAAGGCCCGCCGCTCCTTCCAGTTCTCCAAGCGTTAATCGCTTCGGACAGACGGAATTTACGAAGGCCGGGGAAACCCGGCCTTTTTTTGTTTGGCGCTGTTTAAACCAACCGGAAGCGCATCGGCATGTCATTGTCGCATTGCCGTTCTGCTGGTAGAAACTTGGCAAAGGGCTTCGAGAATGAGCGAAGCCGCAATCAGGGTTGCATCATGGGGACAACCAAGTCCGCAGACAAATAGGCCGCAACAACTCTGCCCTGTTGTTGCGGCGTCTGTCCGACCAATCCCGATACTGATGAAGAGACAGATCGCCGCCGAATGAAATCATTTGAGCGGGTTCTTTCCCATGTCTTATTCCAAAATCCAGCGCTGGACCTATTCCGTGCCGGCAGCCTTGCTGCTGATGGCGCCTTTCGACATCCTGACCTCTCTTGCCATGGATATCTATCTGCCGATCGTGCCGGTCATGCCGGAGGCGCTCGGCACCTCGCCTGATGTCATCCAACTGACCCTCAGCCTCTACATGCTCGTCCTCGGCGCCGGGCAGATCATCTTCGGCCCGATTTCCGATATTGTCGGACGACGGCCCGTCCTGCTCGCAGGGGCGGTACTCTTTGCCGCTTCCTCCTTCCTGCTGGCCGGCTCCTCGTCGGCGCCGCTCTTCGTGGCCTTGAGATTGCTGCAGGCAGTCGGTGCGTCGGCGGTCCTCGTCGCAACCTTCGCAACAGTGCGTGACGTTTACGCCGGACGTCCCGAAAGCATCACGATCTATGGCCTTCTCGGCTCCATCCTCTCCTTCGTGCCTGCATTAGGCCCGATCGCCGGAGCCTTGATCGCCGATCGCTTCGGCTGGCGGGCCATCTTCCTCGTCATCGGCCTGCTTTCGGTTGCCGCCCTTTTCAATGCCGGCATGCGGTGGCATGAAACCCGCCCCACCGTTACCGCGAAGATCGCTCTCCGCCCGATCCTCACAAGCTTTCCCTTCTGGGTTTATACCGGCGGCTTCAGCACGGCGATGGGGGCCTTCTTCGTCTTCTTCTCGACGGCACCCCGTGTGCTGATCGATAAAGCCGGTTTCTCCGAAATCGGCTTCAGCTTCGTCTTTGCCACAGTGGCGCTGGTGATGATCGTGACGGCGCGTTTCGCCAAACGCTTCGTCATGCGCTGGGGCATTGCCGGCAGCCTTGCCAGAGGCATGGCAATGCTGCTTCTCGGCGCCGTGCTGCTTGCCTTTGGAGAGTTGTTTCTGCAGCCTTCCCTGGTCAGCTTCGTCATGCCGATGTGGATCATCGCGATCGGCATCGTCCTTACGACGGCAGTCACCGCCAACGGCGCGCTCAACGCCTTTGGCGACACGGCAGGAACGGCGGTCGCGTTCTATTTCTGTGTCGAGAGCATCATCGTCGGCTTTGCCGGAACCGCCTTCGTGCTCCTGCTCGGCGGCGACAGCGCCTGGCCACTCGTGGGCTACGTCAGTGCGGCCGCGCTGACGACTCTGGCCGGATTGTGGTCCCTGCGGCGGCCGGCCTGACAGGAGCGGATGACGGCGGCTCGACGATATACGAGCGGCCGTCATCCGAACGATTGCTTGAAATCTGCCCGCGCCTCGCCTACCCCTTTCTGCGCGCAGGGGATCGGTCAATTCCTTCGTAAGAGACCCGCCCGACGCCCAGGCATCGAACGGCGTCATGCAATGCAGCGTCCGCATCGAACGCGACTATGGTTTTGCGACCGAAAAAAGGAGCATCACTTGGCGAACAGATCGATTGATCATGCCTTCACGGCGACCAGCCTCACCTCCGCCGCCAGCGACCCGACCTTTGCTGGCGCGCTGTCCTTCATGCGCCGCCGCTTCACCAAGGAGCTCGCCGGCGTCGACGTTGCCGTCTGGGGTATTCCCTTCGACGCCGCGACCTCGAACAGGCCGGGCACGCGCTTCGGGCCGCAAGCGATCCGGCGCGCCTCGGCGATCTTCGACAATGATCCGCAATATCCCTTCAACCGCGATCTCTTCACCGAGATGGCCGTCATCGATTACGGCGATTGCCTGCTCGACTACGGCAATCATCAGGATACGCCTGATGCCATCGAACGCCAGGCCAACGTCATCCTCGACAGCGGCGCTTTTCTGCTGACGCTCGGCGGCGATCACTACGTTACCTGGCCGCTGCTGAAAGCCCACGCGGCAAAACACGGGCCGCTCGCGCTTGTGCAGTTCGACGCGCACCAGGACACCTGGTTCGACGAAGAACGGCGCATCGACCATGGTTCCTTCGTGGCACGGGCCGCCCGCGAGGGCATCATTGATCCCGACCGCTCGATCCAGGTCGGTATCCGCACCCATGCGCCGGAGGATTTCGGCGTCAATATTCTCTATGGTCATCAGGTCGAGGAGATGAGCGCCGGCGATATCGCCTCGGCGATCATCTCGCATACGCGCGGCGCGCCGGCCTATCTCACCTTCGATATCGATTGCCTCGATCCGGCCTTTGCACCGGGCACCGGCACGCCGGTTGCCGGCGGCCCATCGAGCGCCAAGATCCTCTCGGTGCTGCAGCGCCTGCACCAGCTCGATATTCGCGGTGCCGATGTCGTCGAGGTGTCGCCACCCTACGACCATGCCGATATCACCGCCATTGCGGGGGCAACGGTGGCGATGTATATGCTGGGGCTTCATGCCGAGAGACGCGCCATCGCCGTGTCACAAGGCTGACGTATCATCCCAAAGTGAATCCGGAAACCTTCTGAACCCATTGAAAGCGCAGGTCTAACATGGCACCGAAAATCTTCATCGACGGCGAACACGGCACGACGGGTCTGCAGATCCGCACGCGCATGGCTGGCCGCCGCGATGTCGAGCTTCTGTCCATTCCAGAGGCCGAGCGGCGCAACGCGGCCATGCGCGAGGACATGCTGAACAGCACCGATATCGCCATTCTCTGCCTGCCTGACGACGCTTCCAAGGAAGCGGTGCAGATGGTTTCGGCCAACAATAACGTCCGCGTCATCGACACCTCGACCGCCTTCCGCGTCAATTCCGGCTGGGCCTATGGCTTTGCCGAAATGGACAGCGCGCAGGCCGACAGGATCAAGGCGGCCCGTTTTGTCGCCAATCCCGGCTGCTACCCCACGGGCGCGATCGGCCTCATCCGGCCGCTGCGTGCTGCCGGCATGCTGCCGGACGGCTATCCGGTGACGGTCAACGCGGTGTCCGGCTATACCGGCGGCGGCAAGCAGATGATCGCGCAGATGGAAAACCCGGATCACCCGGATGCGATCACCGCACCACATTTCCTCTACGGCCTGCCGCTGACCCACAAACATGTGCCTGAAATGACCGTGCACGGACTGCTCGACCGCGCGCCGATCTTCTCGCCGTCGGTCGGCAAGTTCGCACAGGGCATGATCGTCCAGGTGCCGCTGCATCTCGGCGACCTCGCCGAAGGCACGACGATGGAGAGCATCCATGCAGCCCTCGTCGCCCATTATGCCGGCCAGGATATCGTCACCGTCGTGCCGCTCGCCGAAAGCAAGGTCCTGCCCCGCATCAACGCCGTCGAGCTCGAAGGCAAGGACACGATGAAGCTCTTCGTCTTCGGCACGCCAGGCACCTCGCAAGTCAATCTGGTGGCGCTGCTCGACAATCTCGGCAAGGGCGCCTCGGGTGCTGCCGTGCAGAATATGGACCTGATGCTCGCCTCCTGACGTCATGACGCTCGATGTGCTCATCGCCGGCGTGCACGCCTGGTTTGCCGCCGCCCTGCCCGACCATGGCATCTATGCGCTGATGGCGTTCGCCGTCGTCGCCGGGCTCGCCCGCGGTTTTTCGGGCTTCGGCGCCGCATTGATCTTCATTCCGCTCGCCGGCGCGATCGTCGGGCCGAAGCTGGTCTCGCCGATCCTGCTCGTCATCGACGGCATTGCGACAGTCGGGATGATCCCGCCCGCATGGCGCGGCGCCAACCGACCCGAGGTCTTCGTCATGGCGGCGGGTGCGGCCCTCGGCGTCCCGGCCGGCACGGCGATGCTGGCGCTGCTCGACCCGCTGCTTTTGCGCTGGAGCATTACCATCATCGCGATCGCCCTACTCGCGCTTCTCGCATCGGGATGGCGATACCACGGCGCGCCTTCGGCAGCACTCAGCAGCGGCATCGGCCTAATCGCCGGGCTTTTCAGCGGCGCCGCGCAGCTCGGCGGGCCGCCTGTTGTCGCCTACTGGCTTGGCGGCAAAAGCGACTTCACGCGCGTCAGGGCGAACGTCGTTCTCTATTTCTCGATCTCGTCCGTCTTCAGTGCCATCAGCTATTATATCGGCGGACTGTTCGTGCCCACCGTCTTCGCACTGACCGCCATCATCCTGCCGAGTTATGCGGTCGGGCTTTACGGCGGCTCGAAACTGTTCGGACTCGCCGAGGAGCGGACCTTCCGCATCGCCTGCTACGTGCTGATCGCCGGCGCCGCGATCATCGGCATGCCGTTGCTCGATGGGGTGCTGCGTTAGAACAGGATGATTCAATCGCGCTCTGTGATCATCGTCCCATGCGGATATTCGCCGTAAAAGCCGCGCCAGTTGGCGACGGCGAAACCGAAAACCACCAGGGCACCGGCCTGATGCAGCAGGCCCCAGTGAAGCGGCACCTGCATCAGCAGCGTGGCGATGCCGACTGCGGCCTGCAGGGTCACCAGCGCGAAGAGCACGACGGCGCGGCGGGCATGGGTGGTCCATGGTGCGGCGCGCAGCGCGATCACCATGTTGATCAAGGTCAATGCGAAGAGCGTATAGGCGCCGATGCGGTGGATGAATTGCACCGTCTTCGGGTTCTCGAAGGCGTTGATCCAGAAGGGCTGCTGGATCAGCAGATCCGACGGGATGACGGCGCCATCCATCAGCGGCCAGGTATTGTAGGAAAAACCGGCGTCGAGCCCTGCCACCAGCGCGCCGAGATAGATCTGGAACAGTGCGAAAACGGCGATCGCGGCGGCAAAACCGCGCGAGCTTCGCGCCGGCGCCGGATCGCTGGAATGCCTGGAAAGCCCGCGCATGATCCACATGCAGCCGGCAAAGATCAGGCAGGCCATGACGAGATGCGTCGCTAGCCTGTACTGGCTGACGTCGGTGCGGACAGACAGGCCAGACGACACCATCCACCAGCCGATAAAACCCTGCAGGCCACCAAGCGCCAGAATGCCGACGAGCGGCCAGCGCAGGCGCTTTTCAATCCGCCCCGTCAGCCAGAAAAAGATGAGCGGCAGCGCGAAGATCACGCCGATGCCACGGGCGATCAGCCGATGCGCCCATTCCCACCAGAAAATGCCCTTGAACTCGTCGACGGTCATCGAGCTGTTCAACTGCTGAAACTCAGGAATGCGCTGGTAGAGGCGAAATTCCTCCTCCCATTCGGCAGCCGACAGCGGCGGGATGACGCCGTGGATCGGCTTCCACTCGGTGATCGACAGGCCGGAATTGGTTAGCCGCGTGGCGCCACCGACGAGCACGAGACAGAAGAGCGCCAAAAGCACGAAACCAAGCCAGAAACGCAAGGCGCGGCGGTCGCGGTCCTGCTTGCGCACTTCGCTCAGGATCGCCTGTTCCGTGGTCGGGTTTGCGACAGCCATGATGTCTCCTTCTATCCGGCAGTTGATTTGCCCCACCGGCTCATGCAAAACAAGCCCCGAACCTTTGCGGCATGCCGTCGCGCCGGCTCGCCCTGTCCATGCCGAGAGATAAACGATGCCCATTCGCCTCCGCAAATTCATCGGCACGATCCTCATCGTCGTGCTCGTGCTGGTCTATGCGCTGGTGGCGAACACGATCGCGGTGGCAGCGCTCGGCAACGCGCCCTGGTGGGGACACCTGCTCTATTTCCTGCTCACCGGCCTGCTCTGGGTATTGCCGGCAATGGTGATCATCAAATGGATGGCCGGACCGCCGCAGCAATAGGCCATTAACGGCCGAATAACCGTGATCGGCGGAAAACCTCGCCCGACGCGTGCAGTTAAACCAAATATACGTCTGGCATACCTACCTTCCCGTTCAGCATTCTTGACCGGAGAAAACCACCCGTGCAGACGCAAAAGCTCGATGTTCATGAACAGCCGTCGGAGGACGTGGCGCTGGCCCAAACGGCCATTTCGCGCCTGCGTCAGCTGAGCATGAAACTCGCCATGGCCGAAGTCGATATCGAAGTCTTCGACGCAATGCAGCCGTTGGAGGACGACTGGCGAGCGCTGGAGCGCGACAATCTCCAGTCACTCCATCAGAGCTATGATTGGTGCGCCGCCTGGGTGAGCGCCTTTCAGCGGCCGCTGGCGATCCTCAAAGGCACCTATGCGGGTCAGACGGCATTCATTCTGCCGGTCGAAATCATCAAGTCTCGGGGGCTTGCGACCGCGAAGTTCATCGCCGCCGATCACAGCAATATCAATACCGGCCTGTTCTCCGAGAGCTTTGCAGAGGCCGGCGGGACCATCGATCCCGGCAAGTTCGCCGGTCAGCTGCAGCAGGCGCTCAAGGGTCGGGCCGATCTGCTGCTGCTGCAGAACATTCCGCTGGAATGGCGCGGACGACCGACCCCGCTTGCGGGGCTGCCGATGGTGCAGAACCAGAATCATGCCTATCAGCTGCCGTTCTTTCCCGCTTTCGAGGACACGCTGAAGCAGCTCAACGCCAAGAACCGACGCAAGAAATTCCGTGTTCAATCGAAACGTCTCGAGGCGGCCGGCGGCGTCGAATACGTTGTCCCCGAGACTTCGGAAGAACAGCACCGTCTGCTCGATATCTTTTTCCGCCTGAAGAGCGCCCGCTTCGCCAGCCTCGGCCTGCCCGACGTCTTCGCCGACAAGGAAACGCGGGCCTTTTTGCACGGCCTCATCGACAAGCGGGATGACGACCGGCGGTATTTCGGGCTGCAGATGCATGTGCTGCGGCTCAAAAGTGAGAATGAGGGCCGGGTCGCCGCAATTTCAGGGATTTCGCGCAAGGGCGACCACATCATCTGCCAGTTCGGCGCAATCGACGAAGAGCTCGTTCCGGATACGAGCCCCGGCGAATTCCTCTATTGGCAGACCATTTCGGGATTGCATGGCAAGGGCGTGGCGCTGTTCGATTTCGGCCTTGGCGACCAGACTTACAAGCGTTCCTGGGCGCCTGTGGAGACCGCGCATTACGACGTGGTGCTGCCGGTCTCGCAGTTCGGCGTTCTCGCCGGCGCCGCGCACCGGATCGTCACCCGCGGCAAGGCCCATATCAAGGCCCGCCCGAAGCTCTACAAGTTCACGCAGAGCATCCGAGCACGGCTCGGCTAAGCGGTCTTTGTCTTACGCATGTCGTTGCCGCAAAACCGCGGCACACTTTTGCGCGGCATGCGTTAGGCGGCCTGGCCGAGCCTCTGCTCCGCCGCTTCACCACCCGACATCAACACGACGCGCTCGTAGCCCGCAGCCTGGAATTCCGTCATCAGGGCAACGAAGATCGTCTCCTCGACTTCCGGCAGGGAGAGAATGATCTCGACGTCGCGGCTGCGCGTCAGCCGCGAGACGCCGGCGACATCGGCCGAACCGCATTCGACCACCACGAGGTCGTAGGCGGCGGCAAGCGCATCGAGCAGCAGCGACAGCCGGTCCACACCGCGCATGGCGCGGCGAACGTCACTCTGGCCCTGGGGAATGAGATGGGCATCGGAAAGGTGGTCGCCGTGGATCGTGTCGCCAAAAGCGGCCTCGCCGCATAGCAGATCGGTGACGCCAAGAGCGGCCTGGTCCTCGGCCATCAATTCTGTGGGATAACCGGAACCGGTCATATCGATCAGGATGACGCGGCGGCCGGCGTCGGCGAGCATGCGGGTCAGCAAAACCGTTGCCGCCGAGCCATTGTCACCGGTCGGAGATATTGCGATTGCCAGCGGCGCCCGGCTGCCTGCGAGATAATCCGCAACCGAGGCGATTGAGAATTCGTTCTCGTCCTCCGGCGCCGCCTCGGCAGCCTTGACGTCCTCGACCGGATCTTCGTCGGCGACCACGGCGAGCATGCTCGGCCGGACGGGCTTTCTGACGACAGCGATAACGGGAGCGGCCTGCGGGGTATCCCTGTCCTCGACGAGCGTTTCGGCCTCGATCGCCTCACGGGACGCATCGACGGCACGCAGCGCCCGGCCGCTGAAAAGTTCGGCCAGCATGGTGACGATGGCGCTCAAGATCAATGTCGCAACGGTCGCGACGACGACGATCGGCACCACCTTCGGGAAATAGGGATCGACCGGCTCGATGGCTTTGGAAACGATACGGGCATCGGCTGGGCTCGAATTGCTGTCGGCGCGCGAGGCAGCCTCGCGGTAGCGCACCAGATAGGTTTCGAGCAGCTGCCGCTGGGCGGTCGCCTCGCGCTCCAGCGCATTAAGACCGACCTCGTCTTCACCGGCGCGAGCGCTATTGGCCTGCACCGTATCCGACTGCCGCTCAAGCTCGCTCGCTCTCAGATCTGCGACCTTGGATTCGTTGTCGATGCTCGCCAGAATCTTCTGGGTCTCCTGGCGGATCTGAGCCCGGATATCGGAGAGCTGGGCACGCAGGCTTTTCAGCCGCGGATGATTGTTGAGAAGGCTGGTCTGCAGGTCTGAAATCTGCGACTGCAGGCCGGATTCCGTCGCTTTCAGCCGCTGGATCGCCTGGGACGACATGATGTCCGGCAGCGTGTCGGAGGCCTCGCCCGAAGACAGCGCATTGCGCACCGCCTGCGCCCTCGCCTCGGCATTGGCCTTGTCGCCGCGCACACGGGTCAGCTCAGCAGAGATATCGTTCAGCTGCTGGGCCGGAAAGGTGGTCGTGCCGTTGGTCTGCAGCAGCCCGTGGGAGGTGCGATATTCAGCGACCTTCTTCTCGGCTTCGCTGACCTTGCCACGCAGGCCTTCGATCTCCGGCTCCAGCCAGCGCGTCGCTTCGGAATTGGAATCGAGCTTGGCGCCGCTCTGCGTCGAAAGATAGACATTGGCCATGGCGTTCGGAATGGCGGCGGCGAGCTTCGGGTCCTTCGAAGTAAAACTGATGCCGATGACGCGTGAACCCGGCACCTGGTAGACCTGCAGGCGTTCGACGAAGGCATCGATCACTCGCTCTTCCGGCGGATTCTCCAGCGGGTTCTTCTTCAGATGCAGCTTCACCAGGATGCTGCTCATCGCCGAGCCGTCGGCTGCATCGTCGAATTCCGGCAGGTTATAGAGCTTCAGGTCGTTGATGACCTTCTTGAGAAGATCGGCCGATTGCAGCAGCTGCACCTGGCTGGCGATATTCAGCTCATCCATCAGCGGACCGGCGCTGGCGTCGTTGGCCTGCTGGGTGCTGGCGAAGGCCGGCGCGCGGGGTTCGATCAGAATGCGCGTTTCGCTGCGAAATTGTGGCGACATGATCTTGGCGCCTGTAAAGGCGACGCCCGCCCCCACGAGGGTAATCGCCAGAATCCGCAGACGGCGCGCCCAGACGGCGCGGACCAACTGGCCGAGGTCGATGTCCACATCCTGATCACGCGCTACGCCGGACATGCTCTTACTCCACAACAAAGGTGCCGCAAGCGTAAACGACCATGGTAACTCAACGGTTAATGGCAATCTTGCGGAGTAATGAGCGGAGCATGATGCCGAAAAGTGTGAGCGGTTTTGGGCGACATCATGCTCTGACTTTTAATTTAGAACAGGATTCAGATCTGAGGCCGATCCGGCCTAAGATCATCCTGTTCTAAGGAGCGATGAAGGAAACCAGGAAATTGCAAGCGGCCTTTACCGGGCATTAACCCTAACGGATCGATAACGGCTCTACCGAGTTCATTTTCTGTGAGCACAAACGGATGTCTGTCGTCCAGCCCAAGATCCTTTTGGCCCTGAGCCTTGCAGCCATGACGGCAGCATTGGGCGGCTGCACGACGTACAAGCCGGCTCCGAAGGCCTTCAACGAGGCGACTATCCAGCCCTATACCCTGGACAGCGGCGATCGGTTGCGCGTTACCGTTTTCGACCAGCAGAGCCTGACCAACACCTATACGGTGGATCAGGCCGGCTATATTGCCTTCCCCCTCATCGGCCAGGTCCCTGCCCGCGGCCGAACTCTGCAGCAGCTCTCGGGGCAAATCGCTCAGAAACTGCAACAGGGCTATCTTCGCGATCCCGACGTCACCATCGATGTCGATCGCTACCGTTCGATCTTTCTCATGGGCGAAGTCGGCCAACCCGGCCAGTATGCCTATGTCCCCGGCATGACGGTGCAGAATGCTATCGCGGTCGCTGGCGGCTTTACCGGCCGCGCCAACCAGAGCATGGTCGACGTCACCCGCAAGATCAACGGACGAGTGCTGACCGGCCGCATCAACATATCGGGGCCGATTATCGCCGGCGACACGATCTATGTTCGCGAACGGCTCTTCTGAATGATGGCAGAACAGCAGCCGCTCCGCATCCTCCATTGCTTCAGGTCGCCGGTCGGCGGGATTTTCCGACATGTCCGCGACCTCGTCGAGGAGCACAGCAAGGCCGGTCATGAAATCGGCATCCTCTGTGACAGCTCGACTGGCGGCGAATACGAGGACAGCCTGTTCGACGATATCCGTCCCTATCTCTCGCTCGGCCTGACACGCGTGCCGATCCGGCGCTCGATCAGTCCGTCAGATATTGCGACGATGTGGGATACATACAAGAAAATCAAAAGTTTGCGGCCGGATGTGCTGCACGGACACGGCGCCAAGGGCGGCGTGCTCGCGCGACTTGCCGGCTCAGCGTTGCGGGTGAACAGGTATCGCGTAGCCCGCCTCTACACCGCGCATGGTGGAAGCCTGCATTATTCGCGTTCCTCGTTCAGTGGACAGTTCGTCCTCAGGATGGAGCGCCTGCAGGAATATTTCACCGATGCGCTGGTCTTCATCTGCGAATACGAGCGCGACACCTATGCGCGCAAAGTGGGTAAGCCGCGGACGAAGACGAGACTGATCTATAACGGTATCGCCGAGCGCGATTTCGAGCCGATCCCGACCCGCTCGGATGCGGTGCATTTCATCTATGTGGGAATGCTCCGGGACCTCAAGGGTCCCGATCTGTTTGTCGATGCCTTCGCCAAGACCGAACGGCTGCTCGGCAGGCCGCTGTCGGCACTGATGATCGGCGACGGGCCGGATCGCGATCGCTACCGCGAGATGATGGTCGAGCGCGGCCTCGGCAAACGCATCGGCATGCTACCGGCGATGCGGGTCCACGAAGCCTTCTCCATGGCGCAGAACCTTGTCGTTCCCTCGCGCGCCGAAGCCATGCCCTATATCGTGCTCGAAGGGCTCGGCGCCGGCAAGACGATCATCGCAAGCCGTGTCGGCGGCATTCCCGAGGTGCTCGGCGCCGACAGCGCAGCCCTTGTGGAGGCCGGGAATTCCGACGATCTCGCGCGCGTCATGGCGGAAACGCTGAGCACACCCGACTGGCACGCCAGGACGATGCCGAAGCCCGAGGCGGTGAAGGCGGTGTTTTCCTCCGCCGTCATGGCACGCGATGTCCTGAAATTGTACCATGAACTCGTCGGTGCCGCCGACCGTCAAGCAATGCCCGCCGCCTCGTAAATATTTCTTAGGGGCTTTCTGGTATTTCGCTTGGTGACAACGAGCGAAAAAGCCCCATGAACAAGCTGGAAAAAGGCGATCAATTCGACGTGGAAGCACTGCGCAAGCAGGTCTCCGACATCGAGGTGCGCGGCGACGCGGGTCAGGAAAAACCTTCCGGCCCGACCGAAATCAACCCCTATGCCCGGCAGATCGCCGAACAGTTCCGCGATGGAACCAATTCGCCTGTCATCATCATCGGGCAATTGCGGCTGCTGGAATTCCTGGCGCTCTTCGCGATCGCCCTGATCGTTCACACTTTCTGGCCCGGCGACGGCCATGATTCCTCCTGGATGCGGGCGGGCATGGCGGCGATCGCTTCGGCCTTGACCGTCATCGGCCTCCAGCTTGCCGACACCTACACCATCCCAGCGCTTCGGGCCAAGCTGCGGCTGATCCCGCGCATTCTGGCTTCGTGGACGATCGCGCTTCTCCTGACCGTCGGCCTGTTCGCTCTGGTTCGCGGCAGCACATGGGCGATGGTCGTCGACGCCTTTATACCCTGGTTTGCAGCCGGCGCGCTCTTCCTTGCCGCCGAGCGTTTCCTCGTCACCTACGGCATCCGCAACTGGGCGCGCAACGGCATCATGGAGCGCCGCGCCGTCATCGTCGGTGGCGGTGAGCCGGCCAAGGACCTGATCCGCATCCTCGAACAGCAGGATGACAACGACATCCGCATCTGCGGCATCTTCGACGATCGCGGCGAAAAGCGCTCGCCGATCATGGTCGCAGGCTATCCGAAGCTCGGCACCGTGGCCGAACTCGTCGAATTCGTGCGGCTGACGCGCATCGACATGCTGATCATCGCTCTGCCGCTTTCGGCCGAGGCGCGTATCTACGACCTTTTGAAGAAGCTCTGGGTTCTGCCGGTCGATATCCGCCTTGCCGCGCATGCCAACCGGCTGCGTTTCCGGCCGCGCGCCTATTCGCATGTCGGCTCGGTGCCGATGCTCGACATTTTCAAGATGCCGATCCGCGACTGGGATTCCGTCGCCAAGCGCGGCTTCGACATCTTCTTCACCGTCGTCGCGCTGGCGCTGCTCTGGCCGCTGATGGTAGCGACGGCGATTGCCATCAAGGCAACCTCCGAAGGCCCGGTTTTCTTCATGCAGAAGCGCCACGGCTTCAACAACGAAATCATCAACGTCTTCAAATTTCGCTCGATGTACACCAACATGGCCGACCCTACGGGAAAGGCCGCGGTCACCAAGGGCGATCCGCGTGTCACCCGCGTCGGCCGCTTCATCCGCAAGACCTCGATCGACGAATTGCCACAGTTTTTCAATGTCTTGAGGGGCGAGCTTTCGCTGGTCGGGCCGCGCCCGCATGCGGTTCTCGCCCAAGCCCGCGACCGCGCCTTCGGCGATGTCGTCGAGGGTTATTTCGCCCGCCACCGCGTCAAGCCCGGCGTCACCGGCTGGGCCCAGATCAATGGCTGGCGCGGTGAGGTGGACAATGACGAGAAGATCAAGTTCCGCACCGCATACGACCTCTATTACATCGAGAACTGGTCGCTCTGGTTCGATCTCAAGATCCTGTTCCTGACGCCGATCCGGCTGCTCAATACGGAAAACGCCTATTGACCGCGATCGAGGCGACATATCCGCGTGTCGCCCAGCCGCAGCGGATGACGCTGCGCCTGATCGGCTCGGCCTTCGTCGCCTTCGGCGTCTTCCTTTCCGGTTTCGTGATCGACGAGCCGGCACCCTACGAACTCTGGATGGCGGGGTTGATCGGCCTCTGGTTCATCCTGGGCCTCAGGATTTCGCGCGGCGTGGCGCCGCTGCTTGCCCTGCTGCTCACCTTCAATATCGGCGGCATGCTGTCGCTGACGCAGATGAAGGATCTGGCGACAGGGCCGATGTATATTGCGGTGTCGACCTTCCTGGCGCTGACGGCGGTCTTCTACGCAGCGATTATCGAGGATAGCCACAAGCGGCTGCTGCTGATCTTCAACGCCTGGACCTTCGCCGCCGTCGCCACCTCAGCGCTCGGCATACTCGGCTATTTCCATGCCTTTCCAGGCGCGGAAATCTTCACACTCTATGACCGCGCCAAGGGCGCCTTCCAGGACCCGAACGTCTTCGGCCCCTTCCTGGTGCCGCCATCACTCTATCTCGTCCACGGCATTCTGGTGGGCGACCTGAAGAAATCACCGCTGAAGGCTGCCGCCTTGCTCGTACTTGCGCTCGGCATCTTCCTGTCCTTTTCCCGCGCCGCCTGGGGCCTGTTCGCGCTCGGCGTGGGGCTGCTGATCTTCATCATGCTGCTCAAGGAGCGCAGCGGCGCCTTTCGCCTCAGGGTGCTGGTGCTGTCGCTGGCGGCGATCATCATGTTGGTCGCTTCGCTGCTGGTGGCGCTGCAGATTCCGAAGGTCGCCGAACTGTTTTCGGCGCGCGCCCAGCTAGTGCAGCAATATGACGGCGAGCATCTCGGCCGTTTCGAGCGCCACCGGATCGGCTTCACCATGATGATGGAGCGCCCGCTCGGCATCGGCCCGCTGGTGTTCGGCACAATGTTTCCCGAGGACGAGCACAATATCTGGCTGAAATCGCTCACCACCTATGGCTGGCTCGGCTTCGTTAGCTATGTCGGCATGCTCATCTGGACGCTTGCGCTCGGCTTCCGATACCTGCTGCTCGACCGCCCGTGGCAACCCTTCCTGATGATCGCCTGGATCTCGGTTCTCGGCCATGCGACGATCGGCAACGTCATCGATATCGACCACTGGCGCCATGTCTATCTGCTGCTCGGCACTGTCTGGGGCTGTGCGGCACTAGAAGTGCGCCACAGGCGTGGCCGGAGGCCATAGCTCCGATAATGTCGCAGTCTATTTCGTCGCGCCCGCCGTCAAGCCGGCGATAAACCGCCGCTGGAAAACCAGATACGTCAGGATGAGCGGGAAAATCACGATCACCGCGCCGGCGGTCAGAACTGGCGTGTTGACAGTGTAACGCCCTTGGAAAAACAGCATGCCGAGGGGCAGCGTCCGATAGGCGTCGTCGTTGACCAGAATGAACGGAATGAGAAACTCGTTCCAGGTCCAGATGAACAGGAACAGCGCCAGTGTCGACATTGCCGGTATCATCAGCGGGATAACGATCTTGCGAAGGATATGAAAGCGTCCGGCGCCGTCGAGGACCGCCGCTTCGAGAACTTCCTCCGGCAATTGCTGCATCGCACTGGCGAGGAAGATCGTTGAGAACGGTATCGACATGGCGATCTGCGGGATAATAAGCGCCGCATAGGTATTGATCAGCCCAAGGTATCGCATTTCATAGTAAAGCGGGATGATGAAGGCCTCGGCCGGCACCATCATGCCGAGCGTCAGGATCGCGAACAGCGTGCGCCGGAGCGGGAATGACAGGTAGGCAAAGGCAAAACCGGTCAGCAGGCCTAGAAAGACGCTTACTGCAACGACGGGTATGACAACGATGATCGAATTCCAGAAGTAGATGTTGAAATGTCCGGCATTCCAGGCATCGACATAATTTTCGAAATGCGGGTAGGCCGGCAATGCGAAAGCACCCCTGAGAACGTCAGCCTTGCTCTTTATCGACGTCAGCAGCAGAAGCAGGAACGGCGTGATCGTTACGAAAGCAAGAAGCCAGAGGAGAAGGCGAAGGAAGAGCGCGGCGGGGATGTTGGACGAACGGCTCATCAAGCCACTCCTTTGCTTCTAGAGCCGACCAGCCGGTGAATTGCATAGTTGATTGCGAATGTCAGCAACGCGCCGACAATGGCGATGGCCGCCGCAGCGCCGAACCGATTGAGCTCGAAGCCGAGCTGATACATGTAGATATTCGGCACGAGCGTCGCGTTTGCCGGTCCGCCGCGGGTCATTGTAAAAATCAAGTCGAAGCTTTTGATCGATGCTATCACCGTCAGAAGCAAAACCACCCTTATCTCAGGCATGAGAAGCGGCAGCGTTATCCAGAAAAATGTCTTTCGCGCCGAAGCGCCATCGACCTTGGCAGCATCGAACAGCGACGGGTCGATGCGCTGAATTCCGGTGAGGAAGATGACCATGCAGAAACCAAAGAAATACCATGTGGCAACGATCCCGACCGCGGGAAGCACAAAATTGAAATCTCCGAGCCACGGTAATGCGAACCTGCCCAGTCCTATCGCTCTGAGAAACTGATTGAACGGGCCGAATGCAGGATTGTAGAGCCATGCCCAGATGATGCCCAACACGGCAGTCGGCATGATATAGGGCAGAAACAGGAACGTTCTGAGCGCGAGTTGTTCGCGCTGCTTCAGATTCCAGACGCAGGCAGCAAGCGTTATGCCGAGCACGAGCGGCAGAACACAGTAGAAGATCATGAGCTCGGCGTTGTTACGCAAGGCGATGTAAAAACGGCTGTCGGAAAAGAGATCGGCATAATTACCGAGGCCAACCCACCTCGGCATGCTCAAGCCGTCCCAACTGGTCAGGCTCAATCCCAAAGCCGCGACAATCGGTCCAAAGACAAACGCCGCGTAAAGCAGCAATCCAGGCAATAAATAGATGAAATTGGTATGTTGCGTTCCATCAAGTGCGGAGCGTTTCATCCAGTACTCCATGAAGCCAAAGCTCTGGTCATCGCGCAGCAAGGCGTGAACTCGCAGCGCTCATTTTAACGTGGCGAACGGGACGCCGGTTGGACCGCCGAGCTGGCGGTCGTGACCACCGAGCTGGCGATCACGACCAGCGTCCGTGCTCCTTATTTCTTATCCTTCAAGTACGCCTGATAATCCTTGTCCATGGCATCGACAAAGGCTTCGGGCGTGATCTTGCCGGACAAGAGAAGTGGCGTGTTGTCGTCTATCGTCTTCAGCATCGTCGGGCTTGACCAATCGGGGTAATGGCCGAGTGCATCGTTGGCATTGAGTGTTTTCCACATCTCGATGCCAGAGGTCAGGAGCGGCGTGAGCTTGGGCTTTGCATCCGCCGGGAGCGATGTTGCGGGAAGGTAGCCGGCATTGGCCCAGCTTTCAGCGGCCTTTTCCGAAACCATGTAGTCGATATACTCGCCGGCCAAGTCCTGCTTTGTCTTGTCTTTGGCAAGGCTCGTTATCGCCCAGGCAAGATCCACGCCTCCGACACTCATGGGCTTGGAAATGCCCTTCGGAGCGGGAATGGCCATGAAGCCGATATCCGGATTGTTTTGCATGTCGCCGAAATACCAGGTCCCGGAGATCAGGAACGCGCCCTGCCCGGAAATGAAGAGCTGGACGGCGTCGTCACCCGAGATGCCCTCGAAACCAGGATAGAAATAGCCTCCCTGTGCCCAACTCTGCACGAGTTTGGCGGATTCGATATTGCCCTTGGTGTTCCAGGAACCGCCCTTGCCGTAAATCAGGTCATCAAGTTCGCCGCGATTGGCCGCGTCGATATGCGCTTGATCGATGGCACCGATCATGTGCAGGGCGAGATGCTGCTTTGCCGAGCCCATCATGAAGGGCGCGACGCCTTTTTCCTTCAGCTTATCAAGATCAGCCAAAAGCTCCTCGAAGGACTGCGGCAGTTTAACGCCTGCGTCGTCGAGGATCTTCTTGTTGTAGTAGAGGCCAACGATCTCGCCGAGACCCGATATGCCGTAGGTCTTGCCGACCCCGAATTTTGGCCCATCCCAGCGGTCTCGAGCAAGCACGGAATCCGACTGCCGCTTATCCCAGCCATATGTCTTGATGTACTCGTCAACCGGCAGGAGCAAACCTTCCTTGATCATCGCGCCCATGTCGCCGGCGCCCTGGTTGACCTTGGTGATGACAGGGCCATCCCCTGCCGAAACCGCAAGCTTCAGCGTCAGCTTCATGTCATCGAAGGTGCGGGCGGTGCGTTTGATCGTTACACCGGGATGGGCGGCTTCGAACTCCTTATTCAGTTGCTCGATAACCGCGCTCTGGCCTTCGAAGGTTTGGTCATCCCACACAGCCAGATCGTCGGCGCGGGCCGCGGAAAGGCCGAAACTCATAAGCGCCGCGCCTGCAAGCGCGACGGCTGCTTTCAATCGGTATGCCGGCAGTATGCTGATCGATTTCACGGTTCTATTCATCTGCTCCACCTCACTTGGTTTATTCTCCACTCCCCATCCGAGCCTTGCGCCTGGCACCGGCCGAACGTTTCCTTCCAGACCTTTGCCGGGCCTGCGAATCTGAGGTAATCGTCAATGCATGAGTCTCTCTCGCGACCTACAATGACAAAGCGCCACGCAGGAGGTGGCAAAGGTATGGACAGCAACTGCTTCATCCGCCCGGCGATTGAAGCGGATGTCGAAGCTCTTTTCGACATCTGCCTGAAAACCGCCAATGGCGGCGAGGATGCCAGCGCGCTTTATAGCGACCCGCATCTGCCCGGTTACATCTGGTCGGTACCCTATCTCAAGTTTGCCAGAGACCTTGCCTTTGTTCTCGTTCAGGGCGACCGGCCGGTCGGCTATGTCGTCGGAGCGGCCGATACCGGCGGGTTCGACAAAGACTTGGCGACACACTGGTGGCCGTTCGTCCGCCGAGAGATCGCCGGACTGACACCCAGCCATCCGCGCGACGCCGATGTGATCGAGCGAATTCAAAATCCGCGAAGCGGAACGACGTGGCTTCAAAACGATTATCCCGCGCATCTTCACATCAACATTCTTCCCGGACTTCAGGCAGGCGGCTGGGGGCGCAGGATGATCAGCACCGAGCTTCAGGCGCTTCGCAATCACGGGGTAAAGGCTGTGCATCTCGGGGTCGATCCAAACAACGAACGCGCCAGAGGTTTCTACCGTCATCTTGGTTTTTCCGAACTCGAACGGGACGGTTCCGTCGCCTTCGCCATGCGGATCGATGAGGGATCCGACTAGAGCATTTCCGTTTTTCTTCGAATCACGAAAATGCTCTAGCTCGTTATTTTCACGCAATTCCCTGGCCAAACCGGGTCGCGCTTTTCCCCGCAAAACCGCTGCACGCTTTTGCTGGAATTGCTTTAGAACCGAGCGAGCCGTCATGCTCATGAGATTGGCTCCGCATTTGCGGCGTCAAGCCCGTATTTTAAAACAACTGCCGCCGGCATGGCACTCCAGCCCTGAAGCAGGGAGCCGCGCCCGTAAGGCGGGGAGAAATATTCCACCGCACCGATCCAGCCATTCTCGAGGCAGGTTTCCCACCAGCGTGTCAGTGCATAGCGCGCACCGCCAAGTCCGTGGCGAAGGCGTTCTTCGGCATAGGCGCCATCCCAATACGGCCAGTCCGAGCCGTTATGGTAGCGGTAGGGAAAAGCCGTCTTGGATCGCAGATCGCTTGGCCGTTTGAATGGCGGATAGGCGCACATCACACCCCAGCTGCCATAGGGCTGCTCCTGATTGTTGCGCGTTTCGAGTCTCGTTTCAAATGCTCTCAGCAAGCCAACCGCCTTCTGCCCGGAAATCGCAGCAAATCGCGACAAGGTCAGGCTGTCGAGAGCCAGATGATCCTCGACAAAAGCGCCAGGCGTTCCATAGTCGACATATCCTCCCGTTGTCGGCACATAGAGCTTGGCTTCGATTTCTTCGCGGGCAAGATTTACGGTCTTGCGTGCGCGTTCGGCAAGCGTCGGATCGAGACTGTCTCCAAGCCTTGCCACCGCGTCCATGGCGCCTACGAAAAGACCCAGATCGTAAGAGACCAGACCCTCACGATAGACGTTGTCCGCCCAGTCTCGGTCGTTGCGCGGCTTCAGCGGCAGAACGCTGCCAGGACCGGCCATGCTGAGATAACGCTCCACGATTGCCTTGACGATCGGCCAGTGCCGTTGCACCTCGGCTGTATCTTTCGTTGCGCTGAAATAGTCGTCAATGAAAAGAATAAAGAAGAGCGGGCTGTCGAAGTGGTCGCTCCACCAATCTTGCGGACGGTTGTGGTACTCCGGAACCGCCCTCTTGTGGGTTTTGGGATTGGCCTTGCTGTCGGCGACAAAGCGCTGCCAAGCCTCTGACTGCGCAGGCCCGGTCAAGATTACGCCGCTTGGAGCTTCTCCATCCGGCTGGACCCCCTTGGCGAGCAGCCGGATCTCGTCGCGCACCGCCTCCGGCGCAAGCGTCAGAAGAGGCTGCATCGTCCAATAGCCATCGCGGTAATAGGTCCGCGCCGGAGCACTATAGGCCTGCCCTGCGGCAAGACCAGCGAAGGCGCCGTGTTCATCACGTCTGATGCTGGAAAGGGCGGCATGTATCCCCTGGCTGACCATGCTGCGCATCAGCGCGTCGGCGTCGGGCGTCAGATCACAACGTGCAACATATTCAGCGGCTTCCGTAATGATGGCCTGGCTGGTGAGGCTGAGAGCTTTCTCGGCTTCGCCTCTCGATGCGCCGACGGCAATCCGAAGATCCGAGCCGAGAGCGTCCACGATGAGCACACCCCAGCCCATTTCGAAAATCCGCCGATGATCGGTCCGAGTGAGCCTCGCGCTTGCGCCTTGTTCATCCGGCTCATGCCACCAGGCGCAACGGCGCGCCGGATATACACCCTGGAGACGCACGCCTCTGATCAACATCACCGGCAGCGACTGCGCGACGAATACGCCGCCATGTTCGCAGACCATTCGGTTCGGGGCATAGGTATAAGGCCCCCCGACGGCAGAAAATCTCACACGCCCCAGACTGCCGGCGCCCCAGAGAGCAAGATCAGCGTATCCATCCGGATGAACATCCGCCTGAAGGCGTGGCGCCATTACAGGCAATAAAACGCCCTCTTCGGCGAAAAGCTGTCCATCAGTCGAGGGCTTTATCATTGGCAATCCCCGCAATTGATCCCAGCCTACAGGTAGCCTTCCGTTTGTCAAGGACGTAGACAAAGAGAGAGCTGTAGTGTACTGAAAACCGGTAGAGATGATCAGATAGAGCTTCAGATCTCGCCTTTCGCGATATTGGAAAGCCAATATCGTGCTAATTAAGTATGTGCTCCGAACTAATTGCAACGAGCTGGCCGGATAGCAATGACCTCTTCTGTCGTACAGACTCCAATCGCACGAAAAATTTCAACCAATGCCGTGATCCGCACCGTGTTGGCCAGCGGGTCGATCTCCCGCGCCGATATTGCCAAGCTGACCGGCTTGTCAAAACAGACGATTTCCGATGTCGTGCGCGACCTTGAAGATGATGGTTGGCTGAAACCGATCGGACAGACCGACGGTCGACCCGGCCGGAATGCGATCATCTATGAAATCAATGCACGAGCAGGACTGGCTGTCTCCATCGATCTCGGTGGCACCAAGATTGCTGCGGCGATCTGCGATCTGTTGGGCAACGTCGTCGCCGAAACCAAAGTGGCCACCGACCCACGGGGCGGAATGCATCTCGTCAATCAGTTCAGCGATGTGATCGTTGAACTGGCGCTTGCTGTCGGAACGACCGCCGACAAGCTCCGTCTCGTCGTTCTGGGCAGTCCCGGCGTGCTCGATCCCGCCACCGGCCATATCAATGTGGCACCGAACATTCCCGGCATCGACGCCATGAATCTGTGGCAGGTCTTCAGCGATAGGATGGGCGTGCCGGTGATCGTCGAAAACGATGTCAACCTGGCGGCGCAAGGGGAGCGATGGCGGGGACACGGTGTCGAGACCGGCAATTTTGCTTTCATCGCTCTCGGAACCGGCGTCGGCATGGGCATTATCGCCAATGGTGCTCTGCTGCGCGGCGCGCGTGGCGCGGCCGGCGAAATCGCCTATCTCCCGATCGGCGGAGACGCTTTCGATCCTGGCGGGTTTACGCTTGGAACATTTGAGAGCGCGGTCGGCAGTGTCGCGATGCTTCGTCGCTACACGGGTTTCGGCGGGCGCAACGCATCCACCGTGGCCGACCTCTTCGCCGCCTTCAATGCGGGAGAGACAAGCGCCGTGGCGGCAATTGAAGAGACGGCAAGGCTGGTCGCAGTCGCCATTGCGGCCATCGGAGCAACGCTTGATCCTGAACTGGTGATCACCGGCGGCAGCATCGGTGCAAGACCCGAACTTGTAAATGCGATCCGGGGTTTCCTGCCGCGTTGCACGCCTTATCCGCCGCGCATCGAAATCAGCCGCTTTGGGAACCGCGCCGCGCTGATGGGAGGAATGGGGGTCGCGGTCGAGCGCATGCACGACGATCTATTTGGTGTAAAATTGAAGGACGCATGATCGGCTCGCGCCACTTGAGAACTACGGTGAATGCGCTAGATTTTGCGGTATGATAACAGCAACACAGATACGTGGCGCGCGGGCGATGATCGGAATGAGTATCGAAGAGCTCGCCGCCGCAAGTGGCTTGCCGATCGAGACCGTAGCGGCGCTGGAAAATGGCGAATTTGCGGGCGAGCCGCACGCGCTGTTTGATGTTCGCAGCACGCTCGAGGCGCAGGGCATCATCTTCCTGTCCAGCGGCAACCAGGATGAAGGCGGCCCCGGCATTCGATTGCGCGCACGTACGTCCAGCGACGACGGTATCCGGCCGGAGAACCTCAACGCCGCCAATGACGATTAGCGCATGGTGCCGAAAACTGCGCGGTTTTCGGACAGCATCGTGTTCTAACTCTTCAATTTAGAATGGGCCTTCAGAATTAGGCCGACGCGGCTTAAAATCGCTATTCTAAAGCGCGTCGCAGTTAACTTGATTCATACGACGCGCTTTAGCTCCTTGTTTTTATGCATGTCGTTATCCGGGAACCGCTGCACACTTCCCGGCGATCTGCATTAATGGAACCAAATAGGCGTTCCGGCCGTTTCCGCTGTCCTAAAGGATATTGAGGGGCAGTCAGTTGAACCGCAGCAATGGTCTCTACGTCATCATCGGCGTTCTCGTCGTCGCCGTTATCGGCCTCGGCGCTTATATCTACCGTGAGGAGAGCAAGCCGCAGGGGATCGAGATGAGCATCGGCAAGAACGGTGTCTCGATCGAGCAGAACTGAGCGTCAGAGATAGGTCTTGGCCAGATCGGCGAGCTTGCCGCCGTCCTTGACGCCCTGCCTGTAGAGCTGAATGATGACCGCACCGATCCGCTCGGCTTCGGGCGTCGTCCTGACAAGACCGCGGTCCTCGCAGACCTTGTCGAGCACTTGCGACAGCAGATCGAGATCTTCCGAAAACAACGGTAAATCATGCGGATGGATTGATGATCGCAACATCACGCCGCATTTCCTCCGAGGGCAAACGCATTCACGCTTGCATTGCCGGCCGCCCTCCGCAACCAGCAAAATGATTATGCGCGACGGCTTGAACTTTAGCAACTACGCAAATTTCCACGGAACAAAATCAGGGAACAAATTTTTGCCCCGCGCGTTCGGACCGCGCCAGGAATCAGTGAGTGCAGATATTGAGTGAAATTCGCTTTCCCTCCCCCATCCGGGTCTTTGCCCCAGATAGCAGCCTGATCGTTTCCACCGTCTGGGAAGCCGTCGAATATCTCAAACAATGGCCGAGTAAGCGTGGGCGCCATTATCGCATTGCGCGCCAGCATTGCCTGGATGCACTCGACGGGCTGCGCAGCCCGCGCACAGCACAGGCTTCCTTCATCACTGCGGCGAAGACGGCGGGATTGTTGTTGTGAGATTAGCCGGTGTGGCGGCCAGCGGCGGCGAACTGGGGGTGAATGGAGCCTTCCATGATCACCTTGGCGGTTACCTCGATCACACGCTCCTCGGCAATTTCCGCAAGCGCAAGTGCGACATCGCCCTCCGACCAGCCGGCTTTCACGGCCTCGTCTGTCAGGGCCTGGAACGCACTGGCGAGGGCTTGCCTGCAAGTTAAATTCTGTTTCATATCCGCCATGCGCTCGCATCAGGCTCGTTGTGACAGGGACGCTGTTAATCTACACGTATTTGCACGAATGCGAAGAGCTTTCGTTTTTTTTAAATTCAAATTGGATAATTCGAATTTAACTTGTGTATAATCTTAGAACAATGCAAACTTCAAGCCCCATCTAACTGAGTTATCCCTAAAGAAACCGAATTATTTATTTAGAAATCACAGCCGTTAAGGGTATTTCCTGCATTGTTTACTTTAAATAGCTACAAGGCCGCCGTCGAATTAGCGATTTTTTTTGACCTGCGATGGGACAAGCTGAATTGCGGCACGTTCTCTGCATCTCTTTGCTACCCTGTCGATCAACCGTCCCTGAGACGAAGGCGACCTTGGTCTAACGGCCGATCAACAGCTGGGGATCTGCGTCATGATCGGCACCGCAAATCGACCGGCGGCACCAGCTGCCAGGAGCGCCTTCGGCGCTAATCACGTTAATACCACAACGACACCACACTGCCGTCAAAGTCCGCCGTACGATTGCGTTGCGTATTATTGTGTTGGCGGGCTCACATCTTCAGGAGTTAAAATGTCTATCGAACTAGACGCGACGACCTATGTACACGCCAAGCCGGCGACCGCCCATTCTTACATTTTGCCAGCCGTTGTCGATGTTCTCGAGAACAGTTTCCAGCAGGCAAACGAAACGTCGGTCTTCGACCTCGGCTGTGGTGCCGGCGGTGCTGCAGCCGTGCTTGCGGGAAAGGGTTATGATGTCATCGGTGTCGATCCATCCGAGGACGGAATTGCCAAAGCGAGAACGGCCCACCCCGATCTTCCGCTGGAAATTGGCTCCGGTTACGAAGATCTTTCCAGCCGGTATGGGACCTTCGATGCGGTGATAAGCCTTGAGGTCGTGGAGCACGTTTATGATCCCAAGACTTTCTCGGCCACCATGTACGATCTGGTGAAGCCGGGCGGCATCGCGGTCATGTCGACGCCGTTTCACGGTTACTGGAAAAATCTGGCCTTGGCCGTGAGCGGCAAGATGGATGACCATTTCATGCCTCTCAAGAATCACGGCCATATCAAATTCTGGTCTCCGGAAACGCTGAGCACCCTCCTGCATGAAACAGGTTTCGAAGACGTCGATTTCGAATATGTCGGGAGGATTCCGCTCCTGGCGAAATCGATGATTGCGATCGCTCAGAAACCGCACTGAAGGCCAATCGCAAGCCCCCGCCCCTGCAGGGGCGGCGCACGGGCGGGCAAATAGCATGAACAGATAAAATTTTCGTTGGGGACTTTTTCGGGATTTCCGGTTCCCGTTTCCGCATACTTGCCAACGCCACGTCCCGTTTCCGCCTCTAGCAAGGCAACGAAAATTGACATTGTGACTGGGATTTCAAGGGGATAAATGGTCGGGGCGACAGGACTTGAACCTGCGACCCCTTGACCCCCAGTCAAGTGCGCTACCGGGCTGCGCTACGCCCCGACCTGCCGAAACGGCTTGTTTCGTTTAGTTTTTCAGCGCGTGCAATGCAAGCGGAAAAACCTTGCCCCCAACAAAAAGGAGGCGGTTTGTCGGAATGGTCAGATCGCGGTGAGCGTCAGCCGGCCTTCGGCGGTTTGGCGGGGCTGCCATGCCTGGTAGTTGGCGATCGAAAAATGTGGTGTTTCGAAGGGCGTGGCGTGGGTTTGCGTGATGACGGTGACATCGGCGCCGGCGGCCTCGCCGGCGAGAATGCCGGCGACGGCATCTTCGAAGACCAGGCATCTCGCGGGATCGACGCCGAGGCGGCTGGCGCCAAGCAGATAACCTTCGGGGCTGGGCTTGCCGGATTTGACCTCCTTGCCGCTGACGATGACCTTCGGCATCGGGATGCCGGCGGCCGCCATTCGCCGCCTGGCGAGCTCGATCGGCGCCGAGGTGACGATTGCCCATTTTCCATCGGCGATGGCGGAGAGGAAGCGGATGGCGCCGGGGATCTCGACGATGCCCGCGACGTCTTCCATCTCCTCGGCGAGCAGCAGGTCCGCCTCATGGGCCGGATCGACGCCTGGGAGGCCGAGCCCCCGGATAACGTCGGAGGCGCGGATGCCGTGAATCGTCTTCAGGAAAACCTCCGGTTCGAAGCCGTGGCGTCTTGCCCAGTCGCTCCAGACCCGTTCGACGACGGCGATCGAATTCAGCAGCGTTCCGTCCATATCGAAGAGGAAGGCGTCATATGACCTGTCGAGGATGTCACGGAGAGCGGGCACGGGCGTTTCCTTGGGGCGCGGGAGGCCGGGGCGGCCCCCAAGCAGGCGAGTAGCGGAGAGCGGTGGCGGCGTCAACGTCAGTCGTTGACTTCGGGATGGGTGACGCTGCGAACATCGGCCAGACCACGCGTGGCGTCGCGGTTGCCGGTCGCGGCGGCGGCTTCGAAGATACGCGTCGCGTCGCCGTACATTTTCAAATTGAAATAGCTGTAGCCGCGCAAGACCATCAGGTCTATGCGCTCCTGCTGCAGCTGGGCGCGCTGATCGAGATAGATGAGGGTTTCGCGATAACGCCCGGCGTCGAAGGCCGAAAGCGCACGGTCGGCGAGGATCGCCACCTGAAGCTCGGCGGCGCGCTGGCGGTTCTGCGGCGCCTTGGTGGCAGCAACGGCGGCATTGCTGGAGAGGCCGGCACGCAGATAGGCAAGGCTCTGGCCATAGGCTGCGTCTTCACGGTCCTTGCGGATCGGGCTCTTCAGTGCGATCTCGAAGGCGGAGATCGCCTCCATCGGTCGGTTGATGTCCATCAGGCACCAGCCGCGCGACAGCGCGTTTGCCGGGCTGAGCTGTCCTGCATCTACAGTCGTCGAGCAGCCGCGTGGCTGGCGCGCACCGCGCTCAACGGTCACCGTCTGCATCGCCGGCCTCGCCGTGCGAACGGCGACCTCCGGCCCGGGCTGCTGTGCCGCCGGCCGCTCGGCCGGAAGCGGCTCGGCGGCAGCCGGGCGCTGCGTCGGCTGAACCGGCTGCTGCGGGGCAAGCTTTGCCTGCCCGGGCTGCGTGCCGACATTCTGGGTCAAAGAGGAGTTGTCTTCGAGATTGGTGATCCGGGTCGACCGGCCGGCCCAGGCATGCTGGATGTCGAGCACGCCCTTGCTGTCGTTCAGCTGGTCGCGGGTGACGACAAGGCCATAGGCGGATGGCTCGTCATCGGCTTTCCAGGCAAGTGCGGTCTCGAACCAGCGTGCGGCGGTCTGGAACTGGTTGAGCGAGCGGGCATACCAGCCGAACTGCTGCGCCGTCGGCACATATTTCCGGGCAATGACCTCGGCGGCGATGCGATGCAGCACATCTTCGGCGAGATCGGCCGGCGGCTGCAACGCCATCAGGTTGGCGGTGGCGGCGAGATAGGTTGCTGTCGCATCATCGGAATCGGCGCGCCAGCGGAACATCACATCCTCGGCCTCCTGAGGAGCCTTGCGGGCGATCAGCGCCAGCGCCAGCCCTTGCGAAGCGGCGGCCGTATCCTCCTTGGCACGGGCGGCGCGGAACCACTTCTCTGCATCGGCATCATTGTTGCGGCGAAGCTGGTGCCAGCCGAGCAGCAGCGCATCCGACGCAAGCCCCTCGGTTCCGGCGAGTTTTTCGAGGCGGGCGACGTAATCGGGCGCAATGGCGAGCTTCGGATCGTCATTGCCTTCGGCCATGAAGCGTCGGGCGAGATTGTCGCGGATC
Source organism: Rhizobium sp. NZLR1 (assembly GCF_017357385.1). Lineage (NCBI taxonomy): Bacteria > Pseudomonadati > Pseudomonadota > Alphaproteobacteria > Hyphomicrobiales > Rhizobiaceae > Rhizobium > Rhizobium sp. NZLR1. Next base: position 1,666,693 of record NZ_CP071632.1, on the reverse strand, counting down.
GCGTCGAATTCCCTGCTGCCGTCGCTCGCAGGTTTCTCGAGGGCGAGCAGCGCCTGCATCGGCTGGTAGGCAAGCAATGTCGAGGCCTTTTCGACGGTCGCCAGCCGTTCGGCCGGATTGGCGCAGCTCATCAGGATGTAGGTATAGGCGTCCTGGCCGCGCTGCACCCTCTCCGTCTGGACGAAGGCTTCGGCGACACGCCAGAGAACGTCGACCTCGCTGCAGGTGAGCAGGCTCGGGGTTGCCGCAGCGATATCGACCACCGTCGCATATTGCTTGAGCTCGGAAGCGTTGACGAGGCGGGCGCGGCCCTCGGCGACGTCGAGGCGGTCGAGCAGATCGGCGGGCGGCTGCCATCCAGCATCGGTGGCCTGACGGTCGGCGACCGCCTTGCGCAGCTCGGCGTAACGGCCATCGGAATAAAGCTGCCACATGGCCTCGAGCTGTTTGTCGCCATTCTGCGGCACGGCGAGCGGATCGGCCGGCGGAACCCAGGTCGGGTAGAGTGCCTGAAGTCGGGAGATCTCAGCCTGCAGGCGCACCTTGTCGCCGCGGCTGGCGAAATAACGAAGCGCACTTTCATCGACGGCAGGCGGCGACGGCGCGGCGGCCTGCTGCGCCGCCGGCGGCGCGGACACGATGGCGGGCGCGACCGGCGCGAGCTCAGCGGCCGGCTGAGGCGTAGCAGGTTGAGGCGTGGCAGGTTGGGGCACCGCAGGCTGCGGTGTTGCAGGCTGCCGCGCGACGGCATTCGGATCGGGCATATCCGATGCCGATGGCGGCGAAGACGTGATCGCCTCGATCTTGTCGGCGACGAGCTGCGCGTTGAATTCGGAATTGCCGGCAACCTCGGTCGGCTTGATGCGGCCCATCATCATCAGCTCCGGCGCCGGCCTGCCAACAGAACCAAGGCCGAACCTTTCCTGCAGAGCGGCACGGTCCTTCAGTCCGGTGACGACGGTCGCCACCATCACTGCCGCTGAGACCGCCACGAGAGAAGACTTCACAGACACTCCGGATGCTTCTCCCCGATATAGGCCAGCCCGAGAAGTTGAAGGGTGGACGGATAATAGAGTGCGGGCGCAAACTGCAGCGCCGAACCCGGCAGCTTGGTCCCATCGACAACACAGGCCACAACATCGTTAACAATTCGATAACCGGGGTCCGGCAACACGGTCTTCGGCCGGCCGGTGGTCAGATCGATGGTGGCGGGAACGCCGTCTTGTGACATCCCCTTTTGCAAGCGGATGAGCAGCGCCTTGTCGGGGATGCCGCCACGCGCGAGATAGAGCGGGATGCGGATGGCATTATAGCCGAATTCGGCGTCGAACCCCTCTGCCGGCCGCGGCTTATCGTGCAGGCTCACCCATTCGGCGGGAAGCTTGCGCGGGCCGAACTGCATCGTCTTCAACAGCTCCACGCCGTCGTCCGACAGTTTTTTCCAGGCATCCGACGGAGCGAGCGCGGCCATCACCGGGATGGCCTCATAAATCCAGTAGGACGGGTTGACGACGGGGCCGTCGTCACGGTCGCTGCCGGTAAAACCTTCGGTCCCGGGCATCAGCAAGGTGCGACCCTCCGAGCTGGCGACGGTTTCGGCAAGCAGCGCCTGCGCCATACGGGAGGCGGCGAGGATATAGTCTTCACGCTTCCATGCCGTGCCGGCCAGCGCCAGCGCATAGGCGATCAACATGTCGCCGTCCGTGGCATTGTTGGTGTCGGTCACGTGCGGCTTGACGCTCGGATCCCATTTCCAAACCGCCAGCCCGTCGTCGCGCAGCAGCAGCTCGGTGCGGGTAAAATACCAGATCTGCTCGAAATCGGCGGGGCTTGCCGAGAGGTAAGCGAGCAGCAGGCCGTAGCCCTGGCCTTCGCTGTGGCTGATATTGCCATTGCCGTTATCGACGATGCGGCCGGTCGGATCGAGAAACTTCGCCTTGTAGGCCGACCATGCGCCGGCATTGATCATCGCCTGCTGCGCGACGACGGACGGGCTCGGTGCGAGCGCGACCGTTGCTGCCAGCAGGAGCGCGCGCCACCCTCTCATTTCGACCGGCCCAGTCTTTTGAGCATTCTCGACGTCGTAAGGCCGATCAACAGCAGGAAGATGACCAGCAGGAAGGCGTAGGAGAGGATATTCGTCGATAGCCAGTTGGCGGCGATCAGGCGGTAGTTGGCGATCGACCAGGGCATCGACGGCACGAAATCGAAACGGGTGACAGGCAGCGTCTCGATCTTGCCCGTCTTGCTCGAATAGGTGGTGATGTGGCCTGATATCTGCGGCCAGTTCAGCTGCGCGGTCAGAACCTCGAGCCCTTCACGCAAATCCTTCGCCGACGGCGCCGCCACCACGGTCCATGAGCCCGTTCCCGCGGGGCTGGAGCCCTGGGCAACCAGCAGCGTCGCGACGTTTGGCGGCGTAAAGATTTCCTCGGCGCCGGGCACAAACTGCAGCGAATTGCGGGAGATGTCGAAATTACGCGACAGCCACTCACGAAAGGCCGTGATACGGTTGTGCAGGAGACCGCCGCTGACCTTGGAATTCCACTCCTCGAAGGCCGTGCCGGTATCGACGACGCCCGTCTGCGCGTCCGTCACGGGACGCCAGGAGGCTTGGCTGGCGGTGGAGATATTGGTCTGCGACAGCGCGGTTGCCGGCATTTGCGAGATGGAGCCGATGAAGATGGCATCGCGATCGCCGATCGTATTCGGCGAGGCGACGCTTTCGACAGCGATCGGATGGCCGGCAGTGATCGCCATCTGGCCAAGCAGGGTTGCGGCGGCCGAAAGGGTGTCGGCATCGATGCGGTCGATGAACAGCGGCGTCGGCTCGGTAGCCCGGCCATAGGGATAAGCGGTGCCGGCCATGGCGGCCAGATTCGGCCGCTGACCGACGCGGGCAAAATCCGGAATGTGCAGCTCGGAGGTATCGAACAGCGCAAAGCGCGGATTGGCAGCGGCGGTGGCGCCCGGTGCGCAAGCCGCATCGTCCTTGGTCATCAGGATCGCCTCGATCGCCACCGAATTGAGACCGGGCTTGAAGTGCCGCATCGTCACGCGGATCGGCAGATGACGCAGAATGCCGCCGGTGGTCGTGGTGATCGGCACGGTGGAGGCGATGTTGTCATTGACGTAGATATCGATGTGGCTGCCGGGCAGCACGTTATCGGTATAGGCGGCGTCGAGCAGCACCTTCGCCTCGCCATAGGCATTGGCATAAAAGTCAGCCGGCACGGCGATATTGAAGCTGGTGCGCAACCGCCGGCCGGAGAATTCGGTGGTCTTCACACCGAGCTGAGACAGAGCGATGTTCGTGTCGGAAAAAACCAGCGGCGCGTTCGGCGCGCTCCAGCGCTCGGTGGTCAGCACGTCGCGGCGAACATCTGCGGACCTGTCCGTCGGCGAAACGATGATATCGATCGCCGAGGAAACCGCCTGCCAGGAGGGGCCGCTGATCAGAAGCACCGGCGAGCCGCTACGCGGATCGGTGACGAAGGCGGCGAGTGCAGCGCTTTCGGCGCCGGGCGGCAGGCCGGGAAAGAGCGGCCGCAGTTCCGCCGCGGTGCCGACGAGCACGCTGAGCTTACCCGGTCCACCGGCCGGAAGCGAAGCGGTGCTGAAGGCAAAGATCTGGTTCGGCATGCTGCTCAGCACCGCGAGGCCCTGCGCCAGCCGTAGCAGCGGCTTGGTGGTTCCCGGCTGCTCCAGCGCCGGGACGACGATATCGAACTCGGTCTTGCCGGCGCCGTCGACACCGATGGCGCGGATCGCGTCGGCGCTCGCCAACTGGGCGGCATCGCTGCCGGCAAAGCTCAGATAGGTTCCGGCCGGATCGACATTCGACCACAATTCATAGGTGGACTGGATGCTGCAATCGGTCCGGTGGCGCTGAGCGGCTTCGAAGGTGACGAGATTGGCGCCCGGCTGCAGCAGACCGGGCGGAACCTCGAAAGTCACTTTCGACGAACCGTCCGCCGAGCCGATGCGCTGCTGGCCGATCGGGCGGTTATTGAGATAGACGGTCAGCGCCGAGGCCTCAGGGGCAACGACGATCGAATTCTGGTAGGCGAAGGTGAAGCTCGCCTTGGCGGCCGCCTGTTCCGGCGTCAGATAGACGGTCCATGACCGCCGGTCATATTCGCCGCCGAGGCCGAGTTTCGAAAAGGGCACAACATAGCGGCGGACATCGCCGGAGCGCGGAGGCAGAGCGGCATTTGCCGCCGCGGCCGGCTGGGGCGCCGGCACCGTCGGCTGCGGCGGAACGGCGATCGCCGGGGGGACGGGTGCAGGCACAGGAGCAGGAGCAGCCTGGGTTGCGGGTGCCGGTGGTACGGACACCGGTGGCGTGACGGGAACCGCGGCCGCTGCGGGCACGGCCGTTGCCGGCTGGGTCGCTGCCGGCGGGGTCGGCGATGTCAATCTCGGGGTAACGGCGGCACCGGGCGGCCGCTCGCCGGACATGTCGAAGGGTGCCGTCTGCGCCTGGGCGAAGGCGGAGGCATTCAGCAGCAAAAGCGAGGCGGCGACGATCATTCTCATCCGGCGTTGACCTTTGCCGCCTGCTGCTGGGCTTCCCGCTCCGGCCGCATGCTGCGGAAGAAGTAAACGAGGCCGCGGCTCGTCTGGTAGAACGACAGGCCGAGAAACCAGATAGTGCCGCGGATCAGGCCCGGATTGCGGCGGCGCGAGGCCTGAAACTCGGTCCACTGGCCGGAATTGGCAAACATCAGGTCGGCGATCAGGCGATGATCGAGGGCGCTTTTCGGCACGTACTGGCAGCCGACATTGCTGATGTCACCCGACGGCTCGATATTGCGAACGATGAGCGGCAGAGTCTCCAGATCCGCGCCGCTATAGGGCCGGAAGCGGATTTCGCCGACGGCACCGACGAGCATGTCGTCGAGATTCTTGTTGAAGATATGAAGCCTTGCGCCGTGAACGGAGACGTCCTCGATCGAGGCCGTATACCACTTGCCGTTGGCGCCGAATTCACAGCGCCGGTTGACGCGGACGCGGCGGGATAGGGCGCGCTCGCCGCGCTCCGACACAACACCGAGCGCGCAGCCGGCCATGATCAGGTTGATGAGGTTCCAGCCGCCGACGACCAGCGTGACGTCGGCCTTATAGGGCTCGGCGTAAATCCTGTAGATGGTAATGATGAGCGCGACGATCTGCACCGCAAAGATGACGAAAAACGGACGGCTGATCTCCGACAGGCGGCTGACGGCGATCGATTCGTCCTTGGCGGTGACCTTGAAGGTCGGCTTCCTCGGATTGAGCATGACGGAGATGACTGCCGGCAGCAGATGCACGGTCTGGACATATTCGTATAGCTCCGAAATCCACGGCCAGCGGAACGACCCGTAAAGGTAGTTCTGCATCATCAGATTCACGAGCATATAGGCCAGCGTATAGGCAAGGAACTCGCCGCCGGAGGCGGTGAAGATTTCCAGATCGAAGAACAAATAGAAGAGCGGCGCAAACAGGAAGATCGTCCGCGGGAACGGGAAGAGCCAAAAAAGCGTGGAGGACATGTAGCAGAGGCGCTGCGGGATCGACAGGCCGCGCTTCAGCAGCGGAAAGCGGAAGCGCAGGATCTGCATCATGCCCTGCGCCCAGCGGCTGCGCTGGCCGATGAAGCTCGCGAAAGTGGCCGGCTGCAGGCCGGCGATCAGCGGCTTGTCGACATAGATGCTGTTCCAGCCAGCGCCGTGGAGCGCCAGTGCCGTCTCGCAATCTTCAGTGATGCTGATGCCGGAAAAGCCGTTCTGGGAGTCGAGCGCCCTGCGGCTCAGAACCGCGGCCGAGCCGCAGAAGAAGGCGGCGTTCCATTTATCGAGGCCGCGCTGGATGATGCCGTAGAACATTTCGTTCTCGCTCGGCATCTTGTCGAAGGTGCGCAGGTTGCGTTCCAGCGGATCGGGATTGATGAAGAAGTGCGGGGTCTGGACAAGGAAGAGCTTCGGGTCGTCCTCGAAATAGCCGACGGTCTCGAGCAGGAAATCGCGGGCGGGCGCGTGGTCGGCATCGAAGACGGCGATGAGTTCGCCGGTCGAGTGTTTCATGCCGTTGTTGAGATTGCCGGCCTTGGCGTGCTCGTTTCGGTCGCGCGTGAGATAGCTGACGTCGAGGTCCTCGCAGAGCTTCTTCAGCTCGATATGGCGGGCAGCGGCGGCCTGGGCTTCGAGCAGCTTGCCGGAATTGCGCTTCTGCAGGGTGCCGCCATCGTCGAGCAGCCAGACATGCAGCTTCTCGGCCGGATAATCCATGGCCTTGGCGGCAGCCAGCGTGTTTCCGAGAAGCCCAGCATCCTCGTTGTAGGATGGCACAAAGACATCGACATGCGGCAAACGCCCGGGATTGGCGGCACGCGAGGGGCGTGACGGCAGCGGCGTCGCGACGATGAACAGGCTGAGCGCCAGCATGGCAACGCTGTACATTTCGGCAAGATAGAGCAGCAGGCCGGGAATGAAGTTCTCGGGCTGGTTAAGAGGCGGCAGCGTATTGGTGGTGCGCCAGTAGACATAGCGCAGCACGATCGACGTGCCGAAGGCGAGCGCCACCAGGCGCCAGGTCCCCTCACCCTTCAAAATCTTGATCAGCGCCATGACCGTCACGACGGTGATGCTGGTGATCAGCTGGGTCTGCAAGTTGACCGGCAGCGTGATCAGCACGATCATGCAGAGCGAAACCACGGCCCAGATGATGACACTGCGGGCTTTGCGCATCGACGTTCCTTCGAAATTGCTCAACCGGCGCACCGTCGGGCGCGCCGGGCATGCTGATTATCTCCGGCAGGCGGCCGTCATGGCCGCGTCGCCTATACAGTCTGGCGACGGCACGGTGACGCCGATCGCCCTTGCAGTTTGTCCAGCTTGTTCGTCCGGCGCGGCTGCCGCATCCGGCGTTATCCTCGCCTGAGGCGCGTCACCCGGCAGCGGCACGCGCGGGCCGATGGGCGCCGGCATCGGTGCGGCGCCTTGCGCCGGTGGCGACACGCTGCGGGCCGGAACTGCCCGCGGCCGGCTGACAATGGCAGGCGCCGGCTCATGGCCGATCGGCATCGGGCTGGCGCGATAGCCGCCCTCGTCAGGATAAATCGGCGCGCCGGTGCGTCCGAGCGCAACATCGGCCGGCGGCGGATTGCCGTAAGGGTTCCAGATCACCCCGTCGAAAGTGCCCGATATGGTATAGCCATAGACGATGCCGAGCAGCTGGCGTTCGCTGGCGTTCGCATCGCAGAGACGCAGGCGCAGCTGGATCATGCCGAAATTGCGCGCCTGAGTATTGGCGGCCGCACTCGAGCGGATCTGCTGCCAGGCAAAGATGCAGCTGTCGCCGCTACGGCTGCGGCCGGAGGCATAACCGAAGGGTCCATAGGCGTTCTGCAGGAAGGTCGCCGACGTCGCCATCGGCACACCGGGGGCCGAACGCGCCACCTCGCGGCTAATGCCGCTCTCGTTAATCATGCTGTAGCCGGCATTGCCGATGCCGGGATTGGCCCCGGACGCGCCAAAAAACTGGACATTCAGGAAGTTCTGGCCTGGCACGGAGGATGAGGTAAACAGCGAGATCGTCTGCTCGACGCCATTGCCACGCTTACGCTCGACGACGCTGACGATCGACGGGCCGCCCGGCGGTGGCAGGACCAGCGCCTTTTCAGGCGCCACGGTCTCCGGTCCGGAGGGCTGGCGCACACCGCCCGTCGACGTGCAGCCGGCCATCATGCCCGCCACAGCCACCAGCGATATCGTCTTCCGCAAACGCATGTCTCGAGCCGCCGCAATCGTCTTTCCAGATATCCATTCGCAAGCCGAAACGCGATGGACCTTCGAATCAACGACCAACCGGCCGTTCACAGGGTATAAATCGCCAACATGGTTAACGAAGAGTAAAGAACCCGCCGCAGGTGCCGCTGAACGAACTCGCATTGAACGTGATTCGAACAGCTCAACCGTATGGTGCATAAATTTATTTAGCAACAACTGAATTGCCGAGATTGCGCCTCTTCGGCACTGGCGAAGGCCGCGCGGGAACTATGCCGCATGGCCGGCGTTGCGTTGATGTCTCAGGTTGAACAAGGAGAACATTCCATGCGCAAGATCATGCTGGCTGCGGCCGCCATGCTGACCATCGGCTCCGCCGCCTTCGCGCAGAGCACCGTCATCGTCACCGATCCCGCAGCGACCGGCTCCGTCGTGTTGCCGGGCGAGGTGCGCACCTATGTGATGGAGCAAAACACGCCATCCGTCGTCTATGAAGGCGATATCGCCGTCGGTGCGACGCTGCCCGATACCGTGGAAGTGCACACCGTGCCGGATATGGACGGCTACGGCTATACCGTCGTCAATGAGCGGCGTGTGATCGTCGAGCCGAAGACGCACCGTGTGATCCAGGTGCTGGAATAAAGCGATCGGGAATAGTGGACGTGCGGTTGCCTAGAACAGGATGATTTTAGGCCCGGTGGGCCTAACTTTCGGCATCATACTCTGGCGGCTTCACGGCCGCTCGCCTTCCGTCCTTGCCGGCGCATTCAGGAGTTCGCGGATCTTGTGGGCGAGTTGCTCCAGGCTGAAGGGCTTGGCGAGCAAGGAAACGCCGTGATCGAGCACCCCGTTATGAACGATGGCATTGCGGGTATAGCCCGTTGTGTAGAGTATCCGGATCGCCGGCCATTTTTTCTGGACGATATCGGCCAGCTGGCGTCCGGTCATTTGCGGCATGACGATATCGGTAAAGACCAGGTCGACTTCCCGATTTTCTTCCAGAACGAGAAGCGCTTCCATCCCGCTTGCCGCCTGCAACACGGTGTAACCGAGTTCATGCAGGCTTTCGGCGGTCATGGTGCGGACGTTCTCATCATCCTCCACCACCAGGATCGTATCGTTGACGCTGCCCTGGGGGATAGGCTGGGCGCCGGCCGCAGTCAACCGAGCTTCGGTCGCCCCGACACGACGCGGAAGATAGATCTTCACCGTCGTGCCCCTGTCGATCTCCGAATAGATCTTGATGTGGCCGCCGCTCTGCTTGATGTAGCCGTAAACTTGGCTGAGGCCGAGACCGGTGCCCTTGCCGGGTCCCTTGGTGGTGTAGAACGGATCGAACGCCCGCTCGATTACATCAGGCGACATGCCAGTGCCGGTGTCGGTCATGCTGATCATCACATATTGGCCGGCCTCGACCTCCGAATGCATCCGGGAATATCGCTCATCGAGTTCGGTATTGGCGGTCTCGATCGTCAGATGTCCGCCGCCAGGCATGGCGTCGCGGGCGTTGACGGCAAGGTTCAGAATAGCGTTCTCAAGCTGACTCAGATCGGCAAAACTCGGCCAGAGGCCGCCGGCAAGCACGGTCTCGATCCGGATCTGCTCGCCGAGTGTACGGCGCAGCAGCTCCGACATGCCGCCGACCAGTTTGTTGAGGTCGATCACCTCAGGGGCGAGCGGCTGCTGGCGCGAGAAAGCGAGAAGACGGGCGGTCAGTACCGCGGCCCTCTGGGCGCCGTCTTTGGCATTCTGGATCGAATGCAGCATGCGGGGGTCCTCGCTTCCGGTGAGGCGCCGCTGGGCAAGATCGAGGTTGCCGATGATGATCGCCAGCATGTTGTTGAAATCGTGGGCGACCCCGCCTGTCAGCTGACCGATCGTCTCCATCTTCTGCAGCTGGCGCACCTGCGCCTGAGCGGCTGCGTTTTCTTCCATCTCGTGCCGGAGCTCGGCGGTGCGCTGGACCACCGTGTGTTCGAGGCGCGTGTTGAAACTGTTGAGCTCACTGCGGAGGCGGCTCTGCCGGCCATGCGCGATAATGATCGTCTCCATTAGGCCGATGATGATCGCGGCATTGACGAGATAGGTTGAGAGACCAACCCATTGGCCGGCGCTGACCGGCCAGAAGATATTGTGCGGCTCGACGAAAAACTGCTGAACGATGAAAGCGGCAAGTATGGCCGCGACAAGGCCCGGCCCTGCGCCGCCTATAAAACTCGCCAGCAATATCGCCGGGAGGAAGCTCAAGAAGGGGAAGCCGGAGAGATAGTCGCTGGCGGCAAGCCTCAGAAGAAAAGTCAGGCCAACGAAGGCAACGGCCAGCGGATATGTATAACCCGGCCTATGACGCAGCCAATCCGTGGCACTCAGCAAATCCATTCCAGATCCCTTCTTACAGCGCCGCGCGTCTTTCAGATGCGCAAAGGAGGCTGTAACTCTTTCATTTTCCGCATGATTTTATCTTTGAATCGATTCGGATTTAAGGAATTATGCAGGAGCCGTTGCGCAAACGGCATCCCAGCTTTTACACATCGAATTTCACCCGGCAATATGTTGATTCTCGCACTGCCGGCCACGACACCTTGACGAGCCGTGCAAGGGGTCCACATATTTCCATGCCCAGCAAGGGGAATGGGTGGATGGGAACATGAAAGACATATTCATCGTCGAAGACGACGCGCTGATTGCAATGTTACTTGAGGACATGCTCGCCGATCTCGGCTACCGGGTTTGCGCCAGTGCGCCCGATCTGGAACGGGCGCTGACAACAGCCAGGGAGACGGAGTTCGACGCTGCAATTCTGGATGTCTCGCTTGCAGGGCAGAGTTCGCTGCCGGTTGCAAAACTGCTCGACGAACGCGGCAAACCCTATATCTACGCGACGGGATATGGCGCCGCCCCTGCTGGCAGCAGCCCAAGCACATTGCCCGTACTGCAAAAACCCTTCCAGCTCAGCGAACTCGAACAGGCGATGAAGCGGCTTACCGAAGCCTAATGCATGTCGCCCGGACGTGGGCTGCGGTTCCGGGTTAACGATGCATAAATGCAAAGAGTTGTTTTCTGGTCAGCGCACCTGATCGAGCAGGCGTTTGCATTCCAGCAGGTCGTAGAGCGCTTCCTGCAGCAATGCCCGGTCTTCCTTGCCGACGCTCGACTTGCCAATCGAGACTTCCTGCTCGTCGTCGCCAGCCACAAAGTTGAAGAAGCGGCGGGTAATCGGCGCCTTGGCACGGCCGACAATCTGGTCTTCATCGGCCATGCCGACGCGCGGTTCACCGGCAATAGCCTCCTGGACGCCCGACGCAAGCGCCTCGACGCTGGCAAGATCGCCGTGGCCGACGGATATGACGAACTTGTTGCCGTTGGTCTTCAAAAGCTTCTGCACGCCCTTGATCGTATAGCCATGATCATAGAGCAAATGCCGGATGCCCTTGAGGAGATCCACATCCTCGGGCCGGTAGTAACGACGGCCACCGCCGCGCTTCATCGGCTTTATCTGGGGAAAACGCGTCTCCCAGAAGCGCAGCACATGCTGCGGCAGATCAAGATCGTCTGCGACTTCGCTGATGGTGCGAAAGGCATCGGGGCTCTTGTCCAACGTCATGCTGCTACGCGACCTCGCGGCTCGATCCTACGGCGACTCATCATATTTCAACGGTTTGGCGCCGACAATTCAAGTCATGTGTCGACGTTGCGCACAACGCAGGACAGTGCGGAGAGAAAAAATGCTGTTTAGAAACGGGAAGCAGATGATCAAGAGGCCGGATTCTGCGGCTTCAGCTTGACCTTGCGAGACACATGCGCCTTGAGGATGCGCGTCTTCAGCACGTTCGACGCCTTGAAGGTCATGACCCGACGCGGGGAAATCGGAACCTCTTCGCCAGTCTTCGGGTTGCGGCCGATCCGCTCGTTCTTGTCGCGCACCTGGAAGGTGGCGAAGGAGGAAAGCTTGACGGTTTCACCACGCACGATGGCGTTGCAAACTTCGTCGATGACGGTTTCCACAAGTTCCGCAGATTCGGTCCGGGAAAGCCCGACCTTTCGGAAAACGGATTCCGCCAGGTCTGCTCGCGTCACTGTTTTTCCGGTCATGGTTTCCCCGCCCACTACAAATATTTTGTGAAATCGCATGAAGAGTATTTGTCTTGCGCCTTACGGTCAAGCTCTTGTTCGCCGCCAGTTTTTTAGGATTCGTGCCTACCAGCGCAGCAGAACGGCGCCCCAGGTGAAGCCGCCGCCCATCGCTTCGAGCATCACCAGGTCGCCCTTCTTGATGCGGCCATCGCCAGCAGCGGTCGCAAGTGCAAGCGGGATCGAGGCCGCCGAGGTATTGCCGTGCAGATCGACTGTGATGACGACCTTCGCCGCATCGATATTCAGCTTCTTGGCCGAACCGTCGATGATGCGCCGATTGGCTTGGTGCGGCACCAGCCAATCGAGGTCATCGGCTGTCGTGCCGGTCGAATCGAAAGCCGCCTGAATGACATCGGTGATCATGCCGACGGCGTATTTGAAGACCTCGCGGCCTTCCATGCGCAGCTTGCCGACGGTGCCCGTCGTCGACGGTCCGCCATCGACATAGAGTTTTTCCTTGTGCGAGCCGTCCGAGCGCAGATGCGCGGTCAGCACGCCGCGATCGGCAACAGTCCCCTCGCCCTCGGTCGCTTCGAGCACGATCGCGCCGGCGCCGTCGCCGAAAAGCACGCAGGTGGTGCGGTCGTTCCAGTCGAGAATGCGCGAAAAAGTCTCGGCGCCGATGACGAGAACGCGCTTTGCAAGCCCGCCACGGATATAGGCGTCCGCCGTCGTCACCGCATAGACGAAACCAGTGCAGACGGCCTGGACGTCGAAAGCGAAGCCGTGGCTCATGCCGAGGCGGTTCTGGATATTGACCGAGGTTGCCGGAAAGGTGTTATCCGGCGTCGAGGTGGCACAGATGATGAGATCGATATCATCAGGCGTCAGGCCGCCATTGGCAAGGGCTGCGCGCGCCGCGGCCTCGCCGAGCGACGCCGTCGTCTCGTCATCGCCAGCGAGATAACGCTGGCGGATGCCGGTGCGCTGGACGATCCATTCGTCTGACGTGTCGACGATCGCCTCCATGTCACCATTGGTCATCACGCGCTTCGGAAGTGCGGCTCCGAACCCGCGAACCACTGAACGGATCATAGTCGATTGAACCCCATTGCTCATGCAGCTTCCGGGCCCATGGGGGGCAGCCGCTTGGCATGATATTTCTTAAGATCGTTTTCTATTTTCTGATTGAGGCCGTTCTTGGCCATGTCGTAGCCGACTTCGATGGCCGCGGCGATGCCTTCGGCATTCGCCCCGCCATGGCTCTTGATGACGATGCCGTTCAGGCCGAGAAACACGCCGCCATTGACCTTGCTCGGATCGAGCTTCTCGCGGAGCATGTCGAAGGCGCTTTTGGCGAAGAGGTAGCCAATGCGGGCGAGCAGCGTGCGCGACATGGCGGCACGCAGATATTCACCGATCTGCTTGGCGGTGCCTTCAGCGGTCTTCAGAGCGATATTGCCGGAAAACCCTTCGGTGACGACGACGTCGACCGTGCCCTTGCCAAGGTCGTTGCCCTCGACAAAGCCGGAATATTCAAGCGAATCGATGTTTGCCTCGCGCAACAGCCGACCGGCTTCCTTGACCTCTTCCTGGCCTTTCATTTCCTCGACGCCGACGTTCAGAAGGCCGACCGTAGGACGTTCGACCTCGAACAGCGCCCGCGCCATGGCGCCGCCCATCAGAGCAAAATCCATCAGTTGCTGGGCATCGGCGCCGATCGTCGCACCGACGTCGAGCACGATGCTCTCCCCTTTAAGCGTCGGCCAGATCGCGGCGATCGCAGGGCGCTCGATATTGGCCATCGTGCGCAGACAGAACTTCGCCATCGCCATCAGCGCCCCGGTATTGCCGGCCGAGACCGCAACATCGGCCTCCCCCGTCTTCACCGCCTCGATCGAGCGCCACATGGTGGAGATGTAGCGGCCGCGGCGAAGCGCCTGGCTCGGCTTCTCCTCCATGCTGACGGCAAGCTCGCAATCGTGAAAGAGCGATTTTTCCCTAAGCTTCGGAAACTTGGCGAGAACCGGATCGCACTGTTCCTTGAGACCGTAGAAAACGAAGGAAATATCCGGATGCCGATCCAACGCCTTGGCGGCGCCGGGAATGACAACCTGGGGACCAAAGTCGCCACCCATGAGGTCGAGAGATATTCTGATCACGCGTCCCTGATCCTTCTTTTCGCCGATGGCGAAATTTCGGCCAAAATACCGGTTTTGGCGTCGCTTACAACTGAATTATGTCAAATGCCAGAGACGCTTCAGTCCTTTTTCCAATCCTTGAGGGCAGCGAAAGCCGAGGGCTTTTTGTCGTCTTCGCCGCCATCCTCGATATGGCCGTCGAATTCGATGTCCTTCTTGCGCGGATAGGGATCGATCGCCAGAGCGGCAAATTCGACAACCAACTCGCCGGCATCGATCGTATCGCCGACAAAGGTCTCGGGCAGATCAGGGCCGTCCGGATCGAGCAACATCTCGCCGGCGTCATTACCGGCCTGGCGGGCAAGCTTGGAGCCGTCCGGCACGAAGATCTGCTCGAAGCTCTCGTCGATGGCGGATTCGACCGGTTCCAGCGTAATGACGCAGGACTGGACGAGCTTCGCCTTTACGCGGCCCTTGATGCGCACGCCGTCGCGTTTCCAGCGGGCGATCTGCAGGTCGGCGCTGAGATTGTCGACCGAGACAATGTTCCAGGTCTCGGCAAGCCCCTTCAGTTCCTTGGCGTCTGCCTCGACGTGGACCTCGACGGGGTTGGCCGAGATATGGCCGACCTTGACGTGATAGGAGAAGGGAACATCGTCCCGATTGTTCTTCATCGTTTCCTCCTTCAATCGACCGGTGGCCAAGTGACCGGTGGGGTGGCGACCGGTGGGAGCGCTGCCGAACCGGTGGCGATCTCCTCTTCGGCAATGGCGGACAAATGCGCTTCCGCGGCGATCATCCACCCGGCGAGGCCGGACATATCGGCCGGTGCCGAGCTTTCCGGGTAGATATTGCGCGTGAGTGCCCCAGAGAGCGCTTCGGCATCGCCCGTGTCCATCGCCTTCGAATAGGCTTCGAGGCGGCCATAAAACATGCCGGCGAGCTTCTTCATCCGCTTCGGCACGCTGTTGTCGCCGATGCCGAGTTCACGGATCGAATAGTCGATATCCTGGAAGAAAGCGTCGACGATCTCCTGGGCGATCTCCTGGCCGCTGGTGCCGGAAGCACGCGTGCGGCGAAAAAATAGAATCATGACGATCGACAGCATCTCGAAACGGCCCATGACCGTGTCCGGCACATTGAGCCGCTGATAAATCTCAGGCATGCGCGCGGCCGCCGTCAGCGCCGCATATTGCCTGTAGACGATTGCTTGATTGTTGTTTTTCTTACGGAAGAGCCCGAAGATCATTGTTTTTTCCGGAAATGCCTCATTCTTCACGCCGGCTGGCCTCTGGCCTTGTTGCATGATTTCGAAAGCTGGTTTACCGAAGCAGGCGCGAATTGCAATGCCGATCATGGCCAGTTTCGGGACGACGCCTTCGATGCGTCAGCGAAGCGAATTCGGGACATTTGACCCGGAATGGCCACAATGGTTTTGCAGGAGGTAAAGCGTGCAAGGCCCAAAATGGCTGCTATCGATACTCAAGGGAGTAGATGTCGTTGAAGAAACGGTATTTCAAGTCTGACGTGAAATTCTTCAGCAGTGCGGCCATTGCCTTCATAATCGCCTCCACCACCGCTCTTTCCGGTTGCCAGACCAGCACCGTGCTCAATGGCGGATATGTCGCCGACCAGCAGTCGCTGAACCTCGTTCCGGAGGGCTCGAGCCGCGAGCAGGTGCTGCTTTCGCTCGGCACCCCGTCGACGACGGCGACCTTCGACGGTGAAGTCTTCTATTACATTTCGCAGCGACGCACGCGTGCGGTCGCCTTCCAGAAACTGAAAGTCGTCGATCAGAGCGTTCTGGCGGTCTATTTCGACAAGGACGGCGTCGTCAGTCGCCGCGCCAACTATACCCTGCAGGACGGCAAGGTGTTCGACACGGTCGGGCGCGTCACGCCGACCGGCGGCAAGGAACTCACCTTCCTGCAGCAGATGCTCTCCGGCGGCAGTGCCGCGAGCGCTGCCCGCAGCCTGTTCGGCGGTGGCGCCGGCGGTACGCCGCAGAACCCAAGCAGCCTGCGCTGATCGAATACACCTCATACGAAAACCCGCCGGAGCAGCTCCGGCGGGTTTTTTACTTCATAATTCAAGGCGTTACAGCGTTCTTCTCCGTGTCAGGCGCCGCGGCGAACCGCGGTGCCTGCACACGATGGCTCAACCGGCGAGAACGGCGAGCAGCAGCAGCGCAACGATGTTGGTGATCTTGATCGCCGGGTTGACGGCGGGGCCGGCGGTGTCCTTGTAGGGATCGCCGACGGTATCGCCAGTGACCGAGGCCTTGTGCGCATCCGAGCCCTTCATGTGACGCACGCCGTCCTTGTCGACGAAACCATCCTCGAAGCTCTTCTTGGCATTGTCCCAGGCGCCGCCACCCGATGTCATCGAAATGGCGACGAAGAGGCCGTTGATAATGACGCCAAGCAGCGATGCGCCGAGCGCAGCAAAGGCCGAGGCTTTGGAGCCGGAGATGAGAAGAACGCCGAAATAGACGACGATCGGCGCCAGCACCGGCAACAGCGACGGCACGATCATCTCGCGGATGGCGGCCTTGGTCAGAAGGTCGACGGCCCTGCCGTAATCCGGCTTTTCCGTGCCCTCCATGATGCCCGGTTTTTCCTTGAACTGACGGCGAACTTCCTCGACGATCGCACCGGCCGCACGGCCGACGGCGGTCATTGCGATGCCGCCGAAGAGGTAGGGAATGAGACCGCCGAAGATCAATCCCGCCACGACATAGGGGTTGGAAAGATCGAAGGAAATTTCGCCTATGCCGGCGAAATAAGGGAACTTGTCGCCATTCGCCGCAAAATATTTGAGGTCGTAGGAGTAGGCTGCGAAAAGAACCAGTGCGCCGAGGCCGGCGGAACCGATGGCATAACCCTTGGTGACGGCTTTGGTCGTATTGCCGACAGCATCGAGCGCATCCGTGGATTTACGCACTTCCGGCGGTAGATGCGACATTTCGGCGATACCGCCGGCATTGTCCGTCACCGGTCCGAATGCGTCGAGGGCGACGATCATCCCGGCAATACCCAGCATCGCCGTGACCGCAATGCCGGTGCCGAAAAGGCCGCCGAGCTGGTAGGTGGCGAGAATGCCGCCGACGATGACGATCGCCGGCAGTGCCGTCGATTCCAGCGAGACGGCCAGGCCCTGGATGACATTGGTGCCGTGACCGGTGACCGAGGCCTGGGCGATCGAGACGACCGGACGCTTGCCGGTGCCGGTATAATATTCGGTGATCACCACGATCAGCGCGGTGACGACGAGGCCGACGATGCCGCAGAAGAAGAGGTGCGCGCCTGAAATGTCGACGCCGCCGACCGTGCCGAGCGAGCCCCAGCCGACCGTCAGCGAGGTGGCGGCGCCGAGACCGACGATCGACAGCAGGCCGGTGACGATGAGGCCCTTGTAAAGAGCGCCCATGATCGAGCCGTTCGAGCCGAGCTTGACGAAGAAGGTGCCGATGATCGAGGTGATGATGCAGGCACCGCAGATCGCCAGCGGATAGATCATCGCAGACTGGAGGATCGGCGCTCCGGCAAAGAAGATCGAAGCGAGGACCATGGTGGCGACGACGGAAACCGCATAGGTCTCGAAAAGGTCGGCGGCCATCCCGGCGCAGTCGCCGACGTTGTCGCCGACATTGTCGGCAATCGTTGCCGGGTTGCGCGGATCGTCTTCGGGAATGCCGGCTTCCACCTTGCCGACAAGGTCGCCGCCGACATCGGCGCCTTTGGTGAAGATGCCACCACCGAGACGGGCGAAGATCGAGATCAGCGAAGCACCGAAGCCCAGCGCCACCAGCGCATCGACGACTTCGCGCGAGCCGCTCTCATGGCCGAGGCCGAAGGTCAAAATGGTATAGTAGATGGAGACGCCGAGCAGTGCCAGGCCAGCCACCAGCATGCCGGTGATCGCACCAGACTTGAAGGCGATGTCGAGGCCGGCGGAAAGGCTCGCGGAAGCAGCCTGGGCGGTGCGCACATTGGCGCGGACGGAGACGTGCATGCCGATGAAGCCGGCAGCCCCGGAAAGCACAGCGCCGATCAGGAAGCCGATGGCGGCCGTGGCGGAAAGAAGCAGCCAGGCTGCGATGAAAACGACAACGCCAACAAGGGCAATGGTTCTGTACTGGCGCGTCAAATAGGCTTGAGCGCCCTCGCGGATATAGCCCGCGATCTCCTGCATGCGGCTGTTGCCCTGATCGGCGGCAAGCACCGACCGAGTTGCCCAGGCGGCATAGACCACCGAGAGCAGACCGCATGCAATTACGCATAAAAGAATGGTCATTTCGCTCTTTCCTCCCATAGGCCGGAGATCACTCCTTCTCCGGCAAAAACGCCGCCGAATCGCCTTTCCTCTCCACAGAAATGCCACAGCTAAGCGGTGCGGAGATTGCTTGGTCGATTACGTGGCGTCAAGACCGCAACAGGCGAAAAACCGTTGCAGTTCAAAGAAAGAGGCGGGAGATTGTTTGGCGGCTAAGGAGTTATTTCTTCGCCTCGCCGCGGACCTGCTTCGCGATGCGGTCGAGCACGGCGTTGACGAGCTTCGGCTCGTCGTCATCGAAGAAGGCCTGGGCGATCTCGACATATTCGGTGACGATGACCGCCACCGGGACGTCCTTGCGGTCGGTGATCTCGAAGACGCCGGCGCGCAGGATGGCGCGCACGGTGCTGTCGAGACGCGACAAAGCCCAATCATCCTGCAGGGCCGCAGCAATCAGCGGATCAAGATGGGTCTGATCGCGCACGACGCCGGAGACGATCGAACGGAACCAAGCGGCGTCGGCCTTCAGATAGGTCGCGCCGTCGAGTTCCTGGCCAAGACGGTGCGCCTCGTATTCGGCGACGATCTCCAGGACACCAGTGCCGCCGACATCCATTTGATAAAGCGCCTGAACGGCAGCAAGTCGGGCAGCGCCCCGCTGGTTTGCAGTCTTGACCGGCCGTTCCGTCTTGTCGTCGTTCATTCGTTATGCACCCAATTTCTGCTTCAGCTCGATCATGGTCAGAGCTGCGCGAGCGGCAAATCCGCCCTTGTCTTTATCCGAGCGGCGCGCACGCGCCCATGCCTGTTCGTCGTTTTCGACGGTCAGAATGCCGTTGCCGATGGCAAGGGACTCGCTGACCGCAAGATCCATCAAAGCCCGCGAGGATTCATTCGATACGATATCGAAGTGATAGGTCTCGCCGCGGATGACCATGCCAAGCGCGACATAGCCATCATAATGCGTTCCACCATTGTCGTCTCCATCGAGCGACATGGCAATCGCCGCTGGAATTTCCAGTGCGCCGGGAACCGTGACGACCTCAAAGGTGGCGCCGGCCTGTTCCAATGCGAAGGTGGCGCCTTCGAGCAAGGCGTCGGCCATGTCGTCGTAGAAGCGGGCCTCAACGATCAAAATATGGGGAGCGGTCTCTCTCGGCATGGTTCACCTTCGTTTTGCGGGGCGTTTTCCACTCGGCAGGCCGCGGTCAAAACATGCCTTCGCAGGAATGGCAAGCACTTTCGCCCGATGCCGCAACGCCAAAATTGAAATATCAGCAAAGGGATAGCCGCGCCACGGCTGCGTCAGCGGGCAAGCCTTTGAAATCAGCTTTTCCGGATGCCTGGAAGACGGCAATTCAAAGGCCGTATTAATGAACAATTCTTAATGGATTTTCAGTGACTTAACCCATTGAATCGCGAAAGGGACAACGCCAATTCCATGTCGTGACGCAGACGATCCCCTGCAACGACAGTCGACCGTCAAAGCAGATGAAAAGGATACTATCATGAACCGCGTTGTCACCATCACTATCGCCGCCGCCCTCTCCTCCCTCGGATTTGCCGGCGTCAGCCGGGCCGAAAGCCTTGGGATGAACACTGCCCAGGGTATCGAGCAGACACTCAGGAGCTTCCACGGCAACGATTTCAACGTCGAGCAGGTCCATAACTGGCGTAACCTCGACGACGAAACGACCGGTCCGCGCTCGGCGCCGGAACGTTCCGGCCAGGCCGTTCACGGCATCCAGGCCTCGATCGACGCCAACGGGTCGCTTGCCCATCGGCTTAACAATGAAGGCGTCGATGTCCGTAACATCGTCAATGCCGAACAGGCAGCCGACGGAAGCTTGACCTTCTACGTCCGCTGACGCTTCAGAGCATCGTGTCCCATCGGTGCGCGGCGCTCAAAGCATGGGCGGCGGTCTCCTCTCCGCCCATGCCGGGGATTTCCCAGATAGGCCCAAATAAGCATTGAATTATTAGCCGCGATGATGGCTTCTCTCCCTGCAACAGGAGGACATCATGGCGACGGAACCGAACGCGGTGATCAATACCGCCGATCTCAAACTCGACCACTGGAAACAGGGCGAGTTCTATGAAAGCGCCGATACTTCGTTCGGCACGCTTCTCGGCTTGGCCGGTCTCGGTGTCAGCTACAACGAAGTGCCGCCGGGCAAATCGGGCTGCCCCTTCCACAATCACCACGTCGAAGACGAGCTTTTCTATGTGATAGCAGGCGCCGGCGAATACCGCTTCGGCGACGAGCGCCATGCGATCAAGGGGGGAGACGTGCTCGGCGCGCCGGCCGGTGGGCCGGAGACGGCGCACCAGATCATCAATACCGGCACTGTACCGCTCGTTTATCTCGGCATTTCGACGGTGGCGAAGACCGAAATCGTCGAATATCCCGATTCCGGAAAGTTTCTGGCCAAAACCAACAGGGCCAAGACCAACAGCGACGATAGCAACCCCGGGCGCTTCCGCCATATCGGACGGCCGGAGGGCGATCTCGACTATTGGGATGGCGAACCCGGCGCGTGAAGGACCCGATATGACCGACATTCCGACCCTCGAAACGGAACGGCTGACGCTCCGCCCTCACCGCCTCGCCGATTTCGAGATGCATGCAGTGCTATGGGCGGACGAAGACGTCGTCCGCTTCATCAGCGGTGTACCGTCGACGCGAGAGCAGAGCTGGAGCCGCATGCTGCGCCTTGCCGGCATGTGGCACCATATGGGCTTCGGCTTCCTTGCAATCATCGAAAAGGCGAGCGGCCGGTTCATCGGCGAGGCCGGTTTCATGGAATCCCGCCGGGAGATGACGCCGTCGATCGAGGGAACGATGGAGGTCGGCTGGGCTCTGATGCCCTCGGCGCACGGCCGCGGTTATGCCACCGAGGCGCTGACCGCCCTGATCGGCTGGGCGGAGAGTTATTTCCCGGGAAAACCGATGAGCTGCATCGTCAGCCCGGAAAACCAGGCCTCGTTGAGGGTCGCAGCCAAACTCGGTTTTCGCGAGACTACGCGCACGCAGTATAACGGCGAGATCATTCAGTTTTCGCGTTAGGGAATTCCGCCAAACGGGCAGCGCAGCGCGCGCCATTGTGGGCTTGCTGACGCTTGCCGATATCGCCAACGGCAACAGCAAGCTCAAGCAAAAGGATGTCGACGACCTCAGCTTGCGGCACCCGACTTCATCCCCGAATGGGTCCTTCGCACCGGCTACGCGCAAGGAACGTGCTTTAGGGTCGCCACAGAGGCAGATACCTTCGCCCCCTTACGCCCCATCCATAAGAGGCTAATTACAAATATGACCATTTACATTGTTTGCCATAAGGATTTGCCGAGCTACCCTCCTCCCGCGGGCTCGAAAATCATATGGCTCAATTCTAAACTTCCTCTGGAAAACAAGGGTATGGACGTCATTGCCGGTTATGATTTTTTCAGTGAGCCGGAGGAGCTTCACGCGAAATTGTCGGGATCGCTTGGAACGATAGTCATTGCAAAAGTCGTTTCGGAAGAATCAGTAAAACCTCGTAACATTACTATCTGGCAGTATCGTAAATTTCTAACGCGACTAAAAATAGGAACACCGAATCCCGAATATCCCGGGATGAATACAACGACGTCAGAAGAGGCAGACATCACAAGACCGGAGAATCCGGCGCTTTTTTCAGAAAGTTTCTTTCTACCTCGGCCGTTAAATCTCCATAACATATCTCAACACTATGCACGCTTTCACAGTATTGTTGACTTTATGAGATATACGGCGCTCTCAATCGAAGCAAACAGTTTAACGCAAGCCGAAGCTTTGCATTTTTTTAATTCCAGCACTTTCGTTCCAGGAGGCATTGAACTCGGCACGTATCCGACGGACTGGTGGCTGGAAACTTTTGTGCGCCTTGTCGCGCCGTCTTTTGAATTTGCGAAACGATATCAACCGTTTCAAGCCGAAGATCCCGTGCAGAAACGTGCGATCTCATTTTGCCAGGAGCGTCTGGGAAGCTATCTTCTCATCAAACGGATAGCCGAACTCTATGGCAATAGCCTACCTGGGTCCTTGTTCGGGGATATCGCTACCGTATCGAATGATGGGGTCTATAAAAGCGGCGTATAAACCGAGCGGCCCAATTCCAAACGTAACATCGCAACTCTTTGCGGCACTGGCAGCAGGAGCGGCTGAGCCAATAAATCTGGCTAGAGAAATTGACTGCGGATCGTCGAGTTCCCACACCCCTCCAGGCTGATCAGCGAAAGTTCTGCGAACAGTGTGGCGCAAGCTTCAACTCAAATAGTAGGCACCAAACAGGCTCGAATTGCCGTTCTGCGGATTGCCTATGCAGACGGTAACCATTCGCGAAGGACAAAACCTTGACGATCAATCAGCCCATTTCCGCTCTACCGGCCGGTCTTCCTGATCTGGCGCTTCTCACGGAGAAGGCTGCCGGCACGGGATCCGTGATTATCTATCAGCCTTATCTCGATCCTTCGCAGCGCAGTCAGCTCGATGCCGCTGCCATGCCGCTCGACATCTCGTTCAATACGCACGCTACGACCCGCGAATATGAGCTCTTCCTCACCCTGCATCAGCATCACGAGGCGATCGGCCTCGGCGACGACGTGTTCTGGGGGCTGCTCTCCAGCAAATTCGAGATGAAGTCGGTGACGAGCTTCCCGTCCTTTGTCACCGAGGCGGAAAAGGCCAGGGCAGAGGGTGCGGATGCCTATCTTTACAATCCGCTGATCGGCCACGCGGCGATCTACAGCAATGTCTGGGAACATTCGCTGCTTGGCGGTCACCCCGGCATGGAGCCGATCTTTCTGCATATCCAGGAGCTCGGCTATCCGATCGCGCCGCCGCAGGACAAGACTGCCTTCATGTTCTGCAACTATTTCTGCGGCAATCGGAAATTCTGGTCCGGGTATATCGCCTTTTGCGAACGCATTCTCGAGTCGCTGGAAAACCAGGCGTGCGCTGGCACGGCCGCGGGCACCGCCTATGCCGGCACGGCTCACTATTCACGCGATGCCAACGCGACGATGCGCCCCTTCGTGATCGAGCGTCTGCTCGGGCTTTATGTCCAGCAGGCCATCGCCTCCGGATTGAAGATCGCCGCCTTCGTACCGACCGTTGCCGATTTCGAATGGAAGTTCGGTGTCCGCCTCGGCCGGTTGCTGCATGGCCTCTTCGCCGCCAAGGAAGCCTTTCTACGGAGCCGTGACGAGGCTCTCCTGACCACGTGGCAGCAAGGCCGCCAGCCGCTCATCAAGCAGCCGCATCTGATTTGGGGGGCTGATGATCCGCCCGGCTGGATGCCGCGCGGCCAATTCATCGGCGACCGCGAATTGATGCGCGCCCATGCTCCGCAGGCTTCAGGCGCCTCTCCGGTGCAGCAGCAGCAGGTACGGACGGACAGGCCCGCTATGCCAGCCGCGCCGAAAATCGAGCAGCCGCTCCACAACGCATTGCAGCCCTTTGCCGGCGGGTGGCAGGCACACAAGGACCGTCATTGCATCTGGATCGTGACGCCCGAAAACTACAATCACAGCCACGCCTTCGATGAAGTCGCACTCGGCTTGCAAGGCGCCTTCGAAGAACTCGGCGGCTCGGCACCGATCGTCCGCGACATGGACGCATTCGCCGGCCGTGCGCCGATCATCTACGGCGGCAATCTTCTCGCCCCCGAAATCGTCAGCCATCTGCCGAAGGACAGCGTCGTCATCAATCTAGAGCAGGTGTCCGAAGAAAGCATCTGGATCAATTCGCGCTACACCTCGATCCTGAAATCGCTTCCGGTTCTCGACTACAGCCCGCGCAACCGGGAAAATCTCGCCGCCAAGGGCATTGATCACGCCGGTGTCCTCGAAATCGGTTATAGCCGCTGCCTCAGCCAGATACAGCACGCCCCCGTCAAAGATATCGAAGTGCTCTTCTACGGCTCGATAAACGAACGCCGCCACAATATCCTGACGACGCTGAAGGACGGCGGGCTCAAGGTCGCGCATCTCTTCAACATCTATGGTGCGGAACGCGATGCGGCGATTGCCCGCGCCAAGATCGTCATAAACATCCATCATTATGCGAGCGGCGTCTTCGAGATCGTCCGCATTTCCTATCTGCTCGCCAATCGCGTTTGCGTGCTGACGGAAGGCGACATCAACGATCCAGACCTCCAACCCTTCATCGGCGGCTTGGCAATTGAGCCCTATGACGACATGATCAAGCGCTGCTACAAGCTGATCGCAGATGCCGACGAGCGCGATGCCATTGCCGCGACAGGCCTTGCGGCCATGCGGAGCCGCTCGCAGGCGGACATGCTGATGAGCGTCATGAAGGCTGGCGCCTGATGAAGGCCGCAGAAAAGGTACGTCATGCGCATTGAGGCCGCGGCCATCGAGGGCATCGTCGCAATTACGCCGCCACGCTTCGGCGATCACCGCGGCTACTTCTCCGAGGTATTCAAGGATGCCTGGTTCCGGGAAAATGTGGCCGACGTCACGTTCATCCAGGACAATGAATCGCTTTCGGCGCAGGCCGGCACCGTCCGGGGGCTGCATTTCCAGATCCCGCCCTTCGCACAGGGCAAGCTGGTGCGCTGCCTTGCCGGCCGGATCATGGATGTCGTCGTCGATATTCGCGAGGGATCACCGAGCTTCGGCAAATGGCTCTCTCAGGAGCTCTCGCCGGAGACCGGCAAGCAGCTCTGGATACCGGCCGGTTTCGCACACGGATTCGCAACGATCGAGCCGAACAGCGTCATCAGCTACAAGGTAACCGCACCCTACAGCCCGCAGCATGATCGGGGCATCGCGTGGAACGATCCGGTGATCGGCATTCGCTGGCCCTTCGATGAGAGAGACATGGTGTCGTCCGACAAGGACAAGACGCTGCCGCGGCTCGCCGATCTGCCAGGCCATTTTTCCTATTCAGCACAGCAACCCCAGGATTGATCGACGATGCGCATACTGGTCACGGGCGGAGCGGGCTTCATCGGATCGGCATTGGTGCGCCATCTCGTCAGCGAGATCGGCGCCGAGGTAATGAATGTCGACACGCTGACCTATGCCGGCAATCTGGCATCGCTGACATCCGTCGAATCGGCGCC
Source organism: Rhizobium sp. NZLR1 (assembly GCF_017357385.1). NCBI lineage: Bacteria > Pseudomonadati > Pseudomonadota > Alphaproteobacteria > Hyphomicrobiales > Rhizobiaceae > Rhizobium > Rhizobium sp. NZLR1. The sequence continues at coordinate 1,641,331 of NZ_CP071632.1, read as the reverse complement.
GAACTATCAATTCCTGCGCGCCGACATCTGCGACCGCGCCGGGATGCAGGAAGCATTCGAGTCCTTCCGCCCTGATACCGTCACGCATCTCGCGGCAGAGAGCCATGTCGACCGCTCGATCTCGGGCGCGGCCGATTTCATTCAGACCAACATCGTCGGCACATTCAGCCTGCTGGATGTCGCACGGCACTATTGGGATGGGCTTGACGCCCGCCGCAAGAGTGCCTTCCGCTTTCTGCACGTCTCGACGGACGAGGTCTACGGCTCGCTCGGCGATGAGGGCCTGTTCGAGGAGACGACGCCTTACGATCCGTCCTCGCCCTATTCCGCCTCCAAGGCCGCGAGCGACCATCTGGCGATCGCCTGGCACCGCACCTACGGCCTGCCCGTCGTCGTCTCCAATTGCTCCAACAACTACGGCCCGTTCCATTTCCCGGAAAAGCTCATTCCGCTGACGATCCTGAACGCGCTGGAGGGCAAGCCTCTTCCGGTTTACGGCAACGGCGCAAATGTCCGCGACTGGCTCTATGTCGAAGACCACGCCCGCGCGCTCTTCACCATCGCATCCAGAGGGCGCCCCGGCGAAAAATACAATGTGGGCGGCCGCAATGAGCGCAGGAACATCGATGTCGTTCATCGCATCTGCGCTGTTCTCGACGGCGTCTACAGTGACAAGGCACCGCATGCACGTCTGATCACCAACGTCACGGATCGCCCCGGACACGACGCACGCTATGCGATCGATGCCTCGAAACTCGAAGGCGAACTCGGCTGGAAAGCGCAAGAGACCTTCGAAACCGGCATCGAGAAGACCGTGCACTGGTACCTGGAAAACGAATGGTGGTGGAGGCCGCTGCGCGAAAACGTCTACTCCGGCGAACGCCTCGGCGTTTTCAAGGAAGGATAGCGATGCGCATCGCCGTCACCGGCAAACGGGGCCAGGTCGTTCAGTCGCTGCTCAGACGTGGCGCCGAAACGGGCGTCGAAATCAGCGCGGTCGGGCGCCCGGAAATGGACCTCGCGAATCCCGAAAGCATCGCAGCCGCCTTTCCGGCTCTGCGCCCGGATGTGATCGTCTCGGCCGCCGCCTATACGGCGGTCGACAAGGCCGAGAGCGAAGCCGAGCTTGCTTTTTCCGTCAACGCGGCGGGCGCCGGGGCGGTTGCCGAGGCTGCCGCGCGGATCAGGGTCCCGATCATCCACATTTCGACCGACTATGTCTTCAGCGGCGACAAGGCCTCCGCGTATTCTGAAGAGGATACGACGGCGCCGATCTCCGTCTACGGACGTTCGAAGCTTGCGGGCGAGACGGCCGTCGCGGCGGCGAACCCGAACCACGTCATCTTGCGCACCGCCTGGGTCTATTCGCCCTTTGGCACCAATTTCCTGAAAACGATGCTGCGACTTTCCGAGACGCGCGATCATCTCCGTGTTGTCGCCGATCAGACGGGATGCCCGACCTCGGCACTCGACATCGCCGACGCGATTCTTGCGATAGCAACCCGTATCGTAGCGGACCCTGCGCCATCGCTCCGCGGCACCTTTCACCTGACCGGCAGCGGCGAAGCAAGCTGGGCTGATTTCGCCGAAGAGATATTCACGGAGCTTTCTAAATCCGGCGGCAGAAACATCGGCGTCGAGCGCATCCCAACGGCGGACTATCCGACACCGGCGAAGCGTCCCGCCAATTCACGTCTCAACGGCGACAAGCTCGCCAGGACATATGGAATCCGGCTCCCGGAGTGGAAGCAGTCTATGACGATTGTCATGCAAGACCTTTTGAATAAAGGTCTTTAAGGAGATGGGCATGAAGGGCATTATTCTCGCCGGCGGCACAGGCACGCGTCTGCATCCGATCACGCAGGCGGTCTCGAAACAGTTGATGCCGGTCTACGACAAGCCGATGATCTACTATCCGCTGACGACGCTCATGCTCGCGGGCATCAGGGAGCTGCTGATCATCACCACGCCTCACGACGTCGAAGCCTTCAAGCGCCTTCTCGGCGACGGCTCGCAATGGGGAATTTCGCTGACCTATGCCGTACAGCCGAGTCCGGACGGCCTCGCCCAGGCCTTCATCATCGGCGCCGACTTCTTGCACGGCGACAGCTCGGCACTCGTTCTCGGCGATAACATCTTCTACGGGCACGGACTGCCGGAAATCATGAAGTCCGGCACGAGCCGGCGGGAAGGAGCGACGGTGTTCGCCTATCACGTCACCGATCCGGAACGCTATGGCGTTGTCGGCTTTGACGAAAAGATGAATGCGCTGTCGATCGAGGAAAAACCGAAAGAGCCAAAATCGAACTGGGCGGTGACCGGCCTCTATTTCTACGACCAGCAGGTGGTCGATATCGCCGCCAACCTGAAGCCGTCACCGCGCGGCGAATTGGAAATTACCGATGTCAACCGCACCTATCTTGAGCGCGGCCAGCTTTTCGTGGAGCTGATGGGCCGGGGCTATGCCTGGCTCGACACCGGCACGCCGGACAGCCTGCACGATGCCGCAGGTTTCGTCAGCACGCTGGAGAAACGCCAGGGCTTCAAGATCGCCTGCCCCGAGGAAGTCGCCTGGCGCATGGGTTACATCTCGCAGGGCGACCTCGCCAAGCTCGCGGAGAAGCTCGGCAAGAGCGCCTACGGCCAGTATCTGACGAAGCTGTCCCCGGATTGGTGAGCTATTTGACCGGCGCGCGCCCTGGAAACCGGTACAGGTTTTCGATTCAGGCGCTCGGGAATTCAGCCAGCCGGGCGGCGTAACGCGCCATGGTGTCGACTTCGAAATTGACGAAATCGCCGGCCTTACGCTCGCCCCAGGTGGTGACCTCGAGCGTGTGGCGGATGAGCAGCACGTCGAAATCCGTGCCGTCGACTGCATTGACCGTCAGCGAGGTGCCGTCGAGGGCGATCGACCCCTTGGGGGCGACGAATTTGGCCAGATGCTCCGGCGCTCGCAGACGGTAGCGTGTGGCGTCGCCCTCCGATGTCACAGAGAGGATTTCCGCCTTGCCGTCGATATGGCCGGAAACGATGTGGCCGCCGAGTTCATCGCCGATCTTCAGCGACCGTTCGAGATTGATGCGGCTGCCTTCCCGCCAGGTGCCGATCGTCGTCAGCCGCAGCGCCTCCTCCCAGGCCTCGACCTCGAACCAGCGGCCGTTGCTGCCCTCTGCCGGAAGTGCGGTGACGGTGAGGCAAATGCCGGAATGCGAGATCGAGGCACCCATGTCGATGGTCGCAGGATCATAAGTGGTCGCGACCCGCAGACGGATGCCCTCCTTCAGCGGGGAAACGGATTCGACCGTGCCGACATCGGTGACTATTCCGGTGAACATCAAAGCCCTCTTTCGTATTCGTCCAGGCGATCGGCCCCGAACATCCGCGTGCCCGTATGGGCGAAACCGGATGGTATGTCGGTTGCCTGAAGCGGGGATTCAATACCGCTCTCGCCGATGACGACGGGCGCCTGATAAAGCTGGATGCGGTCGACGAGGCCGGCTTCCAGGAAAAGCCGCGCCGTCTTGGCGCCGCCCTCGACCAGAAGCGAGGAAATGCCGCGTGTTGCCAGCGCCGGCAGCAGGATTTCCGGATGATAGGGATTGCAATAGACGACCTCGACTCCGGCGGCTTCGAGCGCGGCGCGGCGTGATTCCGTATCGGTGACGCCGGCGGGCGAGGTACCCCCCTCTGCCCCTGACAGCGAAACCTCTTCACTCGCCACCGCGATCACCGGCACGTCCCGCGCCGTTGCAACCAGCTTGCTCGTCAGCGGTAATGCCAGCGAGGGATCGAGCACGATACGGATCGGCGACTGCGCCTCGAGGCCTGGTGTCCGCACCGTCAGCAGCGGATCGTCTGAAATAACGGTGCCGATGCCGACCAGGATGGCGTCGGTTTCGGCGCGCAGCGCCTGAACCTCAGCGCGGGCCTCCGGGCCTGTTATTGCCACCTGTCCCGCCCCTTCGCGGCCGATCATGCCGTCGGCGGAAATGGCAAGTTTGAGAGTCACATAGGGCCGGTTCTTCGTCTGGCGGGTGAGATAGCCGGCGAGCGAACGCCGGCCCTCCGCCTCCAGCACGCCGGCATCCACCTCTATGCCGGCGTCGCGCAGCATGGCGACACCGCGGCCGGAGACGCGAGGGTCGGGATCGGTGACTGAGATGACGACGCGGGCAAGGCCATAGGCGATCAGCGCCTCGGCGCAGGGCGGCGTCTTGCCGTGATGCGAGCAGGGTTCGAGCGTCACATAGGCGGTGGCGCCGCGGGCAGCCGCGCCGGCTTCAGCAAGCGCCTGCGTCTCGGCATGCGGGCGGCCGCCGACGGCGGTGACCGCCTGGCCGACGACGACGCCGTCCTTGACGATCAGGCAGCCGACGGAGGGGTTGGTGGCGGTGCGGCCGAGATGCCGGCGCGACAGGCGGAGCGCCGCCGCCATGAAATTCTCGTCATGCGGCGTGACGCTCATGGCTCACCTATCCAGCGGGTCGCGGGCGATCTTGGCGTTGATTTCGGAAATCACCTTTTCGAAATCCTCGGCGAGCGAGAAATCCCGATAGACCGAGGCGTAGCGCACGAAGCCGACATCATCGAGGCTCTTCATCGCTTCGAGCACCTGCAAGCCGATCTGCTCGGAGGAGATTTCGGTCTCGCCGGAGCTTTCCAGCCGGCGAACGATGCCGGAAACGGCGCGCTCGATGCGGTCACGCTCGACCGGGCGTTTGCGCAGCGCAACTTCGAAGGAGCGCACCAGCTTGTCGCGGTCGAAGGGCACCTTGCGGCCGGTCTTCTTGATGACCATCAGCTCGCGCAGCTGCACACGCTCGAAGGTGGTGAAACGGCCGCCGCAATCCGGACAGATACGCCGCCGGCGGATGGACGTGTTGTCCTCCGCCGGGCGCGAATCCTTGACCTGAGTATCTTCCGAACCGCAATAGGGGCAGCGCATCGCTACTCCTTATCCCATGTAGTCGTACATTGGAAAGCGGTCTGTGAGGTTGACCACCTTACCACGCACGGCGGCTTCGACGGCGGCATTGCCTTCATCGGAATTGGCGACTTTCAGGCCGTCGAGAACCTCGACGATCAGATTGCCGATTTCGCGGAATTCGGCTTCCTTGAAGCCGCGCGTCGTACCGGCCGGCGCGCCGAGACGTACGCCCGAGGTGACGAAGGGCTTTTCCGGATCGAAGGGAATGCCGTTCTTGTTGCACGTGACGTAAGCGCGGCCGAGAGCTGCCTCAGCGCGTTTGCCGGTGGCGTTCTTCTTGCGCAGGTCGACCAGCATCAGATGGTTGTCTGTGCCGCCGGAGACGACGTCGAGGCCGCCCGCCATCAGCGATTCGGCAAGAGCCTTGGCGTTCTTGACGACCTGGGCGGCGTAATCCTTGAACTCAGGCTGCAGCGCCTCGCCGAAGGCGACGGCCTTGGCGGCAATGATGTGCATCAGCGGTCCACCCTGCAGACCGGGGAAAACGGCCGAATTGAATTTCTTCGCCAGATCCTCGTCATTGGTGAGGATGACACCGCCGCGCGGGCCGCGCAGCGACTTGTGGGTCGTCGTCGTCGCAACATGGCAATGCGGGAATGGCGACGGATGCTGGCCGCCAGCAACGAGGCCGGCAATATGGGCCATGTCGACCATCAGGTAAGCGCCGACCGAGTCGGCGATTTCGCGGAACCGCTTCCAGTCCCAGATACGGGAATAGGCAGTGCCACCGGCAATGATCAGCTTCGGCTTGGTTTCCTTGGCCTTGCGCTCGACTTCATCCATGTCGAGCAGGTTGTCGCCTTCACGCACGCCATAGGAGACGACGTTAAACCACTTGCCGGACATGTTGACCGGCGAACCATGCGTGAGGTGGCCGCCCGAATTCAGGTCGAGGCCCATAAACGTATCGCCGGGCTGCAGCAGCGCCAGGAACACGGCCTGGTTCATCTGCGAGCCGGAATTCGGCTGGACGTTGGCGAAATTGACGCCGAACAGCGTCTTGGCGCGTTCGATCGCCAGCTCCTCGGCGATATCGACGAACTGGCAGCCGCCGTAATAACGCTTGCCGGGATAACCCTCGGCATATTTGTTGGTCATGATGGAGCCCTGAGCTTCCAGCACGGCGCGGGAGACGATGTTCTCGGAAGCGATCAGTTCGATCTCGTGCCGTTGGCGACCGAGTTCCTTTCCGATCGCACCGAAAATCTCGGGATCGACGTCCGCAAGCGAGCGGTTGAAGAAGGACTCGGTGGAAGCATTGGTCATGGGCGGGCTCCTCAACTGGAATGCGCTGAGGTATTAGCCTTCCGCTGTGGCAAGGGCAATACGAAGAACGACATTTGCTGAGCAAACCGCGCGCTTCCGCTCTTTTGCGGCCGCGCCGCGCCGAAGACGAGCGGTCACGTTACCGAGCGCCCGCCCCGGCATAAAAAACCGCGCCGGGAAGGCGCGGTTTGAAGATGCGATGCAGAGGCCGCCGCCTACTGGACCGGCTGTTCCATGCCGGCCGTCGTATCGAGCGCCAGCTCGGCATTGCCGTCCATCTGGTAGATGTCGTCGCGGAACTGGACGACGCCGTCCGGCATGCCCCAGGCCGAGATGTAGACGAAATAGACAGGAACTTCGGTGCCGAGTTTGATCGGCGTGTTGACGCCGGTTGCGATCACCTGCTCCATCTGCTGACGGTTCCAGCCGGGGGTCTCTCGCAGCAGCCAGTTCGTCAGGTCGCGCACGTTCTGGACGCGGACACAGCCCGACGATTCGAAGCGCATCAGCTTGTTGAACAGGCCCTGCTGCGGCGTGTCATGCATGTACTCGCCGTTCTTGTTATAGAAGTTGATCTTGGTCGACGCCATGGCGTTGATCTTGCCGGGGTCCTGACGGAACATCAGGTTCGGCGCCTCGCCGTTCCAGTCGACGGTCTCGGGGGCGACTTCATTGCCCTTGCCGTCGATCAGGCGGATGGCGTTCTTTTCGAGATAGGTCGGATCCTTGCGCATCAGCGGCATGATGTCCTTCTCGACAATCGAGCGCGGCGCGGTCCAATAAGGATTGAGGATGACCTCGTAGATCTTCGAGTTGACGAGATGAGTCGGGCGGCTCAAGCGGCCGACAACCGCGGTGTGGCGCGTTGCGACACTGCCGTCTTCAACGGCCTCGACATAGGCAGCCGGAATGTTGACCATCACGTGGCGGCGGCCGAGGTCCTCGGGAAACGTCTGCAGGCGGATGATATTGGTGTTCAGCTGCTGCAGGCGAACGTCGGCCGGGATGTTCAGCGCCTTCAGCGTGAATTCGCCGAGGACACCGTCGGACGGCAGGCCGTGGCGCGCCTGAAAGCGCTTGACGGCGCCGTCGACGTAGGAATCGAAGGCGCTCGACATTCCGGCCTCGCGCGGCAAGTCGCCGGTGATCGCCAGACGCTGGCGTAGCGCCTGGACTGCGGGATGGCTGACGCCGAGCTGCAGGCGCTGGTCGCCGGGATTGACTTCAGGCCAGCCGCCGGCAGCCGCGATCTGCTGATACTGCGTGATCGCCTGCTGGGCGCTGGCGACCGATTGGGGCCCAAGGATCGGGGTATTGGAAACGACGGCGCTTGCCGTACGCGAAGCCGCCTTGGCGTCAAACTGGTCGTCCCAGTTGCCGCGGCGCGGTGCATTGATCAGCGTATCGAGCGCCGATTGCGCGAAGGCCGGTGCGGCAATCGCGCTGGCGCCAACCGTTGCCGCGGACGCAAGGAAAGCGCGGCGCGAGAGAGCTTCAATTCCGTTTTTCTTCGACATAGTCCCAACCACTGAATGCGGCGATAAAGAGAAGCCGCGGCTCTTTGAGATATCACTGCGCTTTAACGCAGATCTCCGTGCATTTGTTGTCCCGGCACATCAAAACTTTCCGCTTGCCCCATCACAAGATTGCGATGCGACAGCCTGAGCGTCCTGATCGGTCCATTGAAAGCGCCGGTTGTTAAGCCTTCCGCTGCCACACCAATATGGCCAATTCGTGTTATCGGGCCGAAAGACGGATGACCCGGCTACCGGAAACACGACACAACGAACCATGACGGGCTAAACCGTGCCGGTTAATAACGGCTAAAAGACGGCTTGAATACCGCGATAATGCTTGCCCGCCTTTGCGTTGCAAAGATGCCACTCGACAGCAAACGGCAAAACCGGACGCGCAGGGACACGTCCGGTTTTCTGCAACCCTGAAGGAGGTCAAGGGTCTTAGAGGCGATACATGATGCTGTCGTTCCAGAAGCGGTCCAGACGCTGGAGCAGCTTGTTCATCTGGGTGAATTCGTCGGTGCCGATGCCGCCGACCTTGTCGATCGAGGTGATGTGGCGTTCGTAGAGCTTGCCGACCGTTTCGGCGATGTCCTGGCCGGTTTCGGTCAGGCTGATGCGGACCGAGCGACGGTCGATGCGCGAGCGCTGGTGGTTGATGAAGCCGAGGTCGACCAGCTTCTTGACGTTGTAGGAAACGTTGGAGCCGAGATAGTAGCCACGCGAGCGCAGCTCGCCGGCGGTCAGCTCGGAATTGCCGATGTTGAAAAGGAGCAGCGCCTGGATGGCGTTGACGTCGCTGCGACCCTGACGGTCGAACTCGTCCTTGATGACGTCGAGAAGACGGCGGTGAAGACGTTCAACAAGATGAAGGGATTCCATGTAAAGATCACGGATGCCCTGATCCTGCTGGTCACGGAAGTTCGATACCGCCTGCGGCTTGATTTTCGTGTTCATATTGACTGCCTCACTGTTTGTTTGGCGGTGTATTTTCTTCCCGCCTTGAGTGAGACCCTATCGAATACATATAAAATTCGACTTAAACCGCAGGCTTAACGGAGCCTTACCGGTAGCCCCACGTTGTCTCAGGGTAAATCAACACTTACCTGGCGGCGATGGCGGCGCTTTTCCAACCAGAGCAGCAGGCGGAAAATCCAGTAAACCACGGCGACAATGACATGCAGCAGGATGATCAGCCTGTTGGGGCCGAAAATATCCGGCAACAGGCCATACATCAGGATTTGCCCGCCGGCAGCCAGCACCCAGATGACCGGACCCCAGGAGACGGTGAGCCAGAGGCCGAGGGAGGCGACGGGAAAAAGTACGGCGAGGCTGGTGCTCGCCACCTTCCATGGCAGGCTCAAAAGATCGAAGCGGCCGGCGCCGACCAGCGAATAGCCGACGAGCATTGCCCAATATTGCAGGCCGAACCAGAAGCAGGATATGGCAACCAGTCTCAGAAAGAGAATGAAGAGGATATCCGCCAGTGTGCGTTTCGGTATCGTCGGGGAATCGGTTTCCATAGCGCAGACATCGGTTTGGGGTTGCATCTTCTTAAAGAGCGCCTCGCGTCTGTCGACGCGCAAACGACGCTCTATCATATCGAGTGCGCGCATAATGCCGAAAAATCGACTTTGATTTCGGCATTATGCGCCAGGTTTTTCCGCCGCGGCCAATCGCCCGGTTTGGATTTTCAAGGCGCCATGATAATGAGCGCTCCAATAAATGGAATGGCCCAGGGGGCAGATATCATGCAGGACAGGACGCATCTCGTCGACGACATCACCGGCCATCGCCGCATGCGGCGCAACCGCAAGTCGGACTGGACACGCCGGCTGGTGCAGGAAAACCGGCTGACGGTCGACGACCTGATCTGGCCGATTTTCATCGTGCCAGGTTCCGGCATCGTCGATCCGATCGCGGCCATGCCGGGGGTCAACCGCATGAGCATCGACAAGGCGGTCGAGGCCGCACGCGAAGCGGCCGGCCTCGGCATTCCCGCGATTGCCACCTTTCCGAACATCGAGATGGAACTGCGCGACGAGACCGGCTCGAACAGCCTCGAAGCCAACAATCTGATCAATCAGGCGACGGCGGCGATCAAGAAGGCGGTGCCCAATATCGGCGTCATCACCGACGTCGCGCTCGATCCCTTCACCAGCCACGGCCATGACGGTATTCTGAGAGACGGCGAGATCGTCAACGACGAGACGGTCGATCAGGTAGCACGTGCCGCGGTGATGCAGGCGGATGCGGGCGCCGACATCATTGCGCCATCGGAGATGATGGACGGACGCATCGGTGCGATCCGCATGGCGCTCGATGCGGCCGGCCACCAGAGCGTCGGCATCATGAGCTATGCGACGAAATTCGCCTCCGCCTTCTACGGCCCCTATCGCGAGGCGATCTCGACCGGCGGGCTGCTGAAAGGCGACAAGAAGACCTATTATATCGACCCGGCCAACGGCACCGAGGCGATCCGCGATGCGGCCCTGGACGTCGAGGAAGGCGCCGACATGCTGATGGTCAAGCCCGGCCTGCCCTATCTCGACATCTGCTGGCGGATGAAGGAGGCCTTCGGCCTGCCGACCTTCGCCTACCAGGTCTCCGGCGAGTACAGCCAGATCAAGGCGGCGGCGATGAACGGCTGGATCGATGGCGAACGGGCAATGCTCGAAACGCTGCTGTCGTTCAAGCGGGCGGGATGCGACGGTATCCTCACCTATTTCGCGATCGAGGTGGCGAAAATCCTCAGCAGGCGATGAATCCGGCAGAAATGTTGTATTTGGTTCTGCCGATACCATATCTGCGGCATCGCTTTTCCGCAGGAGATTGAGATGAGCTACAACCCCAATCCGCTTTATGCCGCACCGGAGGACTGGCGCACCTATAGCGGCGTGTTGAGCCGCCGTGTCTTCGCCTTCATCCTCGACTATCTGATCGTGCTGCTGCTGTGCATCCCCGCGGCGATCGTGCTGTTCTTCCTGTCGATCGTCACGCTCGGGCTCGGCTTCCTGCTCTACCCTGCCCTCTTCGTCATCGTCGCCGGCATCTACTTCGGCCTGACTGTCGGCGGGCGGAGCCAGGCCTCGCTCGGCATGCGCGCAATGGGGATCGCCATCGTGCGCGTCGACGGTCGGCCGATGGATTTCCTGACGGCAATCGTGCATCTGGCGCTGTTCTGGATCCTCAACTCGGTGCTGACGCCGCTCATCCTGCTTGCCGGCCTGTTTACCGAACGCAGCCGTCTCATCCACGACCTGCTGGTCGGCACCGCAACGGTCCGCACGGCCTGAGCGTTGGGCCGAGATCACGGCTGAAACCACTAGGCGGAGACGAAATAAAGTCTCCGCTTTCTCTTTGCCCGGGGGCGCGAGCGCTCCATATCTAAAATTAGAAGACCGATATGAACGGCGAGAACCGTCCCGCTGTTGACGTTTTTTATTCTTAGGTCATGCTGTCAGGAAACGGCACGGTCTCGACAAAGGAAATTTCCGCGACAGATGAATACGCAGACAACGCCATCTCCGCAGTTTTATCTGACGGCTCCGGCTACGTGTCCGTATCTGCCGCATGAGATGGAGCGTAAGGTGTTTACCCATCTGGTAGGGCCCCGCGCTGCCGAGATGAACGACATCTTGACGCAGGGCGGTTTCCGCCGCTCCCAGAATATCGCCTACCGCCCGGCCTGCGAATCCTGTCGCGCCTGCGTTTCCGTGCGCATTCTCGCCCAGGAATTCGAGCCAACAAAATCGATGAAGCGGGTGCTTGCCGCCAACTCCGATGTCATCGCCACCGAATTTACAGCCCAGCCCTCCAGCGAGCAATATTCGCTTTTCCGGCGTTATCTGGATTATCGCCACCAGCAGGGCGGCATGTCAGACATGACGGTGCTCGACTACGCGATCATGGTCGAAGACACGCATGTGAATACGAGAATCGTCGAATACCGCCAGCGTGAAGAAGGCTCCGGACTGGAGCAGCGGCCGAAGGGCGAGCTGCTTGGCGCCGCTCTTACCGACACGATGAGCGACGGGCTATCGATGGTCTATTCCTACTTCAATCCCGATCTCGAGCGGCGTTCGCTCGGCACCTTCATGATTCTCGACCATGTCAGGCGCACGAAGGCGCTCGGCCTACCGCATGTCTATCTCGGCTACTGGGTTCAAGGATCGCGAAAAATGGACTACAAGACACGCTTCCAGCCGCAGGAACATCTGACGCCGCGCGGCTGGGAACGTTTCGATCCCGCATCCATGCCCGAAAGCCCCCACGACTGAATGTTCTCCACCGCTCTTTCCGATCACCGGAAGGGCCTCCTGCTGACGGCGATCGGCGGGCTGGCGCTTTCCATGGATATTCCGCTGATGCGGCTTGCGGACGGCGAGCTGTGGTCGATCCTTGCCGCGAGGAGCATCGCGACGCTGGGTGTGACGTTGCTGGTCGTCGCAGTGCTGCGGATCTTGAACGGGCGCTGGCCGCTGCTCGTGCCGGGCTGGCCGGGCCTCGTCACCGGCCTGCTCTACGGACTGACGACGGTGATCTTTCTTCTCGCCGTCTTCAACACGTCGACGGCCAATGTCGTGTTCATCGTCGCCTTCAATCCGATGTTCGCCGCCCTTCTTTCCTGGATTTTCCTGAAAGAACGGCCGGCGCCGGCAACGCTGATCGCCATGGCGACGATGATCTTCGGCGTCGGCCTGATCGTGCGGGACGGGCTTTCGGGCGGCCATCTGTTCGGCGACATCATGGCGCTGCTGACCGCCTTCATCATTGCCGCCGCCATCACCATCAGCCGCGCTTCCCGCCGCGACATGGGCTTTGCCTCGCTGCTTTCGACGGTGCTGCCGGCGGCGGTCGGACTCGCCTTGGTCATGCCGGCCGGCGGTTTTTCGATCGAGCATCCCGGTTGGATCCTCTTTAACGGCGCGGTCGTGATGCCGCTTGCCTTCTGGTGTCTGGCGACGGGGCCGCGTTACCTCTCCGCGCCCGAAGTCGGCATGTTCTACCTGCTCGAAACCGTGCTCGCACCGATCTGGGTCTGGCTGATCTTTGCGGAAACCCCGGCAACCATGACCCTGGTCGGTGGTGGCATCCTGGTGGCGGCGATCGCGGCACATTCGGTCTGGATGGCGCGGCGGAGAAGCATCCCGCAACCGGCGGAGTAGATGTGTCGTCTCTTTGTCTCCATGTTATAACGTCGTTATTACACTGAGGGTAAAACGATGAACGTCACGATCCGTAGGATCGGCAATTCCGAGGGAATTATCATCTCCAAGGAGGTTCTCGACCGGCTTGGATTGAAGACCGGTGATTCGCTGGAAATGCAGGTTGAAAATGGCGGCATCACTTTGAAGCCGACTGACGAGGATTTGTCGCGTCAGCTCGAGGCCGCACGATATTTCATGGACAAGTATAAGGTCGCTTTGAAAAAGCTCGCCGAATAATGGCCTTCAAATTCCTGACGAGGCCCTTGGTCGAGAGCCTGCAGAAAATGCAGATCGATCGCTTCGGCGGACTTGCTGGATTGAGTGACGATGGCGCGCTGGGGTCTGCTCTCGACCGGCCGATGCACAAGGCGCATTGTGGCTGCGACGACGTCATCGAACTCGCCGCCGCCTATCTTTTCGGCCTTGCCCGCAACCACGCCTTCGTAGACGGTAACAAGCGGATTACGATCGTAACTGCAGGTGTTTTCCTTCTCGAAAACGGCTACGAGATCGAAACGACCGACGCCAATCTCTACGCCTTCGTGCTTGCCGTCGCCGCCGGCGAGATCGACGAAGAAGGTGCTGCCCGCTTCCTCAGGGATTTCAGCGTACCGCTCAACCCGTAGCCTTCATCTGCTGCTGTTCCAGCTCCCTGCCCAGCCCTTCGACCACATGCGCCCAGCCTCGCCGGGTCTTCTCCTCGTGTTCGGCCCACTCGGCGCACATTTCGTGGGTCAGCGTCAGACGGCTGCCGCCGCCGAGAGGCTCGATGTCGATTTCGACACGGTCGCAATTGTGATCATGCTCTTCGACGGAGAAGCTGAAGACCATGCGTTGCGGGCGCTTCAGTTCCAGGAAGACACCCTGGTGAAAGGCGTCGCCTGTGGGACGGCGGTCGACGACGAAGAAACGACCGCCGACATGCGGATCGATATCGGCGCGGATGACATGACCGTCGTCGGTGGCAAACAGGAAGCGGCGGGCGATTTCGGGGTTGAGCCAGGCGTCGTACACCACAGACGGCGGCACGCTGTAGGTTTGGCTCACATGCAATTTGATGGTGCTGGCGGGCATCGATTTTCCTCCGGTAAGGGCGCGCGCACTTTTTCAAGTGCACGGGTCGCGGCCATTTCGCCCGCCTGCGAAAACCGGCCTTATCCTATTTTTGCTGACAGGAATTAGATAGAGGATTTGCCACGCCCGCCAAGAGCCGGGCACGGAAATATAATTCCTCTAATCGGTACTGATCTAAAGAATTATGCAGAAAATCAAAGCGTTACAGCCAAGACGTCTCGCCTCAGCCGGCAAATTTACCGCTGCGCGGAAAACCCTTCGGCACGGTGCGGCCGGCGGTGGCGCGGTCGGACAGCCATTCGGCAAGCTCGTCCTTGTTCTTCGTGAAGGTGCGGCCGGCGCTGTCTTCCCAAACGAGGCCGGTTGATATCGCGAAGCAGCGGACGTCGGAAATGCCGCCATCCTTGTAGCGTTGCAGACGCACGCCCTTGCCGCGCGACATTTCCGGCACCTGCGCCAGCGGAAAGACCAGCAGCTTGCGGTTTTCGCCGACGACGGCGACATGATCGCCGCCGACGGGCACGAGCAGCTGCGTTTCCTCGGGCAGCGCGACGTTCATGATCTGCTTGCCCTTGCGGGTATTGGCGACCAGCTCGGCCTCCGGAACGACGAAGCCGTTGCCGGCTGTGGAGACGATCAGCCGCTTGCGCGAGGGATCGTGAACGAAAGCGGTCAGCACCGCCTGGTCGTTGTCCATGTCGATGATGATGCGCAGCGGCTCGCCGTGACCGCGACCGCCCGGCAGCTTGTCACCGCCGAGCGTAAAGGCCTTGCCGCCTGTGGTGACGATCAGGATCTTGTCCGTCGTCTGCGCCGGGAAGGCCAGCTTCAAGCCGTCGCCTTCCTTGAAGGTCAGCGTCGCCGTATCGGCGATATGGCCCTTCAGCGCGCGGATCCAGCCCTTTTCGGAAATGACGACGGTGATCGGTTCCTTCTCGATCATCGCCTGCTGGATTGCTTCCTCGTCGGTTTCGGGTGCGTCGGCAAACTGGGTACGGCGGCGACCGACCTCGGTCGCCTTGGCGAATTTCTTCTTCACTTCGCCGATTTCCCAGGCGACCGTCTGCCATTGCTTGTCGTCGGAGGCAAGCAGCGCCTCGATCTCACCCTTTTCCTTGGTGAGTTCGTCGAATTCCTTGCGGATCTCGAACTCCTCGAGCTTGCGCAAGGCGCGCAGCCGCATGTTGAGGATCGCCTCGACCTGAATGTCGCTGAGATCCCAGCGCGCCATCATCACCGGCTTCGGCTCATCCTCCTCGCGGATGATCTTGATCACCTCGTCGATGTTGAGATAGGCGATCAGAAGGCCGCCGAGGATTTCGAGGCGCCTGTCGATCGCCGCCAGGCGGAAGCGCGAGCGGCGCTGCAGGACCTCGCGGCGGTGATCCAACCACTCCTTCAGCACTTCGTTCAGCGCCATGACCCGCGGGATGCGGCCCATGGACAGCACGTTCATGTTGAGCGGGAAGCGGCTTTCCAACTCCGTCAGCTTGAACATCGATTCCATCAGGATCGTCGGATCGACGCTACGGGTCTTCGGCACCAGGACGACACGGATGTCCTCGGCCGATTCGTCGCGGATATCTTCCAGCAGCGGCAGCTTGCGGGCGATCAGCAGTTCGGCGATCTTCTCGATCAGCCGCGATTTCTGCACCTGGAAGGGAATTTCGGTGATGACGATCTGGTAGCCACCTCGGCCGAGATCTTCCGTCTGCCATTTCGCCCGTACGCGGAAACCGCCGCGGCCGGTGCGGTAACTCTCGATGATGCTGTCGCGGCTGTCGATGATGATGCCACCGGTCGGGAAGTCCGGGCCGGGAATGAATTCGACGAGCTTTTCGACGGTCGCATCGGGATGTTTGATCAGATGCAGTGCGGCGTCGCAAAGTTCGTGGGCATTGTGCGACGGGATCGAGGTCGCCATGCCGACGGCGATGCCGGAGGAACCGTTGGCGAGCAGGTTCGGGAAGGCGCCGGGAAGGACGACCGGCTCGGAATTCGACTCATCGTAGGTATCGCGGAAATCGACGGCATCCTGATCGATGCCTTCGAGCAGCAGTTCGGAGACCGCCGTCATCTTCGATTCAGTGTAACGCATGGCGGCTGGACTGTCGCCATCGATATTGCCGAAATTGCCCTGGCCGTTGACCAGCGTGTAGCGCTGCGAGAAATCCTGGGCGAGACGAGCAAGCGCGTCGTAGATCGATTGGTCGCCGTGCGGATGGTAGTTACCCATCACCTCGCCGACGATCTTGGCGCATTTCCTGAAGGCCGAAGTCGGCCGCAAGCCCATCTCGTTCATCGCATAGACGATGCGGCGGTGAACGGGCTTCAGACCGTCGCGCACGTCAGGCAGGGCGCGGTGCATGATGGTCGACAGCGCA
Source organism: Rhizobium sp. NZLR1 (assembly GCF_017357385.1). NCBI lineage: Bacteria > Pseudomonadati > Pseudomonadota > Alphaproteobacteria > Hyphomicrobiales > Rhizobiaceae > Rhizobium > Rhizobium sp. NZLR1. Next base: position 1,624,893 of record NZ_CP071632.1, on the reverse strand, counting down.
TAGGCGAGATAGCGCTGCTCGAGCGCCGCCTTGAGGTCGACCGGTTGGATGTGATCGTCGTCTCCGCCGGAAGGCGGCAAAATCTCTTGTCCCATAGGTTCTGACTAGCCCAGAAGAGGCTGGCGGGCAAGGAATCCAGGTCATAGCAGCTGTGGATGAAGTCTTGGCACCGACATCAAAGGATGAGACAAACGTTCCGCCGCAATTCGGATTTCGTTTGCCGTTCCTTTCAACGGAAATTTAGAAGTCCGCAAATATAAAGCAGGCCCAATCCGTAGTAGCGTAACTGCAGATTTCCAACCGCCATCACGCCACCAGAGGAATCACCCCATGAACTTTTACCGGACAACGCGGCTGATGCTGTCGGGCGCCGCCATTTTCTCGCTCGCCGGCTCGGCTTTCGCTCTCGATGGCACCGATCTGCTGAAAAAGATCAATGCCGCCTATGCCGCCCAGGGCGGGACGATTGCCGCTGAGGCCGTCGATATCGACGGCACGACCGTGACGTTGAAGAATGTCACCGTCAAGCCGACCGGTGGCGAAAGCCTGCCGATCGGCGAAATCACCCTTTCCGGCGTCGAAGAAGACGAGGATGGCGGCTATTACATCGAAGAAGCGGCCTTCCCCGACATCAACAAGACGGGAGACGGCGTTACCGTGACGGCGCAGGAGCTGACGCTCGGCGGCATCTCCGTGCCGGCAACGGCGGGCGGCAACACGCTCGACACGATGATGCTCTATGAAACCGCCCACACCGGCCCGGTGAAGGTGGTCAAGGACGGGGCGGAAGTGTTCTCGCTGCTCGAAACCAACATGAACCTGACGCTGCGCGAAGACGAATCCGGCTTCGATTTCGACGGCGCCTTCAAAAGCATGAAGGCCGATCTCACCAAGACCGAGGATGCGCAGAGCAAGGATGCGATCGAGAAGCTCGCCCTGCAACACGTCCAGGGCGACATCACCATGAAGGGCGCCTGGGAACTCGCCCCCGGCACGATCGACGTTTCGGAATTCGCCTTCGACTTCACCAACGTCGGCAAGCTGAACCTCGGCTTCAAGATCTCGGGCTATACGATGGCCTTCATGAAATCGATGCAGGATGCGATGAAGGAATCCGAAGCTGGTGCGAACAAGGACCAGTCGCAGCAGGCGCTGGGCCTCGCCATGCTCGGCCTGATGCAGCAGCTTTCCTTCGAGGCCGCGCAGGTGCGTTTCGAAGATGCCTCGATCACCAAGCGTGCGCTGGATTATGCCGGCTCGCAGCAGAACATGTCGGGCAAGCAGATGGCGGATTCGCTGAAGGCGATGACGCCGATCATGCTGGCGCAGCTCAATATCCCGGAACTGCAGAATGCCGTTTCGGCAGCGGTCAATACCTTCCTCGACGATCCGAAGAGCCTGACTGTCAAGGCCGCTCCTGAAAAGCCGGTGCCGTTCCCGACGATCGTCGGTGCCGCCATGGGCGCTCCGAATACGCTGCCGCAGGTGCTCGGCGTCAAGGTTTCGGCCAACGACTGATCGCATCGATCTGATGACGAAAGGCCCGGCAGTGCGTGACTGACCCCAATAGCTGGTGTCAGTCACGATCTGTCGGGCCTTATCGTTTTCAGGCGCGGTGGCGGGCGAGTTCGGCAATGGCGAGACTTGCGATCTCCAGCAATTCCTCAAGCGATGCGCCGTCCCTCGCCTGCACCGACATGCCCTGGACGATAGCGCCGAGGAACCGCGCAAGTGCGCGAGGCTTCGCCTCGGCGCTGATGTCGCCCTCGCGAATGCCGCGCTCGATCCTTGCCGCATAGGCCTCCAGCGACCGACGACGCAGCGCCGCCACGTGGTCGGCGATCAGATCGTTCTCGCTGGCGCAGTTCAGCACAGCCGTCGAGATCATGCAGCCTTTCGGATGTTCCGGCGCCGAAAACCTTGCGGCCGAGCCCCGCAAGATCCGCTCGAAGGCGGAGACGGTATCGATCGGCTCGCCGAGCGCGGAAGAGGTTTCGGCGCCCAGCGCCCGATATTGCTCCAGCGCCGCACGATAGAGATCGGCCTTCGAGTTGAAGGCGGCATAGAGGCTTTGCGGCGTGATGCCCATGGCCGCCGTCAGATCGGCAATCGAGGCGCCCTCGTATCCGTGCGCCCAGAAGGTCTCGCGGGCGGCTGAAAGAACCGTCTCACGGTCGAAGGCGGGAGGGCGACCGCGGCGGCGGGCGGTAGGATTTTTCATGTCTGCACTATTTTTCACAACGATCACTCTAGAAATTCCGCTCCACTTGTCTAATTCAGGAATGGTCATTGTGATTATAGAAGGTTTGATCTGATGAGTCTTCCCCTCGAAACGGCGAATGCCGACAGGAATACCTTGCTTTCGGCTGCCGTCGATACGGCAATAGCAGACGCGCTCGACGAAAAGCGGCTGGTCGGGACGGTCGTATTCGTCGCCCGCGACGGAGAGATCATCCATCGCCGCGCAGCCGGCCTCGCCGACCGCGAAAACGATTTGGCGATGGGCGAGGACACGATTTTCAGGCTAGCCTCCATCACCAAACCAATCGTCACCATCGCTGCGATGCGGCTCGTCGAGCAGGCGAGAATCGGGCTCGACGACCCGGTGACCCGATGGCTGCCGGAGTTCCGCCCGAGGCTGCCCGACGGCAGCGAAGCAACCATTCGCATCCGCCACCTGCTGACCCACACATCAGGCCTCGGCTACGGCTTCTCCGAAGAGGACGGCGGCCCCTATATCAGCGCCGGCATTTCCGACGGCCTCGATCAACCGGGACTGCCGCTCGCCGAAAATCTGCGGCGGATCGCCAGCGTGCCGCTGCGTTTCGCGCCGGGCAGCGACTGGCAGTATTCCCTTGCCATGGATGTTGTCGGCGGCATCATCGAGGCGGAAACCGGCATGCCCTTGGGTGGGGCCGTTGCCGAACTGGTGACGAGACCGCTTGGGCTTGCCGGCACCGCATTTTCGGTTCGTGACCGCAACCGGCTTGCGGCGGCCTATATGGACGCTTCGCCGGAACCGGCGCTGATGGGCGAGAATGCGCTGGTGATGTCGCAGATGGGTCCCATCCGTTTCGCGCCGAACCGCATCTTCGACCCCGCTTCCTATCATTCCGGGGGCGCCGGCATGGCGGGAACGGCGGCTGACGTGCTTTCCGTACTCGAAACCATCCGTAGCGGTGGCGCGCCGCTGCTATCGACGGAAACCGTACGGATAATGATGACAGACCAGGCCGGCGGGCACCGCCAGCAGCACGAACCCGGCTCCGGCTTTGGCTTCGGCTGGTCTGTCATCACCGATCCGGCCGAGGCGGGCGTCCCCTTCCCCAAGGGCACGCTGAAATGGGGCGGCGTCTATGGCCACAGCTGGTTCATCGACCCGGTCAACGGGCTGACCGTCGTTGCGCTGACGAACACGACGCTGGAGGGCATGTGGGGCAAGTTCACGGTCGATCTACGCGAGGCGATCTACGCGGCATTGTGAACGACAGCAAAAAGCCCGACGACATCGGTCGCCGGGCATTTGCATTGGGGATCAGACGATCCTCAGTCCTTCTTGACCAGCGGGATCGGCCGGATCGAGAGTTCACGCAGCTGTGTCGGCGCTGCCGGGCTCGGCGCGCCCATCAACAGATCCTGGGCCTGCTGGTTCATCGGGAACAGCGAGATCTCGCGCAGGTTCTTCGCGCCGACGAGCAGCATGACAACGCGGTCGATACCGAAGGCAGCACCACCATGCGGCGGTGCGCCGTACTGGAAGGCGCGGTAGAGGCCGCCGAAACGGTCTTCGACATCCTGCTGGCTGAGGCCCACCTTCTCGAAGGCGGCGACCATGGTTTCCGGCGACTGGTTACGGATCGAGCCCGAGGCGATTTCGAAGCCGTTGCAGACGGCGTCATACTGGAAAGCCTTGATCGTCAACGGATCCTGGTTCTGCAGTGCGTCCAGGCCGCCCTGCGGCATCGAGAACGGATTGTGGGCGAAATCGACCTTCTTGTCTTCCTCGCTCCATTCGAAGAAGGGGAAATCGACGATCCAGCACAGTTCGAAGCGGTCGCGGTCGACGAGGTTCAGTTCCTCACCAGCCTTGGTGCGAGCCTCGCCGGCAAACTTGTAGAATTTTTCCGGCTCGCCGGCGACGAAGAAGCAGGCATCGCCATCGCCGAGACCGAGCTGGGTGCGGATGGCGTCCGTGCGCTCCTCGCCGATGTTCTTGGCAAGCGGGCCGGCACCTTCGAGTTTGTCGTTCTCGCTGCGCCAGAAGATGTAGCCGAGGCCGGGCTGGCCCTGGCTCTGCGCCCAGGCGTTCATGCGGTCGCAGAAGGCGCGCGAGCCGCCGGTATTGGCCGGGATCGCCCAGATCTGAACCTTCGGGTTCGAGGCGATCATGCCGGCGAAGACCTTGAAGCCGGAGCCGGCGAAATGCTCGGTCACGGCTTCCATGACGATCGGGTTGCGCAGGTCCGGCTTGTCCGAACCATATTTGCGGATCGCCTCGTCATAGGGGATGCGCGGCCATTCCTTGGTGACCGGCTTGCCTTCGGCAAACTCCTCGAACACGCTTGTCATCAGCGGGCCCATCGTGTCCCAGACGTCCTCCTGGGTGACGAAGCTCATTTCGAGGTCGAGCTGGTAGAATTCGCCCGGCAGGCGGTCGGCGCGCGGGTCTTCATCGCGGAAGCACGGCGCGATCTGGAAGTAACGGTCGAAACCCGCCACCATCAGCAGCTGCTTATACTGCTGCGGCGCTTGCGGCAGAGCGTAGAAGGTACCGGGATGGATGCGCGAGGGTACGAGGAAGTCGCGTGCGCCTTCCGGCGAAGAGGCCGTCAGGATCGGCGTCGTATATTCGGTGAAGCCGACATTGCCCATTTCTCGGCGCATCGCCGAGATGACCTGGGTGCGCTTGACGATGTTCTTATGCAGCGTTTCGCGGCGAAGATCGAGAAAGCGGTACTTGAGGCGAACGTCTTCCGGATAGTCCGGCTCGCCGAAGACCGGCAGCGGCAATTCCTTGGCGGCGGAGAGCACTTCGATCTCCTGAGCGTAGAGCTCGATTTCGCCGGTTGCCATGGTCCCGTTGACGGTGTCGTCGGTGCGGGCCTTGACGAGGCCGTCGATGCGGATCACCCACTCGCCGCGCACAGTCTCCGCCATCTTGAAGGCCGGGCTGTCGGGATCGGCGACGACCTGGGTAATGCCGTAATGGTCGCGAAGGTCGATGAAGAGAACGCCGCCATGGTCGCGGACCCGGTGGACCCAGCCGGAGATGCGGACGGTCGAGCCGACATCCGTCTTGCGGAGGGCGGCGCATGTGTGGCTGCGATAGCGATGCATGATCTCAAATCCTGGCATGTGGCTTAAGACGGCAGCAAGGGCTCCAAGAACCCTCAAGCGCCGACAAGAAAATCGGGCGGAAAAGCGCATGGACGCTCCGATTTGTCAAGGCTTGGCGCGTGCCACCCGCGCGTTTGGCACCCGTTTGTGGCGGGGGCGCGCCCCATATGCCGCGGCAGATTGGCCGCACTTCCCGTATTGATGAAGGAGCGGGTCAACTTTAAAAGGATTTGGCATTATCACTGTGGAGCCTCCGCATGCCTCTCCTGACCCGCCGCAACCTTCTCAAGGCATCCGCTGTCGCGGGCGCCTATGGCGTCGGTATCGGCATTGCCGGTAAATTCGGGCTTGCCGAGGCAGCCCCCGAGCCGCAGCTGCTGACGGCGGTAAAGACCGAGGCCATGCTGACCGAGGCGGGACCGACCCGGGACATTATGAGCTGGGGCCAGGACGGCATGCCGCCGGTTCTCCGGATGAAAAAGGGGCGACCCTATGCGGCGCGGCTGAAAAACGAACTCGACGAGCCGACGACGATCCACTGGCATGGGCTTCGCATCGACAACCGCATGGACGGCGTGCCGTTCATGACGCAGCCCTACATCTATACCGGCGACAGCTTCGACTATGCCTTCTCGCCGCCCGATGCCGGCACGTTTTGGTACCATCCGCATTGCAACACGCTGACGCAGATGGGCCATGGCATGACCGGCGTCATCGTCGTCGAAGATCCGGCCGATCCAGCATTCGATGCGGAAATAGTGCTGAACCTGCGTGACTGGCGGCTCGGCGGCGACGGGCAGTTCATCGCCGCTTTCAAGCCGCGCGACGCTGCCAAATCGGGGACCTACGGCACCGTGCGCACCGCCAACTGGCAGCAGGAGCCGCAATATGACGCGCCCGCGGGCGGGCTGGTGCGGCTGCGCATCGCCGTCACCGACGTGACGCGGATCTTTTCACTGAAGATGGAAGGGGCGGTTGCGAGCGTAATTGCGATCGACGGCAATCCGGTACCGAAGCGTTTTCCGCTCGATCTCCTGCAGATCGGCCCAGGTCAGCGGCTCGATCTTGCCGTGCGCATACCGGACAGCGAAGGCGCTGTCGCGACGCTCGAAGATATACGCGGCACCACGCCGAAGACGATCGCCAGCCTGCGCGCAGTCGGATCATCGTTGAAGCGCGATATCGGCGATCTCGGGCCGCTTGCCGAAAATCCGGTGGCGAAGGCGGATCTTTCCGCCGCCGAGCAGATCCCGCTGGTGCTGAGCGCCACGGCCGAGAACACCGCCGTCGAGAGCATCTGCGGCACGCTCGGCTACAGTTTCTGGGCAATCAACAAGGTGCCGTGGCCGGGCGACACGCCCGATCCGACAGCACCGCTGGCGGAACTGAAGCTCGGCAAGAGCTATGTCTTCAACCTAGAGAATACCACGCCGCACGCACATCCGATCCATCTGCACGGGATGAGCTTCACGGTGATCTCCTCGACCAGGCAGGTGATGCCGCTCGTCTCCGATACCTATCTCATCCAGCCTGACGAGAAGGTGCAGCTCGCCTTCGTCGCCGACAATCCGGGCGACTGGCTGCTGCATTGCCATATCATCGAGCATCAGAAAACCGGGATGACCAGCTATCTCAGGGTGAGTTGAGGCAGCGTGCGCTCGTTGCGACGGCGGCGGTCTTGGCCTTGCCTCAGTTTCGACGTGATTCTTGCCCAGCAATGCTCGAAGCGTATGCTGTTGTATTGACATATCGAAGCGAAAGGAGAAGGAAGGTTCAACCGACCTTTTCCTTGCGAATGAAATGATATGATCGAAACCACCGCCGATTTGGCGGCCGCCTGCAAAGAGCTGGCCAAGTCCGACTTCATCACCATCGACACCGAATTCCTGCGCGAGACGACCTTCTGGCCGGAGCTTTGCCTGATCCAGATGGCAAGCCCGACAACCGAAGTTCTCGTCGATCCGCTGGCCAAGGGCATCGACCTCACCCCCTTCTTCGAGCTGATGGCCGATCCGAAGGTGCTGAAGGTCTTTCACGCGGCGCGTCAGGATATCGAAATCATCTTCAATCGCGGCAATCTCATTCCGCATCCGATCTTCGACACGCAGGTCGCCGCCATGGTCTGCGGTTTCGGCGACAGCGTTTCCTATGACCAGCTGGTCAGCCGGATCAAGAACGTCCACATCGACAAGTCGTCGCGCTTCACCGACTGGAGCCGCCGGCCGCTTTCCGACAAACAGCTGGAATATGCGCTGGCCGACGTCACCCATCTGCGCGATGTCTACCTGTCGCTGAAGGCGGAACTCGATCGCGAAGGCCGCACCTCCTGGCTCTCCGAGGAGATGGACATTCTCGAGGCGCGCGAAACCTACGACATGCATCCCGACGATGCCTGGCAGCGGCTGAAGATGCGATTGCGCAAGCCGCAGGAACTGGCGATCCTGAAATATGTTGCCGCTTGGCGCGAACGCGAGGCGCGGGCGCGCAATGTGCCGCGTTCGCGGGTGCTGAAGGATGATGCGATCTACGAGATCGCCCAGCAGCAGCCCAAGGATACCGAGGCGCTTGGCCGGTTGCGTACCATTCCGAAAGGCTGGGAGCGCTCGACCTCCGGCGCCGCCGTCATCGAGGCCGTCAACACAGCACTCGCTCTTCCGAAGGCCGATATGCCACATGTGCCGCGCCAGGCGCAGGCGCCCGAAGGGGCCGCTGCTGCCGTCGAACTGCTGAAAGTGCTGTTGAAACTGATTTCGGAAAAGCACGGGGTGGCGCCGAAGGTGATCGCCAACAGCGAGGATCTCGACAGGATCGCCGCCGAAGGCGAGAAGGCCGAAGTCTCTGCCCTGCACGGCTGGCGGCGCGATCTTTTCGGCGAGCCGGCGCTGCAACTAATCCAGGGTGAGATCGCTCTGCGCTTCGTCGACCGGAAGGTCGAGACCATCAGCCTCTAGCGTGATTTCAAAGTGTTACAGCTCCGCACGTCTGTCTGACGCGCGGCGCTGTAAGACCGCATCGAATTCGCTTGACGCTTTTTTCCCAGCTGAAACAATGGCTGGAAGAACCATTATTTGGCGAAGGACGGCATGCGGGAAATATCTCCGACGCAGAACTGGATCCTGATCACGATCGTTCTGGCCGCCAGCGGCGTCGTCTATGATCTGATGTTCTACTCCAATCAGACGCCCGTTGTCGGCGCAATCTTCGCGCTGTTCATCGGCATGCCGATCGTCGCCTTCGAGCGCAAGGCGCTGTTCCGCGGGATGTACAGACGTATCCAGAGGCTGCCGACCTTCGCCTTCATCATCAGCGAACTGGTGATCTACGAAATCCTGATGAGCCTCGGCTTTGCCTGCGCCGCACTGCTGCTCTCGGCAGTCGGCATGGTGAAGCCGACGTCGTTCCTCGATCTCGTCATCATGCCCTACGAGGTCTTCCTCTATGCGCTTGCCGTCTGCTCGGCGCTGATCTTCATCCTGCGCGTGCGGGAACTGCTCGGCCGCGAGGTATTCCTCAGCATGCTGGTCAGCCGCTATCGCAATCCGGTCAGGGAAGAGCGTGTATTCCTCTTCATCGATCTGGTCGATTCGACTGCTTTTGCCGAAAAGCATGGCGACCTCCGCGCGCAGCAGCTGCTGAGCTCGCTGTTTGCGACCTTCGCCGAGCCGGTCAGGCGCCACAAGGGCATGATCAACGACTATGTCGGCGATGCGGCGATCATCACCTGGCCGCTTGCCCGCGGCGTCAAGAATGCGCGTTGCGTGCGCTGTATGTTCGACATCCTCGCCGATATCGAAGCCAATGCCGCCGGCTGGCGGAAAAGCTACGGACATGTACCGAAGCTGCGGGCCGCTCTTCACGGCGGCGAGATCATCACCGCCGAAATCGGCGTCGACCATCACAAGATCAGCTATTTCGGCGATACGGTGAACACCACCGCCCGGCTGGAGACGCTCTGCCGCACTCTGAACCGGCCGGTGCTGATCTCCACTGAGCTTGCCCGACGCATGAACTTTCCCGACGACATCGCTTGCGAGGATCTCGGCACCCATGCCGTCAAGGGACGCGGCCAGGCGCTCGGCGTCATGGCGCTTTCTTCGCGTGCGGTCACCGTGCTGAATAAGCCGGCGGTCATTCTGCACGGCTGAGCGACCGTTCTGCTGCGCGTCACCAAAGCTTCACCCAACCGTCAATTCGCTGACACGGAAGCCCTGCTAAGCGGAAGCCATTCGCATCCGTTCCATGGGGATATTATGAAGACCATTCTTTTTGCTTCCGTATCGCTTTTCATTCTGGTCGCGGGCTCCGCTTACGCCGACCAACAGCAGTTCCCGGCCAAGCTCGCCCGCCAGGCGATCCTTCCTGCCAACACCATGGTTCCAGCTCCGGCCGATGCTCCTGAGTTCCTCAAGCATTCCGGCAAGTTCACGACGGCGGACCGCAAGCGCACCGAGGCGCTCGGCACGGTGCCCGGCAAGGATGGCGCACGCGTCACCGACCTGAAGCTTCCCTTCGACGGTCAAGCGATCCAAGGCTTCTCGGGCATCAAGACGATGGCCGACGGCACCTTCTGGACGCTCACGGACAACGGCTTCGGCTCGAAGGCCAATTCCTCCGACTCCATGCTCTTCCTGCACCAGATGAAATTCGACTGGGCGACCAACAAGGCTGACGTCGTCAAGAACCTCTTCCTCTCCGATCCCAACAAGATCGCCCCCTTCCCGATCGTGCTCGAAGGCACCGACACGCGTTATCTCACCGGCGCCGACTTCGACATCGAATCGATCCAGCCGGTTGCCGACGGTTTCTGGCTCGGCGACGAATTCGGTCCTTATATCCTGAAGTTCGACACGGCAGGCCGCCTCACCGACGTCATCGCGACGACGCTCGACGGCAAGCCGGTGCTTTCGCCCGACAATCCGCTGATCCAGCTTCCGGGCAACCCGACCGCGAAGATGCCGGTCTTCAACCTGAAGCGCTCCGGCGGTTTCGAGGGCCTCTCCATGTCTAGGGATGGCTCCAAGGTCTACGGCCTGCTCGAAGGCGCCATCTACAAGGATGACGGCCAGATGGAAACGGCCGATGGCCACACCGCCGTCCGCGTGATCGAGTTCGACGTCGCCGCCAAGAAGTGGACCGGCCGCAGCTGGCTCTATCCGTTCGAAGACAAGGGCGTGTCGATCGGCGACTTCAACATGCTCGACGACAGCACCGCTCTCGTCATCGAGCGCGACAGCGGCGCCGGCACCAAGGACAAGGCCTGCGCCGACCCGAAGCAGCCAAAGCCGGATTGCTTCGAAGCCCCGGCCGAGCTGAAGCGTGTCTACAAGATCGAGTTCAACGACGCCAATGTTGGCAAGGCCGTCCGCAAGATCGGCTATATCGACCTCCTGAATATTCAGGACCCCGACAACAAGAAGAAGGCCGGCAGCAAGGATGGCGTCTACGACATGCCGTTCGTGACGATCGAAAACGTCGACCGCGTCGACGCCACCCACATCATCATCGGCAACGACAACAACCTGCCCTTTTCAGCCGGCCGCGCCGTCGACAAGGCCGATAATAATGAGTTCAGCCTGCTTGAGGTTGGTGAGTTTTTGAACGCGAAGTAATTTGGGTTTGATGGGAGATGGAGGGGCGGTGCGTGAGCGCCGTCTTTTTCGTCTGGTTGGGCGGGTACATCGTACGGCATGCCGTGCCAGCCCCCCCTCTGCGCTACCGGGCATCTCCCCCACAGGAGATCACAAGCGGCTTGGCCTTCCCACCTCTCTACCGTTTCGTCGCGCTGCAACGGCAATTGTTTTGGGAAACCGTTGCGCCCAGCCGATCTCCCCACCTGTGGGGAGATGGCCGACAGGCCAGAGGGGGCCGGCACGGCACAGCGACCGTTGCACCGCCCTACTCGAACAGAAACGCCAGCCGTTTGTTCGTCAGCTTCGACAGCTGCTGCAGGCGGCCGTCCAGGCGTTCGCCGGCGAAATCGCGGTATTCGGGGGGCACGACGAATTCGAGGTCGATGTCCGGGTTCGACGACTTGCGGAAGATCAGGTTCTTGACGATTCCGGGCATCGAGGCCGAGAAGAGGTAGACGACGCGCAGCATGCCGCCGAGCAGCTTGGCGCGCTCGATGAACTGGGGTGTGGCGATCTGCGCCAACGGGCCTGTTGCGCCGTCGTCGTGTAGCCCTTCGAAACGGTAATAGTTGCTGAGCGCGATGAAGGCGCGGCCGGGATGGCTGATGCCGACGAAGGAAGAGTGAGCGATGACGTTCAACGCCTGCAGGCCGCGATAGTCGGGATGGGCACGCCAGCTGATATCGGCAAGCAGACAGGCGGCCTGACGGTAGCGGCTTTCCTCTTGCGTTTCCTGGACGCCAAAGAGAGGCATCATGCGGCCGGTCCATTCCGCCAGTTCGCGGGCATGCTCGGGCGAACGCGCACGCAGGATCGCCAGTTCGCCGGCAGCGGCAAGCAGCGGATCAAGGCGACGTTCGCCCTCCGACAGCAGCGAATAGAGATATCCCTCACGCACACCCTGCGCCGAGAAGGAAATCACCGACGGCTTCATCGCGCTCAGCACTTCCTTCATGGCGACGGCGCCGAAGGGCAGCAGCGAACGGCGGTGCTTCGACACCGCCTGCAGCGCCGGCTCCTTGGAATCGCGCGCGCTGACCACCTGTTCGAGGAACAGCATCATCGCTTCGAGCGAGACCTCATAGCCCTGCATCATGTGCAGCGGATAGTTGGTGAGCTCCATGTGCAGCTTGGCGATATTTCGCCAGGTGCCGCCGACGGCGTAGAAGGTGCGCCCCTCGCCTTTCGACAGCAGCTTTGCCGTCTTCACCTGCTTGCGGGCAAAGGTCCGGGCTTTGGACAGCGAGCCGCCGGCATATTCCGACAGGCGCAGGCCGCCGAGCGGCAGCGTGATGCCCTTGCCGACTTCCTTGCCCCTGATATCGATCAGCTCCAGCGAGCCGCCGCCGAGATCGCCGGCGATGCCATCGGGATTGTAAAAGCCGCTGATGATCCCGAGCGAGGCGAATTTCGCCTCCTCCTCGCCCGAGAGCACGCGGACCTTGCGGCCAAGGATGGTTTCGGCCTGATGGATGAAATCAGGACCGTTGCTCGCCTCGCGCGCGGCGGCCGTCGCCAATACATACATGGTGGCGGCGCGCGCCTGATCGGACAGCGCCTTGAAACGGTGCAGCGCCACCAAAGCCCGACTGACGCTGTCTTCATCCATCTTGCCGCTAAGGGCAATACCCCTGCCGAGGCCGCAGAGAACCTTTTCGTTGAAGAGGACGGTTGGCGAACGGGACATGCCTTCGTAGACGACTAGACGAATGGAATTCGATCCAATATCGACGACGGAGACCGGGGCGATCCCCGGAAGGCGCCCCTGGGCTTCAGATTCAACCATTTGGTCCAGTTTTACTTGTTGTTGCGGCCTTCGAGCAGGCCGGCGATCAGCTTCGGCGCACTGGACTTCAGAGCTTCACCACGGCCCGACAGGCTCGGATTGGTCATGAAATACTGCTGCGCATTGAACGGTTCCTCGCCCCTGCGCACTTCCATGCGCCGCGACGTACCGTCGGGCAATATCTCGTAGCTTTGTTGATTGTCAATCACGTTGCCGAGCATAATCTGTGACAAGACCTGCTCGTGAACGGTCGGATTCGTCAGCGGAACCATGGTTTCAACGCGGCGATCGAGGTTTCTCGGCATCATGTCGGCCGAACCGATGTAAACCAGCGCCTTGTCGGATGGCAGGCCGTGGCCGTTGCCGAAGCAGAAGATGCGGCTATGTTCGAGGAAGCGGCCGATGATCGACTTGACGCGGATCTTTTCCGAAAGGCCGGGCACCTGCGGACGCAGGCAGCAGATGCCGCGCACGACGAGATCGATCTCGACGCCGGCATGGCTGGCGCGATAGAGCGCATCGATAATGTCGGGATCGACAAGCGAATTCATCTTCATCCAGATCGCCGCCGGGGCGCCGTTCCTGGCGTGCTGAATCTCTTCGTCGATGTGGCGCAGGATACGCGGGCGCATCGTATAGGGTGAGATGGCGAGCTGCATGCTCTGTTCCGGCTCGCCATAGCCGGTGATGAAATTAAAGATGTTCGCCATGTCGTGGGCGATGACCGGATTGCAGGTGAAATAGGACAGGTCAGTGTAGATCTTCGCGGTGATCGGGTGGTAGTTGCCGGTTCCGAGGTGGCAATAGGTCCTGAGCTTGCCTTCCTCGCGGCGGACAACCATCGACATCTTGGCGTGGGTCTTGAGTTCGATGAAGCCGAAGACGACCTGCACGCCGGCACGCTCGAGATCGCGCGCCCAGCGGATGTTCGCCTCTTCGTCGAACCGAGCCTTGAGCTCGACCAGCGCCGTCACCGACTTGCCGGCTTCGGCGGCGTCGACCAGCGCGCGGACTATCGGGCTGTCGTTGGAGGTGCGGTACAGCGTCTGCTTTATCGCCAGGACGTCAGGATCGCGCGCAGCCTGGAGAAGAAACTGGACCACCACGTCGAAAGATTCGTAGGGGTGATGGACGACCATGTCCTTTTCGCGGATGGCGGCGAAGCAATCGCCGGCATGTTCGCGGACGCGCTCGGGAAATCGCGCATTGTAGGAAGGAAACCTGAGATCCTCGCGCGGCGCCTTAGTGATCTCGGACAGAGTGTTCAGCGCCAGAAGGCCCGGCAGAACGGCGACGCGATTGTCGGGGATATTAAGCGCCTGAACGACGAACTGGCGCAGCGAGGCCGGCATTTCCGAGTCGGTCTCGATACGGATGACCTTGCCGCGGCGGCGCCGCTTCAGCGCCGTTTCGAAGAAGCGGACAAGATCCTCGGCCTCTTCCTCGACTTCGATATCGCTGTCGCGGATGACGCGGAACGTACCGGAGCCCTGCACCTCGTAACCCGGGTAGAGCCGGTGGATGAAGATGTTGGCGACATCTTCCAGAGTGATGTAGCGGATCGTGTTTCCATCATCCGGCAAACGGACGAAGCGGTCGAGCGCCGGCGGCAGGCGCAGCAACGCCGTCATCGGATCGCGGCCATTCTTGCTGACGAGTTGCAGGCCGATCGAGAAGCCGAGATTTGGAATGAACGGGAACGGATGGGCCGGATCGATCGACAGCGGCGTCAAGACAGGAAAGATCGCCTGTTCGAATTCGGCGGCCAGCCACTGGCGATCGGCATCGCTCAAAGCGCCGGGGCGGACGATCAGGATGTCTTCCTTGGCGAGATACTGCTGCAGCACGGCCAGCGAGGCCTGCTGCTCCATCTGCAGATGGTCGATTTCCTGCAGGATCGAATCGAGCTGCTCGGCCGGCGTCTTGCCGTCGGGGCTGCGGATGACGATGTTCTGGCGCACCTGGCCCTCGAGGCCGGCGACACGCACCATGAAGAATTCATCGAGGTTGGCGGCCGAGATCGACAGGAAGCGAACGCGCTCGAGCAGCGGATGCTCGGTATTCAACGTTTCTTCCAGGACGCGGCGGTTGAACTGCAGCCAGGAGAATTCTCGGTTGATGAAGCGCTCGGGGCTCTTAAGCAGCTCTTCCAGCGGGGGAGTGTTGTCGTTGGATTGCGGAGTAAGTTCCTGATGTTCTGCGACTGCGCTATCCATAGACCGTTTACCCCGCTCTCAATCGCCGAAGGCAATTATATCAGTTTCACGACGGAACTGTGACAGTCAATCGGCCGGCTCCGAATTTCCCAATTCATTCAATACTTCGGCGGCCAGAGACCGGGTGATTTTCGTGCCCCGCGACAGGGCCAGCCGGTCAAGCCTTTCGACGATCGTCTGGGCGGCATTCAGCGACCGCTCCATCCGGTTAACGATATAGAGCACGAGTTTGTCATCTATATAAAGCTGCCGGTCGGCAAAGAGCTTGACGATCACCTGCGACAACAACGCCTCGTCGGGTTCGCCGATTTCGACGACGGTTGCAGCTTTCAGGCGCGAGCGCAGATCGGGCAGCAAAACCGGCCAGGACATCGGCCAGAGACGGCTGGTCATCAACAGCCCGGTGCCATTTTCGCGCACGCTGTTGATGACGTGAAACAGCGCATTGTCGTCGAAGCCAAGGCGGTCGGCGTCCTCGAACAGTACGGGACCGGCGGCGGCAGCAACCGCGGCGTCTGAGCCAAGTTCGGGATGGATGTCGACTGCGCCGCTCAGTTCCCGCCAGATGCGGGCGAGATGCGATTTTCCCGAACCGACCGGGCCGGCGAGCACGACGACCGGCGATGGCCATGCCGGCCAGGCATCGACGATCGAAACGGCGGCGGCGAGACGCTCCGAGACCAGGAGGTCGTCGCGCCCGCTTGCAGCATCGTGCAAAAAGACCAGCGGTAGCTGCTCTCCGGCCTTGCGCTTCGGATCAGCGTTGTTCACGTCATTCATTGGGAACTGATTTCGTCTTTCGGGTGCGGCCAGTGGGCGACACGCCAAAATAAAGATCGCTCTGAAGGTAACGCGAAAGCGCGAAACGAACAAGCACGCCGACGGCGGCGGCGGCCGGCACGGCGACCAGAAGACCGACGAAACCAAAGAGCGCGCCGAAGGCAAACAGCGCAAACATCAGCCAGACCGGGTGCAGGCCGACGCTGGAGCCGACGAGCTTCGGCTGCAGGATATTGCCCTCGAGGAACTGGCCGCTGAAGAAGACGGCGAGCACCAGGCCGATCCAGGGATAATTCGGCCAGAACTGGACGATCGCCACGCCGATGGCGAGGACGAGGCCGACCATCGAGCCGACATAGGGAATGAAACTGATCATGCCGGCAAAGAGCCCGATCAGCAGGCCAAAATTCAGGCCGACGAGAGACAGGCCGGCGGCATAATAAATGCCGAGGATGAGGCAAAGCGAGCCCTGGCCGCGGATGAAGCCGGCGATCGCCTGGTCGATCTCCTTGGCGATCTGGCGGACATCGCTGATATAATCGCGCGGGATCCATTGATCGACCTTGGCGACCATGCGGTCCCAATCGAGCAGGATATAGAAGGCGACGACCGGAGTGACGACAAGCAGCGATATGACGTCGACGATCGCCTTGCCGGAATTCCAGATCTGCGCGAAGAGCCCGGTCAAGAAGCCCATGCCTTCGGAGAGGATTCCGGAGAAATTATCCTTGATCGTGCCGGCCTGGCTCTTGACCCAATCCGGCA
This sequence comes from Rhizobium sp. NZLR1, assembly GCF_017357385.1. Classification (NCBI taxonomy): domain Bacteria; kingdom Pseudomonadati; phylum Pseudomonadota; class Alphaproteobacteria; order Hyphomicrobiales; family Rhizobiaceae; genus Rhizobium; species Rhizobium sp. NZLR1. Next base: position 1,608,379 of record NZ_CP071632.1, on the reverse strand, counting down.
GCAGCGAATTCTGCGATTGGCTGATGAACTGCTGCAACTGGCTGATATAGGTCGGCAGACGCTCGGCGAAATCGTTGAACTGGCTGACGAGCACGGGAATGAGGATCATCAGCGCCAGCGCAAAGATAATGACGAAAGAGATGAGGATGCCGACCGTCGCCATCATGCGGCTCAGGCCCAGACGCTCCAGCCGATCGGCCACCGGATCGAGGAAATAGGCGATCGCCATGCCGGCGATGAAAGGCAGCAGGATCGAGCTGAAGACATAGAGAAAGACGATGAAGAAGACGAGCACTGCCAGCCAGAAGAATATCTGACGCTTGAGACTGTTGCCGCTGACTTGCTGTGGCATCGCTTCCCCGCTGTTCGCTCGCCGCCGACCAAAAGCCGCATCCGAACCGAAGCGGCCATTCAGCACATAGGATGCAGGCGCAAAGATGGTCAACCCTGCCGCGCCAAATCCCGAAAAGGCTCGGGGAAGACGCGGGAAATTGGGGGCTTTTGCCATGCGGCGCTTGCATAAAGGCCCCTGTCATGCAATTGCGACCGGCAGATGACGCGGCGCGTCTGCCGCCAGAAATAGCCATCGGAGACCAGCATGAGCCAGTCTGGGAAAAACGGCCTGACATACAGCGATGCGGGCGTCGACATCGATGCCGGCAACCTCCTCGTCGAGAAGATCAAGCCGGCGGTGCGCTCGACGCGCCGCCCCGGCGCCGACGGCGAGATCGGCGGCTTCGGCGGGCTGTTCGACCTCAAGGCCGCCGGCTTTACCGACCCGGTTCTGGTCGCCGCCAATGACGGCGTCGGCACAAAGCTGAAGATCGCCATCGATGCCGATTACCACGACACCGTCGGCATCGACCTCGTCGCCATGTGCGTCAACGATCTCGTCGTGCAGGGCGCCGAGCCGCTATTCTTCCTCGATTATTTCGCCACCGGCAAGCTCGACCCCGACCAGGGCGCGGCCATCGTCGGCGGCATTGCCGCCGGCTGCCGGCAGGCCGGCTGCGCGCTGATCGGCGGCGAGACCGCCGAAATGCCCGGCATGTATTCCTCCGGCGACTACGATCTCGCCGGTTTCGCCGTCGGTGCTGCCGAACGCGGCAAGCTGCTCCCCTCCGGCGATATCGCCGAGGGCGACGTGATCCTCGGGCTTGCCTCCTCCGGCGCCCATTCGAATGGCTTCTCGCTGGTGCGAAAGATCGTCGAACTGTCCGGTCTCGACTGGGATGCGCCGGCGCCGTTCGCCGACGGCAAGAAGCTCGGCGAGGCCCTGCTTGAGCCGACCCGCATCTATGTGAAGCCGCTTCTGAAGGTGATCCGCGAGACCGACGCCATCAAAGCGCTGGCGCACATCACCGGCGGCGGCTTCCCGGAAAATATTCCGCGCGTGCTGCCGAAGCATTTGGCGGCCGAGATCGATCTTGCCGCCGTCAGGGTTCCCAAGGTGTTTTCGTGGCTCGCCAAGACCGGCGGCGTCGAAGCGAATGAAATGCTGCGCACCTTCAACTGCGGCGTCGGCATGATCGCCGTCGTCGCCGCCGAGAATGTCGCGGCCGTTTCCGCCGCACTCGAAGCCGAGGGCGAGACCGTCGTCACGCTTGGGCGCATGATCGCCCGCGATGAGGGTTCTGCCGGCACGGTCTATAAGGGCACGCTTGCCATATGAGTTCGCCGCGCAAACGCGCCGTCGTCTTCATATCCGGCGGCGGCTCGAACATGATGGCGCTGATTGCGGCGGCGAAGGCCGCCGACTACCCCGCAGAAATCGTCGGCGTGATCTCCGACAAGGCCGATGCCGGCGGGCTCGCCAAGGCGGCAGCCGAGGGTATCGCCACCTTCGCCTTTCCCCGCAAGGATTATGCCAGCAAGGAAGCGCACGAGGCGGCGATCTTTGCCGCGCTCGACACGCTGTCCCCCGACATTCTCTGCTTGGCAGGCTACATGCGGCTGCTGACGCCTACCTTCATCCAGCGTTATGAAGGCCGGATGCTCAACATCCACCCTTCCCTGCTGCCGCTGTTTCCGGGCCTGCATACACATCAGCGGGCGATCGACGCCGGCATGCGGATCGCCGGCTGCACGGTGCATTTCGTCACCGAAGGCATGGACGAAGGGCCGGTGATCGGCCAGGCCGCCGTCCCGATTCTCACAGGCGACACGGCCGAAAGCCTTGCCGCGCGCGTGCTCACCATCGAACACCAGATCTATCCGCAAGGGCTGCGGCTCTTTGCCGAAGGCCGCGTGACGATGGAAGGCGGCAAGGCCGTCGGCGCCGAAGCTTCGGCCGCTGCGCCCCAGGCCCAACTGATTTCGCTGATCGGCGACCGCGCTTAGGGCAACAACGACCGTTCCAGAGGCAATGACGGCGCCGAAGGATGTGTCGCGGCGGCGAGACCTGCCGCTACACTGCCAAGCAGGACGACGATGCTGAGGGCGACCGCCGTCAACTTCCTATTCAAAGGCGTCACTTATATCTCTGTCGAAAATTTCCGACCGATGTAGGCGCGAATCGGTTCATCGAAACGGGTGGATAGAAAATGTGCCGCCCCAACGGCAGCTAAGAGGGTGCCGCTTACCGCAATCGGCAATGGCACACTTCCGTCGCCAAGGTTTTGGAACTCAGCGCCGAGTCGAATGATGGGCTGATGAACAATATAGAGCGGATAGGACAACCGTCCCAGATATGCCGCTAACGGCCGCTCCTTGTTCAGCGGAACTGCAACCGCTAGCACGACCACGATCGGAATTATGATAGCGATACAGAAGAAATCGTACATGTTTTTGGAGACAGCAAAGGGGAAAAATAAAACCCCTATCAGGATGAAAAGCGGGATCTGAGGTGGAACCGTTCCGACAAGACGACTGATTTTCCAGCGAAAAATCAGAACACCACCAAGGAACGAAAAGCCGACCCTGACAAATCCTTCTAGGAACGCTTGCCAGCTGGCAAAGCCGACCGGACCAATAGAACCTTCGATGGTGACGACCAGGAAAAGCGCTGCTGCCAATAATATGAGCGCCGCTGCCTCATGCTGGAAACGAATTCTCCGGCGAGCGGCTGATCCGTACACCCCGCTGGCGAACATCTCAAAACAGAGCGACCAAAGTGGGTTGTTGATCGCGAACGCCTCTTGCCCCGCCAGAAGCCCTAACGGCAATAGGAGTAGTGCACCTAGAGCCAGAATCGGGACGTCGGCGAGTGGGATACTCGGTGTTGAAGTAAATAGCGACGCGACAACGCCCAAGCCGACACCAGCCACGATCAAGGGGTAAAGGCGCAATAGACGCTTCAGGAAGAATGCACTGCTCCGCAGAACGCCCGACTTTAATTTTTGATCGTACCTATGAGCGAGAACGAAGCCGCTAAGGCAAAAAAAGAAATCCACGGCCAGAGAAGCGTGGGAATTAAGGCCGAATCCGAAAGCCTGGCTGGCATGCAAGAGAACCACGGATAGCGCAGCTACCCCCGAAGTTCATCCAGAAAGAAAAAGTAGTTCTTCAATTTGCGAGCCTTGCTAGCGAGACTCGCATCACCAAACCGTATGGTACGCTGAGCCACCATCGTGCAGTCCGACCGGGACTTGGCAATGGCTCACCCAAACCTTGGCTCATCATATCGAGATCCCCATCAGCTGGCGCTGGGATAGTGATGCCGTGTGACAAGTCAGAATCGTCGACGGCGTCGACTCTCTCGATCGAGGCATTCGGACTCAACGTTTGCCGGTCCCAAAGCTATTCATATTTCCCCAGCCCAGTGGCCCGCCGGACGGAATCCAGCGCCCTGAAGTTGCAATTGCGGTAACCGTTGTCGACGAGCGTAGATTACAAATTGAATTTTCAATTGCAAGTGAAATTTATGCGCTCACTGGACGAGTGATGCACCGTGACTTCGCAGACGTTCCAGGCACCTCAGCAGGGAGTTGAGCTATGCCGCCAGCGCATGTATAGGATGCAGCGTGCCGTCGCTGTAGACGAAGCGGCCGGCGCGGAACGTCGCACGGATGCGATGGACCTCGCCTGGCTCAACCACGACCAGATCGGCGCGCTGGCCGATGGCGATTTCGCCGCGATCCAGGAGGCCGGCGGAGCGGGCGGCATTGCCGGTGGCCATGGCGACGGCGGCCGGCAGTCCACCCTCCACCATGTCGGCGAGCTTGAAGATGCCCGGCACGAAGGCGGCCGGGTGATAGTCGGCGGCGATGACGCTGAGGAGACCGGCCCTTGCGGCATCGAGGGCGCTGAGATTGCCCGACATCGACTGGCCGCGCAGCGCGTTCGGCGCTCCCATCAGCGTCCAGAGGCCGCGCCGGCGCGCCTCCTCTGCGGCGGGCGCCGTCACCGGAAACTCGCTGATGGTGACGCCGAGGTCGTGCATCTCGGCGACTTTTTCGACGCTGTCATCATCATGCGAGGCCAGCGACAGCTTGTGCTTCAGCGACAGCGCGACGATCTCCTTCAGCTTGGCCTCGATGTCAGGATTGTTGCGCATGGCGATGCGCTTGGCGACGATCTCGGCTGCCATTTCCTCGGAGACGGCGCGGCGCTCGGAAATGCTGAGGATGTAGCTTTGCAGGTTGTTGTACTGGCCCTGGCCCGGCGTGTGGTCGGTCAGCGAAACCATGTCGATCTGGTCGGCATTCAGCAGGCGTTCGAGCGCCGGAGCGGCGCCGACATTGGTGATTTCGTAGCGGGCGTGAACGCGGTGATCGATCAGCAGATTGTCGCGCAAGCGGTTGATGCCTTCGATGACCGCCGAGGTCGTCTCCAACGAGCGGACGTGACCATAGACGCTTTCGGTGGCGAAGGAGACGGCGGCAAAGGCCGTGGTGACACCGGCGGCGGCAAGCTTCTTGTCGAGTTCATGAATGCCGAAATCGATCGGCATCGTCGCGTTCGGGCGCGGCGCGATCTCGCGCTCGATCATGTCGCCGTGCAGATCGACGAAGCCCGGCATCAGCAGCCGACCGCCGCCGTCGATCGCCGCCCCGGCAACCGGCTCCGGCCTGATCTCGGCAATGACGCCGTCCTCAACACGCACGGAACCTTCACTCACCACCTCGTTTGGGAGAACGAGGGTGAAATTGCTGAGCCACATGGGCTTTCTCCTGACCGCATCGGATGATTGACAGACCGCAGCGGATAGAACCGCTTCGTGACAGTCGTATGAAATTTCGAGCACACTCACCTTAAAGCGGAAACTTGCGCTTTGGAAATGGTCCGATGCGCCGCTCCATGAATTCACGGTCACCGATCCAACCGAGTACCCTGTCCAACAGCCAGTTGACTAGTTATAACTTAACTAGTAATACTATGACTATGACCTTAATCAAACGCTCACCAGTCGCGCTCGCTGTCCTTGCAATGCTCATGGAAGAGCCGCTGCATCCTTACCGAATGCAGCGGCTCATCAAGGAGCGCGGCAAGGATGAAGTGATCAACGTCACGCAGAGGGCGAGCCTTTATCAAACCATCCATCGGCTCGAGCGCGAGGCATTGATTGCCCAGCAGAAAACAGTCCGGGATGACAAGCGTCCCGAGCGGACCGTATACGAGATCACCGAAAAGGGCCGCGACGTTGCGCTGGCATGGATCCGCGAGATGTTGTCGGCCTTGACGCGGGAATATCCGGAATTCCCCGCAGCCGTATCATTTCTTGCTCTGCTGACGCCGAACGATGTGTTGGGTCTGCTTGAGCACCGGGCAAAAGCCATCGAGTCGGAACTTCGGCGGATCGACGGGCTCCTGCGGGAGGCGCAGGCCGTACCAAGGCTCTTCCTACTTGAGATGGAATATCTCCGAGCGCTTCACGCGACCGAGTTGTCTTGGGTCAATGGCGTCATCGGGGACCTGCGCGCCGGGCGCATCACCTGGACAGACGAGTGGCTCAGGCAGATTGCCGTCGAGTTCTCCACCCACTCCAAGCTCGACAAGGACTAGCACCATGAAGGTTTTGATTATCGGCGCCGGGACTGGCGGTTTGGCACTCGCTCATCTGCTTAAACAGGCTGGCGTTTGCATTGCGGTGTATGAGCGCGACATCGCACCGAACGCCGACACCGGCGGCTATCGCGTCGGTATCAGCCCGGCTGGGAGCCGAGCGCTAAAGGCCTGTATACCCAACGAACTCTACGACCTCTATCTTACCACATGCGCCAGGTCGCCATGCTATTTCAACATGTTGACGGAACAGCTTGGTGAGGTGCTGAGCTTCGACATCGGTGATGCGGCTGCGAATACTCTTGACGGTGAAAAGAACGTCGTTCGAAAGACGCTGAGGCGGGTTCTGCTCAGGGGGCTTGAAGACAACGTCTCCTTCGGCAAAGCGCTTCAGGGGTACGGACGTAACGCCGACGGGTCCGTCACCGCTTGCTTTCAGGATGGAAGTCTGGCGACGGGAGATGTTTTGGTCGGCGCTGACGGCACGAACTCTGCTGTGCGCAGGCAATACTTGCCGGAAGCGCGTCTGGAAGACACGGGGATCGTGTCGCTCGGGGGCAAAATTCCTATGACGGTCGAGGCGAAAGCTCTGCTGTCGGACAAGATGCTGAAAGGCATGTCGATGATTATGGCGCCGATGGGGTTCGGCGCGATTATTCACTCGCTCGAGTTCGCCGACAGCCGCAGCAACCCTGATTTTGCCGCTCGCTGGCCGGATTTCGTCGAAGCGCTCGACGAGGACAGTATCGGCTGGGGCATCTGGGGCGCTCGGCAGAATTGCCCGCGGGATACGGCCGGCCTGAGCGGAGAGCAATTGAGAGAATTGGGCCTGGAGCTTGCTCGGGACTGGCATCCGCACTTGCGCGCGCTCATCCGTATGACGGAGCCCGCGACCATCCACGATGTCAAGGTCAGGACTTCCGTGCCGCTGAAACCTTGGACGAGTTCGAACGTCACACTGCTCGGTGACGCCGTCCATACGATGACACCTGGACGCGGCGCCGGCGCCAATACGGCGCTTCGCGATGCCGCTCTGCTTGGGCATATGCTGGTCGAGGCGGACCGAGCTCAAAAGCCGCTCGTCGAAGCCATACACGCCTATGAAGCCGAAATGCTTCGCTACAGTACCGAAGCAGTACTCGAATCGAAAAGGCATATGGATGCCAGCGATCCGGCTCATCGGCCGATTGTCGGCACAGTCCAGCTCGCTGCCATGCGCGGCGTCATGCGCATCATCAACGCAACACCTGTATTAAAGCGACGTGCCTTTCGGCAGATGATGCGAGTTCGCGGCGAAAACTAAGACGATCGCGGGTAATGGGATCGCCCCGCAGGCAATTTGGCGAACGAGGCCTCGATCGCCGCATCCGCTATCGAAGATCATTCCTGTTCAACATGGCCCATTGCAGCAGCATGATCGTCTTGGCGTCGAAGATCTCGCCGTCTTCGATCATTCCGGCGGCTTCGTCGAGCGGGACTTCGAGAACCTCGATATCCTCGTGCTCCTCGTCCAGGCCGCCGCCTTCCGCGACCCGGTCGGCGATGTCGATCAGGGAGACGAAGAAGTGGACGACTTCGGTGACCGCGCCCGGCGACGGGTAGCATTTGAAGAGGAAACGCGCATCGCGCAGGTGGTAACCGGTTTCTTCCATCGCCTCGCGGCGGATCGCCTGTTCGGGATGGTCGTCATCGAGAAGGCCGGCCGGCACCTCGATCATCCAGGCCGGATCGCCGTTCAGATGCACGGCAAGCCGGAACTGGCGGACGAGAACGACGAGATCCCGCTTCGGATCATAAAGCAGGATGCAGGCGGCGGGCGTGCGGTGATAAACCTCCCGCTTCAAGCGCTGGGTCGCGCCTTTGCGGTCGATATAATCGAGCAGATAACTGCTCAGCTTTGTCCAACCATTCGACAGCGTTTCCTCGCTGACGATCTTCACCCGCGATTTCGGCTGCATCATGCTGCGTCCCTGCGAAGCCAGACCTTGTTATCATGCACGGCCGCCCCGCCATAGGGCGCGACCGGGTCGGCGCCGGTCAAGACGTTGATACCCTCGCCATCGACATGCGCCTTGTTCGGCCAGAGGCCCTCGGCGATCAAAACGCCAGGTTTCACCTCGGTGGTGATGCGGGCGTGGATGCGCAGATCGCCGCGACTGTTGCCGATGCGGACGAGATCGCCGTGGGCGATGCCATTGGCTTCAGCGTCGGCGGGATTGATCATCACCTCAGGACGGCCTTCCTTCTGACGAGACGTCTTGGTCTCGGAGAAGCTCGAATTCAGAAAATTGCGGGCGGGCGACGTGGCGAGACGGAAGGGATGTTCGCGATCGGCAACTTCGATGACATCGACCTGATCGGGGAAAGCCGGAAGCTCGGCATGCGGCCCGAGCACGCCGATCGCCGCCGGCGGCTTGTTCGGCGCCGGCTGATTGATCCAGTCCGGGCGGAAATGGAACTTGCCATCCGGATGGGCAAAGCCGTTCAGATAATGCGCCTCCTCGAAAGCGGGCTGACGATCGAACCATTTGTGTTCGAGGAAATGGTCGTAATCTGGCAGGCCGCTCGATTCGAGGACGCGGTCGACCATTTCGCGGGCAGAAAAACCGAAGCCGGGTCGATCGGCGACGCCGAGGCGTTTGGCCAGTTCCTCGATGACGAAGAGATTGGTGCGCACGCTAGGTGGCGGCTCGACCAGCTTCGGCCCGAGCAGGATATGGTTCTGGCCACCGGCCCGGTAGATGTCGTCATGCTCGACGAACATCGTCGCCGGGATGACGATGTCGGCGATATCAGCCGTCTCGGTCATGAACTGCTCGTGCACGGCGACGAAGAGGTCGTCCCGGGCAAAGCCGCGTCTGACGAGGCGCTGTTCGGGAGCGATGTTTGCCGGGTTGGTGTTCTGGATCAGCATTGCTCTCACCGGGCCGCGATGGCGTAGCGCCACAGCATCGCCGGTGAGCACGCGGCCGATCTGCGACTGATCGAGCATGCGGATATCGGCATCCTTCATCGGCCGGCCGGTCAGCTCCGCATTGTTCATGCGGAAGATATCGCTGTTCGAATGGAAGGCGCCGCCGCCCTCATATTGCCAGGAACCGAGAACGGTGGCGATCGAGGCGGCCGCATGCATGGCTACGGCGCCGTTGCGCTGGCGGGTGAAGCCATAGCCCAGGCGGAAGAAGGTCTTTTTCGTCGTGCCGACGAGGCGGCCGAAGGCTTCGATCTCCTCGACCGAAAGGCCGGTGATATCTACTGCCCATTGCGGCGTCCTGGTTTTCAGATGCGCTTCGAGCCCCGCGGGATCGTCGGCATATTTCGCCATGTAGTCACGGTCGGCATGGCCGTCGCGGAAGGCGATGTGCATGACGGCACAGGCAAGTGCCGCATCGGTGCCCGGCTTGACGATCAAGGCCATGTCGGCCTGCTTCATCGTCGGATTGTCGTAAATGTCGATGACGACGATCTTCGCGCCGCGCTCCTTGCGCGACCTGATGGCGTGGGTCATCACGTTGACCTGCGTCGAGACCGCGTTGGTACCCCAGATGACGACGCAATCGGTGCGGCCCATCTCGCGCGGATCGGGACCGCGCAGCGTGCCGGTCGCCATGGTGAAGCCGGTCCAGGCGGGGTTGGTGCAGATCGAAGAGAAGAAGCCCGAATAGCGCTTGGCATGGCGCAGGCGATCAATCGAATCGCGCTGCACCCAGCCCATGGTGCCGGCATAGAAATAGGGCCAAATCGCCTCGCTGCCGTCCCTTGCCTCGGCCTTCACGAAGGCTTCGGCGATCTCATCCAGCGCATCGTCCCAGGAAATCTGCTGCCACTGCCCTGCCCCCTTGGCGCCGGCGCGGCGCAAGGGATGCATCAGCCGCTCGGGATGGTAGAGCCGCTCGGCATAACGGGCGACCTTGGCGCAGATGACGCCGGAGGTATAGGAATGGTCGCCGGCGCCGCGCACGCGGCCGATGCGGCCATCCTCTGCTATATCGACCTCCAGCGCGCAGGTGGAGGGACAGTCGTGCGGACAGGCCGTGTGGCCTACCCTGGTGTCCGACTTCGGGGATTTGGCGTGGATGGGGGTCGCAATGTTCATGGCATTTGTATATTCCAAGGCTTGCACGGCCAAAAGCCACAAAACTTCCCCATGACGCGAATTCATACGGACATCAGCGAAAATGAACTACCGCCACATCTATCACGCGGGCAATTTTGCCGATGTGCTGAAACATGCCGTGCTGGCGCGGCTGATCCGCTACATGCAAAAGAAGGATGGGGCATTCCGCGTGCTCGACACGCATGCCGGCATCGGGCTCTACGACCTCTCGTCCGAAGAAGCGCAGAAAACCGGCGAATGGCTCGAAGGCATCGGCAAGCTGATGGAGGCCGATCTCGGCCCTCAGGTTTCCGAACTGCTGGAGCCGTATCTCTCCGCCATCCGCGAACTCAACCCTGAGGGCGGCGTCCGTTTCTATCCCGGATCGCCGAAACTTGCGCGGCTGCTGTTCCGGCCACAGGATCGCTTGTCGGCAATGGAACTCCATCCCGAAGATTTCGTCAGGCTGCACCGGCTGTTCGAGGGCGATCACCACGCCCGCATCACCGAGCTCGACGGCTGGCTGGCGCTCGGCGCGCACCTGCCGCCGAAGGAGAAGCGCGGCATCGTGCTCGTCGATCCGCCCTTCGAGGAAGAGGACGAATATCAGCGCCTCGCCGAGGGACTGGAAAAGGCCTATCGCCGTTTTCCCGGCGGCACCTATTGCCTGTGGTATCCGCTGAAGAAGGGTGCGCCGATCAAGGAATTCCACGAGGCGCTGCAGGCGCTCGACATCCCGAAAATGCTCTGCGCCGAACTCGCGGTCCGCAGCGACCGCGGCATCACCGGATTGACGGGCTCAGGCCTCGTCATCGTTAACCCGCCCTTCACGCTGAAGGACGAGTTGCATCAATTGCTGCCGGCATTGAAGGACCATCTGGCGCAAGACCGTTTTGCCTCGCACCGGGCCTTCTGGCTGCGCGGCGAGAACAAGGCGGCGATCAAGGACGATTGACCCGGCAACCGGGTTCGGGAATAGTCCGCGCCACAGGTCCACAATCTGATCAGGTATCCCATGAAGCTGCTCTGTTCGCCCGCCTCGCCCTATTCCAACAAGGTGCGGATGGCCGCGCATTTTCTCGGCCTAGGGGTGAACGCCATTCGGGTCGACACCAATACCGGACCGGCGATCCTGGTGGACAACAATCCGCTCGGCAAGATCCCGACGCTGCTGACCGATGACGGAGTGTCGATATACGACAGCGTGGCGATCATGCATTATTTCGACCGGCTGACGAAGGGCAAGCTCTATCCTGCGAAGAAGGGCAAGCGCACGGATGCGGAAATCCTCGAGGCGCTTTGCGACGGCATCTGTGACTGCCTGCTCGCCATCATCTACGAGCGACGCTTCCGCGACGAGGAAAAGGTCCATCAGCCCTGGATCGACCGGCAATGGAAAAAGGCGACGAGCGGGCTTGCTCACCTCAGCGCCGATCCGCCGAAGCTCGGCAAGAAGCTCAGCGGCGGGCATTTCGCGCTGGCCGCGACGCTCGATTATCTCGAGCTGCGCTTCAAGGACCAGTGGGAAGCCGATCATGCGCCGCTGGTCGACTGGCTGCGGCAGTTCGACAAGAAATTCCCCGCCCATGGCGAACTGAAAGCCCAGGGCTGAGAGCAGTCGGCTCGTCGGCCTGAGCGCCGGCAACAACAAGGAAGCAGCAAAAAGCCGGGCAACGTGCCCGGCTTTTCCATGCTTGGACGGTTCTGTTCGGCTTAGAACTTGACGCCGATACCGAGCTTGACGCTGTTCTCGTCGTAACCGCGCGAGAAGCTGCCGGAGTCGAGGTCGTAGTCCTTGCTCTGGTAGTCGGTGTAGCGATATTCGAGGCGCGTCGTGATGTTGTTGGTCACGAAGGCTTCGACGCCAGCGCCGACCGTATAGCCGTAGTTCGTCTTGCTTTCATCCGAGGTGCCGTCGGAAACCTTGACGTTGCCGAGGGCAAGACCGGCGGTGCCGTAGAGCAGGAAGGGGTTCATGTCGTAGCCGACGCGGCCACGGACGGAGCCGTTCCAGCCATACTTGTTCTTGACGCCGTCTGAGGAGACGTCGTCGCCGCTGTAGCCGAGATCGGATTCAACGCCATAAACGATCTGGCCCTGCTGCCAGTTGTAACCGGTGAAGACCTGGCCGCCGAAACCATAGGTGTGACGGTCGGAACCGAAGTCACCCATGTTGTAGGTGCCGGCGCCGCCGAGGTAAAAGCCTTCCCAGCTACCGGCCGGCTTGACCGGAGCGTCCTGGGCGACCGGTGCTTCCGGAACCTGGTCGACGGCATCGGCCGCCTGAGCTGCCGAGACGCCCGCAATTGCAAAAACGGAGGCCATGAGGCCAGCAATGAGTACACGCATACTTAGTCTCCTTTCAGTCCCGCTTTGCTTGCCATCTGTCTATCAGTGAAGCATTGGCGGGATATTGCCAGATGTCCCTTCCGGATCGAGACTGAAATTGGAACTCAAATGCGGATTTGAAAGAGCCAAATTGTGATATCATTGTGGCTGCCGCGTGGCCGAAATTCGATGTTGCTTGAGTGCAACATACACTTCATTAACCATACCGAAGAGTTGATCTTAAAATACTTATTTCAAGAAATCGCATTCTTAAATAATACATAGAATATCCTGCTCACGGACGCAACCGCGACGGCCTATTTATATAATCTCCGCCCGCGCCTATATAGTCAGCAGACAGACTCGCGGGATCAGAAGGCAGGATTTTGAACCACAAAAGACTTCGCTCGGCCCTTGTAACTGGGGCCGCTAAAAGAATAGGCAGGGCAATCGCCGAAGACCTTGCTGCAAATGGCTTTTCCGTTGCGATCCACGCGAACGGCTCCATCGATGAAGCCGAAGAGCTGGCGGCGGAATTGCGGCAGAAGGGATATCGGGCGATCGCGCTTATGGCCGATCTTACCGATATCGGCGAAACAAGCGCGCTCATGAAAAGAGCGTCAGAAGCTCTCGGGCCGATCGACCTGCTCGTCAACAACGCCTCGATCTTCCGCCAGGATTCGGCCCGCAGTTTCGATGCGCAGGCATGGGCGCAGCATTTCGACATCCATGTGCGGGCGCCCTCGATTCTCGCTGCGGGTTTTGCCGAACAACTGCCCGACGATGCGAACGGACTGATCGTCAACATCATCGACCAGCGGGTCTGGGCGCTCAACCCCGGCTTCTATTCCTACACGCTTTCGAAGGGCGCACTCTGGACGGCGACGCAGACGATGGCACAGACCTTTGCGCCGAAGCTGCGCGTCAACGCCATCGGCCCCGGTCCGACGGTGCGTAGCGCGCGGCAGTCGGAAGAGGACTTCCAGGCACAGATCGACGGGCTTATCATGAAGGCGGGGCCGGGATTCGGCGAGTTCGGACAGACGATTCGCTTTCTCTTCGACACGCCCTCGATCACCGGCCAGATGATTGCCCTCGATGGCGGCCAGCACCTCGCCTGGCAGACGCCCGATGTGGCGGAGATTACGGAATGAACGGACGAAAGCTGCCGGATGGCGGCGTTCTCTACGATGATACGGATGAGAGCGAAGACGATATCGAGGTGGAAGGCGATGTTTCCGCCGCCGCCCCGCTTGCGACTGCGGTCGACTGGAACGCGGGCAGCCTCAACGAGACCGGGCTCATCGGCGCGGAACTGATCGGCGAATTCGTCAAGCGGCTGCCGAACAGCCCCGGCGTCTACCGCATGTTCAATGCCGACGGCGACGTGCTTTATGTCGGCAAGGCGCGCAGCCTGAAGAAGCGCGTCGGCAATTACGCCGTCGGCCGCGTGCATTCCAACCGCATCGCCCAGATGGTGCGGCAGACGGCGAACATGGAATTCGTGACGACGCGCACGGAAACCGAAGCGCTGCTGCTGGAAGCGAATCTGATCAAGCGCTTGCGGCCGCGCTTTAACGTGCTGCTGCGCGACGACAAGTCCTTTCCCTATATCCTCATCACCGGCGACCATCGGGCGCCGGCCATTTTCAAGCATCGCGGTGCGAGAGCGCGAAAGGGCGACTATTTCGGACCTTTCGCTTCGGCCGGCGCGGTCGGGCGGACGATCAATTCGCTGCAGCGTGCCTTCCTGATCCGCACCTGCACCGACAGCGTCTTCGAAACGCGCACCCGCCCCTGCCTGCTCTACCAGATCAAGCGCTGTTCCGGGCCGTGCACCCACGAGGTCAGCGACGGGGGTTACGGCGAACTGGTGCAGGAGGCGAAGGACTTCCTCTCCGGCAAGAGCCAGAAGGTGAAGTCGCACATGGCTGAGGCCATGAACCAGGCGGCCGAGGACCTCGACTTCGAGCGGGCGGCGATCTATCGCGATCGACTGGCAGCACTTTCGCATGTGCAGAGCCATCAGGGCATCAATCCAGCCGGCGTCGAGGAGGCGGATGTTTTCGCCATCCACCATGAGGGCGGCATTTCCTGCATCCAGGTGTTCTTCTTCCGCACCGGTCAAAACTGGGGCAACCGCGCCTATTTCCCGAAGGCCGATCCGCAGCTTTCCGGCGCCGAAGTGCTGAATGCCTTTCTCGCTCAGTTCTACGACGACAAGCCTGTGCCGAAGCAGATCATGCTGTCGGAAACGATCGAGGAGATGGAACTGCTCGCGGCCGCACTCAGCCAAAAGGCCGCTCACAAGGTTTCGATCCTGGTGCCGCAGCGCGGTGAGAAGCGCGATCTGGTCGACCATGTCGTCGGCAATGCGCGCGAGGCGCATGGGCGAAAGCTCGCCGAGACGGCGTCGCAATCGCGGCTGCTCGAAGGTTTCAAGGACACGTTCGGGCTTGCCTATGCACCGCAGCGCATCGAGATCTACGACAACTCGCATATCATGGGCACCAATGCCGTCGGTGGAATGGTGGTCGCGGGGCCGGAAGGTTTCGTCAAAAACCAGTACCGCAAGTTCAACATCAAATCGACCGACATCACCCCCGGCGACGACTTCGGCATGATGAAGGAGGTGATGACGAGGCGCTTCTCGCGGCTGATCAAGGACGAAGGCATTCCCGACCGGACGGCGCAGACCGCCGCGCCCGACGCCGCCGACATGCCCTTCCCGGCCTGGCCCGATGTGATCCTGATCGACGGCGGCCAGGGGCAGATGACCGCGGTACGCGCCATCCTCACCGAGCTCGGCATCACCGACAGCGTGACGGCGATCGGCATCGCCAAGGGCGTCGACCGCGATGCCGGGCGCGAGCGCTTCTTCCCGCCGGGACGCGAGAGTTTTACCCTGCCGCCGCGCGATCCGGTGCTCTATTTCGTCCAGCGCATGCGCGACGAGGCGCATCGTTTCGCAATCGGCTCGCACCGGGCACGGCGCAAGAAGGAAATGATCAAGAACCCGCTCGACGAGATCGGCGGCATCGGGCCATCGCGCAAACGCGCGCTGCTCCAGCATTTCGGCACGGCGAAGGCGGTTTCTCGCGCGGCGCTCTCCGACCTGATGACGGTCGAAGGCATATCGGAAGCCGTCGCCAAGCAGGTCTATAACCATTTCCACGACGACGCCGCGAAATAACCGGTGTCCGTCGCAAATTCCACGCAAAGGCAGTGAAAAGACAGAAAGAATGTTGACGGTCCGCAGCCAAAGCCGTCATCTACCGCATCGGCCCGAAAATCGGAATCGATTGGAAAGCACGATGCGCAGGTTCAAAGTGTTACAGCGTCCTTTGCGCGTCTGAAAAGCCGCGCGGCGCTGTAGCGGCGCATCAATTCAGAGAAACGATCCCATGGCATCGCGTGCGTACAGCATTCCCAATCTTCTGACCTACGGCCGTATTCTCGCCGTACCGCTGATCGTTCTCTGCTTCTTCATCGAGGGTAAGCTGTCGATCAGCAACACGGCGCGCTGGGTGGCGCTGTGGATCTTCGTCATCGCCTCGATCACCGATTTTCTCGACGGCTATCTCGCGCGCATCTGGAACCAGACGTCGAATATCGGCCGCATGCTCGATCCGATCGCCGACAAGCTGCTGGTCGCCTCGATCCTTCTCCTGGTCGCCGCCGACCAGACGATTGCCGGCTGGTCGATCTGGGCTGCGATCACCATTCTCTGCCGTGAGATCCTGGTATCGGGCTTGCGCGAATATCTGGCAGCGCTGAAGGTCAGCGTGCCGGTGACGCGCATCGCCAAGTGGAAGACGACGCTGCAACTCGTCGCCATCGCCTTCCTGCTCGCCGGCCCGGCCGGCGACGAGATTTTCCCCTACACGACGCAGACCGGCATCGCGCTCTTATGGATCGCCGCGCTGCTGACCATCTATACCGGCTATGATTATTTCCGCGCCGGGGTGAAACATATCGTGGATAACGAGGAATGACCCGGCTGGTCTATTTCGCATGGGTGCGTGAGCGCATCGGCAAGAGCGAGGAGGATATCGACCTCCCCTCCTCCGTCGTTACCGTTACCGATCTCTTGAATCATTTGAAGACGCTGGGCGAAGAATATGAGACCGCGCTTCAATATCCCGAGGTGATCCGCGTGGCGCTCGACATGGAGCATGTCGAGCATGACGAGCCGATATCAGGCGCGCGCGAGATCGGGATATTTCCTCCGATGACGGGGGGGTGAGACAGTGATGGTGGTGCCGTGTCGCTACCCCCCTCTGTCCTGCCGGACATCTCCCCCACAAGGAGGGAGATTGGCTGGAAGCACGAACTTCCCCAACCAATCAACCTCGCAGCCCGGAAAAACAGAAGATGGGCACGATGGTCAAGCCGCCCGTAATTTCCCTCCTTGTGGGGGAGATGCCCGGCAAGGCAGAGGAGGGTTGGCAGGGCACGCCCTCTCCATAGTTTCCGCTACTGCATCAAAACAGTTGGGGATGTTATCATGATCATCACCCCCACCATCCGCGTCCAGGATGAGGACTTCGACCTTCAAACCGAGGTCGACCGCCTCTCCAAGGACAGGCCCGGCATCGGCGCCGTCGTCACCTTTTCCGGCCTCTGCCGCGATGAAGGCGGGGCGCTCTCGGCGCTCGAACTCGAACATTATCCCGGCATGGCCGAAGCGGAGATGGCCCGCATCGGCGATCTCGCCATTGCCCGTTTCGGGCTTCTCGGCCTCACCGCCATCCACCGTTACGGCAAGATCGCCGTGGGCGAGAATATCGTGCTCGTCATTGCAGCGGCGCCGCACCGGCAGGCGGCGTTCGACGGCGCCAATTTCGTCATGGATTTCCTGAAGACCGCAGCCCCCTTCTGGAAGAAGGAGCATGGTCGGGATGGCGCCACCGGCGAGTGGGTCACGGCGAGAGACGCCGACGACGCGGCGCGCGACAAATGGAAATGAATTAGAGCGTGACTCGCTCCCTGCGGCTCATGACCAAGACCAGGACGAGCAGCGAGAAGATCACCAGATCCCGCCAGACAAAGGGGCCATAGGCCCCCCACATGGTCTCGACGACGGCGAGGCCGGCGGCGCCGCCTGCCGAGCGTAGCGGATCGGAATAGCCGCCGACAGCCGCAATCAGCAGCACCTTCAGCCCGAACATCAGGCCGGCGCCGAAATCCATCGAACCGTAATAGAAGGTGGCGAGGATTCCGCAAATCGTGGCGACGAGGCTAGCTGCCGCATAAGCGACGAGAAAGACGCGGTTGGCGCTGGTGCCGCAGAGCTCGGCGGCCAGCGGGTCGTCGGTGACGGCGCGCCAGATGCGGCCCCAGGCTGTGCGCCTGAGGATCAGCGTTCCAACAGCGACGATGGCTGACATCAGCGCGGTGTCGATCAGTTGGATATAGGTGAGCGTTACCTTGAACGGGCCGTCACTCCAGAAGATCACCGTATCGTTCAGAAACGGCGGCAGCCAGATGGTGCGGGTATTGGCGGCAAGCCTGGCGGTCTCCATCAGCACGATCATGATGCCGAGGGCGGCGACGATGACCGTATTCGGCGATTTGTTGACCAGCGGCAGCATGATCGACCGGCCGATCCACAAGCCCGCCCCCAGCGAATAGGCGATGGAAGCGCAGGCGCCGACGGCAAGGGCGGCCGGCAGTACCAGCCAGAGGCGGTTGAAGGCGAGTTCGGTGAAGAGCAGCAGGATCTGGCCTGCGAAGGCGAAAATCGCCCCATAGGTGATATCGGCCCGCTTCGTCACGCCGAAGGCTACGGCATAACCGAAGGCGAGCGCGGCATAGAGAGCAGCGAGCGGAACCGCATTCGCCAACTGCTGCAGAAGATAGGCCATTCCAGACACTCCACGTCACCAAAATTATAACTGGCAAAAGTTATTTCACCAGTTATAATTTCACCATGAGCTTTTCCTGGACCCCTCACCGCTTTGCCGGCGGCGCCCTGGCGCTCGATGTCGCCAACAGCGTCGTGCTGCGCCATGATGCGACGCGGCGGATCGACCGCTTCGCGGTTCGGGACCAGATGCGGGACTTTCCGCATGCCGCCGCCGAATTCTGCGCCGAACGCGCCCTCTTCGGCGATATCGCCCCGGTGGCGGCGGAAAACGAGACGGATTTCATCGCGCTGCGGGAAGCGATCGACCTCTATTTTCGCAAGCGTATACTCAAGGGCGGCGATGACCAATTGCTGGCCTTGCTGCTGGAAGCGCTGGCGAAGGTGTTGCGCGAAGCAGGCCGCGGCAGCCTGGCGGCGGCGACCGCGCATTCGGTGCTGCGGCTGATCACCATGCCCGATCCGGAACGCATGAAGATCTGCGGCAATTGCGGCTGGCTGTTCATCGACCGCAGCAAGAACAGGAGCCGCGCCTGGTGCGACATGGCGGTCTGCGGCAACCGCGCCAAGGCGAACCGGTATTATCGCCGCAAGAAGGAGGAGACGCCATGAGAAAACATTTGATCATAACGGCGGCAGCGGCCAGCCTTCTGATGTCTGCCTGCCAGCGCCAGGCTGAAGACCTGGTCGAAGTCACCGGCCATCTCTTCGTCTTCAACTATCGCGTGGCAAGCGCCACCTATCTGCTGACGCTGAAGAAGACGGGTCCCATCCCCGACGGTTCTCTCATCATCGCCGAATTCGAAAATCCTGAGGGCGGCGATCCGCTGGTGCTGAACCAGAAAATCTACCCGATCGACGACAAAATTGCGCTGCAGAGCGAAAAACTCCACTGCGTGCGCAAGGACCGTCCCTATTCCGTCAGTGTCCGGCTGGTCGACAAGGACGGCAAGGTCCTGCAGGAATTGAAGACGCAGTTCCGCTCCGACCTTGACCAGACTGTGCTGCCGAGCAAGCCGCTCGTCCTCGGTGCGCTTTATGACAAAAACCCGGAGGTCTTCAAGCCTGACGGCAGCGTCGATTTTTCGAATACCGACAAGTGCCCCGCATAGAGGCTATTCGGCATGGAAAAAGCCGGAGCGAGGCCCCGGCTTTTAAGAGTCAATTCAAGGCATTGCCGGGCAATGCAGAAACGTTGCCTCAGCCGACGACTTCGGTATCGGAGAACCAGTACTTGATTTCCTGGGCAGCCGTCTCCGGAGCATCCGAGCCGTGAACGGAATTTTCGCCGATCGACAGGGCATGGACCTTGCGGATCGTGCCTTCGTCAGCGTTTGCCGGGTTGGTCGCGCCCATGATTTCGCGGTTCTTGAGGATGGCGCCTTCGCCTTCCAGAACCTGAACGACGGTCGGGCCGGAGGTCATGCCTTCGACGAGTTCGCCGAAGAAGGGACGCTCCTTGTGAACGGCGTAGAAGCCTTCAGCTTCGCGACGGCTCATCCAGACGCGCTTGGAGGCGACGACGCGCAGGCCGGCATCTTCGAGCATCTTGGTGATGGCACCCGTCAGGTTGCGCTTGGTTGCATCCGGCTTGATCATCGAGAAGGTGCGTTCAATCGCCATAGTCAAATCCTCTGTTTTCTCGGGAAAAGTGGGCGGTCTTTACCCGCCCCAACGCCCGAAAACAAGGGGTCGACGGCAATTTCACGCCGCTGTCACAGTCCTGCCGCGGCTTTCATGGAGATCGAGGCAGCGCTCGAACCAGAGCATGACGGGATCGTCGGCGGCCAGCATGGCGAGGCCGGCGGAGACGCGCAGCCATTGCAGCGCGCCGAAGACGATATAGTCGGCAAAGAGCGGCGTCTGCCCGCCGATGAAGGGCTGGAACTTCAGCATGTGACGGAGCGGCTCCAGCTTGGCGCCGAAGGCGGCCTTCTCCGCTTCGCTGTCGGCGGCAATCACCTCCAGCGGCTTGCCGAGCCTGACCTCGCGGCTCTCGCGGAAATAGGCCTTGTCTCCTTCGTCGAGGTTGGCGTGGATGTCGAGAAGGGCGATGCGCGTGATTGAGGGATGGATGATCATCTGCGAATAACCCTCGACCATGCGCGACAGCGCCTTGCCGCCCTCGCCGTTAAACAGCGACGGCCGCTCGGGATAGGCTTCTTCCAGATAGAGGGCGATGTCGAAACTGTCGGGGATCAGCCGGCCGTTGTCGTCGAGAACGGGCACGGTCTGCGAGACACCGCCACCGATTGCGCGGATGCGGGTATAGGTCGTCGGGATTTCCTCGAAATCGAGCCCCTTATGCGCCAGCGCCATCACCGCCTTCCAGCAATGGGGCGAAAAGAAGCGCCGCTCGTCGGCGCCGCAAAGAGAATAGAGAGCTCTGGTCATACCAGTCCTTTCGAGATCGCAGCTTCATCCATTGCACGACAGAAAGCGCCCGTAATCAAATCAGGAAATTTCATGGGCGCCATCACTCCGATTTCTGGACAAACGGCATAGACTGCCGATACGACAGCAGGAGGGGTCGGATGCTCAGGCATTACAGGATGTTTGCCGCCTATATAGGCTGCGGTTGGGGCGGGGCGTAGTGCAGATTGGATAGAGCGGACACCGCATGCTTGAGCGCGGGGTTCTTCGGAGGACGCTGTGACAAAACGCCTAAATCTTATCTGTCTGGTAGCTTTCTTCTTCTGCTTCGCAGGAGCGTATGCTGTGCAGCTGTTGAATGGCGGTGTAGAAAACACACACGGGATTTACAGGTCTGTATACACGGTATTTTGGTTTTTTATCGTTGCGTTGCTTCCATTCAGCGTCGGGAGTTATCTCCTTACGCGGTCCTGGCGAGAACTGCGCAAAAATAAAGAAAATAGGGAGTTCCTACTCAAAAATCCGATTCTCACATTTTTCATTTGGCGTGAGGAGATTGATGGTGAGTAGCGCGACAGCGTTTCGACTACCGATGGCTGTTCACCCTGCTTCGGCGAGACGGAGAGCCGTCCGGCGCCGATCGTATCTACCGGCTCTATCGCGAGGAAGGTCTTCTGTCCGCACGCGCAAAGGCAGGTGGCGGGTGCCATCAAGACTGCATTAACCGCTTATGCCGTAAATCCCGGGCTTCCCGTTGAAAATTCAGCCTCTTTTAAAAGCTTGCAGGCATGAATGCAGGAAATGAGGCCGGGCAGCGAGGGATCGTCATGCAGAATGCAAGCGCAAACGCACTGGTGCCGCGCGAAGCGGTGCGCCCGGCGCCCATGACGGACATTCAGAGGATCGCCCAGCACCTGGCACGCCTCAACGTCGCCGCCTTGCCACGCAATTACGAACTCTTCCACGAGGCGATTATCGGGCTCAATGCCGGCCTTGCGCAGGATATTGCAGCACTTGGGTCCCAGCCGCAGCAGGCGATGCTCGATGAACTCGGCCTGAAATACCGGCTCGTCAGCCATTGCGGGCTGGCCGGCGAGACGTCACGCAACGAGGCGAGCCGGATGCTGCGCGAGGTGGCCGAGAGGCTTACCGAAGGGCTGAGGCACAGAGATGCCTTTGCACGCGCCTGCGCCACGATCCTGAAATCCGTTTCCGGAAACGACGACCAGAGCCTTGCCGCCTTCCTCAGCGAGATCGATTACCTCACCGCCTCGCTCGCAACGGTGCTGTCGGCGGAGATGGAAATCGGCGCCAGGCTGCAGGACGACATCAAGGCGCTGGAAACGCTGGAGCGCGGCATTTCGGCAATGCAATCGGCCGCTGTGGCCGACAAGATCACCGGGCTTCCGAACCGCATCGCGCTGAACCGGACGATCGCCGATCTCTACGAGCGCGAAGAGGGTGCTGCCGGCAGCGCGCTGATCATGGTCGATATCGATAATTTCACCGATCTCAACGACACATATGGGACCCAGGCCGGCAACAAGCTGCTGAAGAAGCTCGCCGGCCTCTTCCGCAAATCGGTCAAGAAAAACGACTTCGTCGCCCGCACCGAGGCGGACGAATTTGCCTTGCTGTTTGCCAATGTCGGCATGCAGGACGCAATCGCTATCGCCGAGCGGCTGCGCGCCTCGGTCGAGGACAATCTGGTCTTCGCGACATCCGACAAGGCCGATCGCGGCCGGCTGACCATCTCGATCGGCGTAGCGCTCAGCACCGATGCGGCAACGCCGGGGCAATTGCAGGCCAATGCCCGCGTGGCGCTTCTCGCAGCGCAGTCCAATCCTCGACGGCCGGTGCAGGCTTTCGGCCACTGAGGCACACAAGCATTCCTTGGCGCAGGGCAAGTATGCTTAAGCGCTCTTGCCTTGGCGGGCGCTTTCGGCCAAAACGCCGCCATGATCACGATTACCGACATTTCCGCCCGCATCGCCGGGCGCCTGCTTCTCGACAATGCCAGCGTCTCGCTGCCTTCGGGCACCAAGGCGGGGCTGGTCGGACGCAACGGCGCCGGCAAGTCGACGCTGTTTCGCGTCATCACCGGCGATCTCGGCTCCGAGAGCGGATCGGTATCGATCCCGAAGGCCGCCCGCATCGGCCAGGTGGCACAGGAAGCGCCGGCGACCGAGGACGCCCTGATCGAGATCGTGCTTGCCGCCGACAAGGAACGCACGGCGCTCGTCACTGAGGCGGAAACGGCAACCGATGCGCACCGCATCGCCGAAATCCAGATGCGCCTCGTCGATATCGACGCGCATTCGGCCGAAGCGCGGGCGGCGAGCATTCTCGCCGGCCTCGGCTTCGACCAGGCGGCGCAGGCCCGCCCCGCCTCCTCCTTCTCCGGCGGCTGGCGCATGCGCGTTGCCCTTGCAGCCGTGCTGTTTGCCGAGCCGGACCTGCTCCTGCTCGATGAGCCCACAAACTATCTCGACCTCGAAGGTACATTGTGGCTGGAAGACTATATCCGCCGCTACCCGCACACCGTCATCATCATCAGCCACGATCGCGACCTCCTGAACAACGCGGTCAATTCGATCGTGCATCTCGATCAGAAGAAGCTCACCTTCTATCGCGGCGGTTACGACCAGTTCGAGCGGCAGAAGGCGGAGGCCGACGAGCTGCAGACGAAGGCCAAGGCGAAGAACGACGCGGCCCGCAAACATCTGCAGGGCTTCATCGATCGCTTCAAGGCCAAAGCCTCCAAGGCGCGGCAGGCACAGTCGCGCGTCAAGGCGCTGGAGCGCATGGGAACGGTCGCCGCGGTGATCGAGGACCACGTCACGCCGATCACCTTTCCCGAGCCGGAAAAGCAGCCGGCATCGCCGATCGTCGCGATCCAGAGCGGCGCCGTCGGCTACGAACCCGGCAATCCGATCCTGAAGAACCTCAACCTGCGCATCGACAATGACGATCGCATCGCTCTTCTCGGCTCGAACGGCAACGGCAAGTCGACTTTCGCCAAATTCATCTCCGGCCGGCTTGCGCCGGATAGCGGCGAAGTGAAAATCGCGCCGAGCCTGAAGATCGGCTTCTTCGCGCAGCACCAGCTCGACGACCTCATTCCCGAGCAGTCGCCGGTCGAACATGTGCGCCGGCTGATGCCCGGCGCGCCGGAGGCCAAGGTGCGCGCCCGCGTCGCACAGATGGGGCTTGCCACCGAGAAGATGGCGACGGCCGCCAAGGATCTTTCCGGTGGCGAAAAGGCCCGCCTGCTAATGGGGCTCGCCGCCTTCAATGCGCCGAACCTGCTGATCCTCGACGAACCCACCAACCATCTCGACATCGACAGCCGCCGCGCGTTGATCGAGGCGCTGAACGATTACGAAGGCGCCGTCATCCTGATTTCGCACGATCGCCATCTGATCGAGGCGACGGTCGATCGGCTGTGGCTGGTCAACGCCGGCACGGTGACCGCCTTCGAAGGCGATATGGACGAATATCGCGACCTGATCGTCAGTTCAGGTAAAAAAAAAGAAGAAAAACCGCAGCTAATTGAAGACGCGACGTCGAAGGCGGAGCAACGCAAGCTCAATGCCGAACGGCGGGCGTCGCTGAAGCCGCTGAAGAAAAAGATCAACGAAATCGAATCCTTGACGGCGAAGCTGGAGAAACAGATTCAGGCGCTTGACGCGGAACTTGCGGATCCTGTTCTCTATGAAAAGACGCCCGCCAAAGCCGCCGAAAAGGCAAAGCAGCGCGGCGAGGCTGCGGCCAAGCTGGCTGCGGCCGAGGAAGACTGGCTGATGCTTTCGGCCGAATACGAAGAAGCGATGGCGGGATAGCCACAGCTGTCGCCGAAACGCGGCGAAGTGCCGCGCATCGGCACAATTCCGGCCACCATCAACCAATCGTTAACCATAATTCGAAAGGTTGTCTCAACATTCGTTACCGATTTGTTGAGCCCTTTCGATGTATCGCTTTTTCATTCTGTTTTGCATGGCCCTCACGGCCACCCTGTCTGCCTGCAGCACCACCAAACAGTCCCCGGACACATCGATCAAGACCTCCTCGGTGATTGCGCCCGAGGGGCGGAAACTTGGCTATGCCGGCGACGATGCGGGCCCGCGCATGACCGGCTGGCACCGTCTGGCCGGGCGGACGCTGGAGGTTTCCTCGCTCGCCGATCTCAAGCTGCAGGACAAGGAAGTGATCCTGAGCTTCGACGACGGCCCGATCCCGGGCCGGACCGACAAGGTGCTGGCGATCCTCGACCAGTTCGGCGTCAAGGGCGCCTTCATGATGGTCGGCGAAATGGCCGAAATGCATCCGGCGCTGGCCCGCAAGGTCGCTGAGGACGGCAACACGATCGGCAGTCACACCTATGACCACGCCAACCTGAGTGCGCTTGATTTCGACGCGGCGATGGCCGAGGTGATCAAGGGCGAATTGGCGGTGACCAAGGCGACGGGGACCGACGTTTCCTTTTTCCGTTTCCCCTATCTTTCCGAGAACCACAGACTGCGCGCCGCGATCGCCATGCGCGATTTGGTAGTCATGGATGTCGATATCGACAGCAAGGACTATTTCGCCACAACACCGGCCTCCGTGACTCAGCGGACGATGGACCTGCTGCGCAAGCGCGGCCGTGGCATCATTCTGATGCATGACATCCACAAGCGCACCGCAACGATGCTGCCGACCCTGCTTTCGGACCTTGAAGCCGAAGGCTACAAGGTGGTGACGCTGAAGTTCAAGAAGACGCAGGCGCCGAACAATCTCGTTGCCTCGGCCGATTTCGTGACGACCCGTTAAAGCCGGGTTGCCAAGCCTGGACCGGCTGCCTAGATCTGAGCGACGTCAACGGAAACCGGCAGGTCGAACATGAACCTTCATCTCGAAACGGACGACGATCCGCGCACCCGCCAGTTTATCGACGAGCATAACCGGGTGTCCGACGCTGCACTCAGAACAGCTGAATTCGTCAGGGATCGGGACGCGATCAAGGCGCTGATCGAACGGCAGGACAGACTGATCGTGCCGATGCGCCGCGGCGACTGGCTGTTCGATTTCCGGCAGAGCAAGGACAATCCTCTCGGCGTCTGGCTCCGTCTGCCTGCCGACCAGGAACCGCTGCCGGACGCCGATTGGGAGCCGGTCTTCGATCTCGATGCCTTCTGTGCCAGTGAAGGCAAGCGCTGGAGCTGGCGCGGCGCGGTTACCTGCCCGTGGGAGCCGACGCGGGTGCTGCTCACGCTTTCCGACGGCGGCTCCGACCTTAACCGGCTGCTCGAGTTCGACGCCGAGAGCAAGCAGATCGTCGAGGGCGGTTTCGATACGCCGACCGCACGATCGCATGCCAATTGGCTGAGCCGCGACGAGATCTGCTATTTCGGCTCCATCGACCGATTTTCGTCGACCCGCTCCGGATGGCCACGGGTCGGGCGGCGATTGAAGCGCGGGCAGCGGCCAGAAGATGCCACCGTCATGTTCGAAGCCGCAAACGAGGACGTCTACGGCTTTAATCTCGTCATCGACCCGGCCCTGTCGGGCGCTTCGGCGGATGCCGGATTGATCGACATTTTCGTCGCCGCCCATGAGATCGGCGTGGCCAGCGCGTTCCTGATCGGCGACGACGGCACGCGGCGGCGCATCGATCTGCCCAAGGAGGCGGACTTCCAGTTCAATCATGATCATTGCCTCTGGCGGGCAAAGACCGATGAGCGCGTTGCCACCGGCAGTCTCGTGCTGCAGCGCTTCGATCCGAGTTCGGAGACGGTTCCGCTCGGGCCGGCGCGGATCCTGTTTCAGCCTGGCGAGGGCCAGTCGATCTCGCAGATGATGCTGATGCGCGAGTGGTGCGTCTTCATCATCTCCGATCGGCTGCGTCCGCGTCTCCTGGTGCTGGACCTGACAAAGCCCGATGCCGAACAGCGCGAGATCGCGCTGCCGGCGGACATGCAGACGGCTCATTTCAGGCCGCTCTATGCGGATCTGCATCTTGGCGACGATACGCTCTGCATCGTTGGCCAGGGTTTCCTGCAGGCTCCGGCCTGTTACCGCCTCGCGCTGTCGGACCGCAGCAAGGAGGCCGGGCCGATTTTCGTCGCCGCGGCGCCCAGCTATTTCAATGCGACCGGTATGTCATCCGAACTGCTGGAGGCCGTTTCCGAGGACGGAACCAAGGTTGCCTACCGGCTGGTCCTGCCGAAGCAGTGGACCAAGGGGGCGCTGCCGGTGCTGCTTTACGGCTATGGTGGCTTCGACGTCTCGCTGTCGCCGAACTATTCCGGGGTGACGGGACGCTGGCTGGAACAAGGCGGCGCCTATGTGCAGGCCTATATCCGCGGCGGCGGCGAATTCGGGCCCGACTGGTATCGCAGTGCCAAGCGGCAGGGGCGAGACCGGGCGTTTGCCGATTTCGTCGCCATCGCCCGCGACCTCGTCGACCGCGGCTATACCGTGCCGTCGCGGATCGCCTGCCAGGGCGGCAGCAATGGCGGCCTGCTGACGGGCGTGATGCTGACGCGTTACTCTGAAGATTTCGGCGCCGTCTGGTGCCAGGTACCGGTGCTCGACATGACACGCTTTCACCTTTTCAGCGCAGGGCAAGCCTGGATGGACGAATACGGCGATCCGGAGACGCCGGCGGACCGGGATTTCATGCTCGGTTATTCGCCGCTTCACAATGTCAGGCCGGCGACCGAGATCACCTACCCGCCGATTTATATCGAAAGCTCCGCCAATGACGACCGCGTGCATCCCTCGCATGCGCGCCGCTTCGCCGCGCGGCTGGAGGAAGAAGGACACCGGCCGCTCTTCCATGAATTCGGCTCAGGCGGGCATGGCGGCGACGGCAATTCCGAAGAACGCGCCGCCCGCGCGGCAATGGGTTACAGCTTCCTTCGCCAGACCATCATGGGCTAGTATCCAACAGAATGGAGGAGGAGAGCTTGTCGGCACGCCTCTTTCTGCTACAAAGCGCAATAAATCATACTTTTCATACAGGCTGGAAAATACCATGTCCCCAATCAACCTCGCCATCGTCGGCGTCGGCAAGATCGTCCGCGACCAGCACCTCCCCTCCATCGCCAAGAACGCGGATTTCGAGCTTGTCGCCACGGCGAGCCGCCACGGCACGGTCGAAGGCATCAGGAGCTATACGACGATCGAGGCGATGCTCGACGCCGAGCCGTCGGTCGATGCCGTCTCGCTCTGCATGCCGCCGCAATATCGTTATGAGGCAGCCTATAAGGCCCTCGTCGCCGGCAAACACGTCTTCCTGGAAAAACCGCCCGGCGCAACGCTGAGCGAAGTGGCCGATCTCGAGGCGCTTGCGAGCAAGCAGGGTGCGTCGCTGTTTGCCAGTTGGCATTCGCGCTATGCGCCGGCCGTCGAGGCGGCCAAGGCGTTTCTGGCTTCGACGACGATCAAAAGCGTGCACGTGATCTGGAAGGAGGATGTCCGCCACTGGCATCCGAACCAGGATTGGATCTGGCAGGCCGGCGGCCTCGGCGTTTTCGATCCCGGCATCAACGCGCTGTCGATCGTCACCCACATCCTGCCGCGGCCGATCTTCATCACCGAGGCCGTGCTCGAATTTCCCGACAACCGCGATGCGCCGATCGCTTCCGACATTCGCTTCCGCGATGCCGACGGCCTGCCGGTTCATGCCGAATTCGACTGGCGCCAGACCGGCAAGCAGAGCTGGGACATCGTGGCGGACACGGCAGCAGGCCAGATGGTTCTCGCCGAGGGCGGCGCCAAGCTTTCTATCGATGGAGCGCTGACATTCGCCGAGCCGGAGCAGGAATATCCCTCGCTCTACCGTCGCTTCGCCGAAATCATCAAAGCCGGCAATTCGGATGTCGATCTCGCGCCGCTGCGCCACGTCGCCGACGCCTTCATGCTCGGCAAGCGGAAGTTCGTGGACGCGTTCCACGACTGAGCCATTTGGCAATCTTTGCCGAGGAGTTGCCCGTCAACAGCGACGGGCAACGGCCTGGCTCACCCAGCCGGGGGGATCGTGCCGCTCAATATCCTCACGAATCTCGACGACGACAAAGGCTCGAGGCGGTAACGCGCCACCACCGCGGTGAACCGCTCAAGCCTTCTTCTCCCACCGTCCCTCCGAAGTCTGCTGCCAATAGGTGAGGTTATGCCCCTCGCCTTTCAGCTTCTTCCATTGTGCACGCGCGGCCTCCAGTTGCTCCTGGTCGTGACCGTCGAACATGAAGACCACGCGCTCATAGCCATCGACCGGCGGCGGCTCGGCGCCGTCGATGATAAAACGCACGGTCGCAGCATTGGCATTATCAGGTGTCACCGTCAAAAGTACCGGCTGGCTTTCGGCGAAATCGCCCTCGTCGGTGCCGTGCGGCAGGAAGCTCTCCTCGCGGAACGTCCAAAGATGCGCGTCGAGAACATCGCGCCGCGCCGGCTCGCGCATCTGGATGGCGACACGCCAGCCGCGCTCGACGCTCTTGTCGATCAGCGGCGGAAGCGCGTCCTCCAGCCTGGTTTCGGTCAGATGATAAAAGAGAACGTCGGTCATCAGGCTTCATAATGAGCGCGAACGAGCTCGTCGAGCAGGCGCACCCCGAAACCGGAACCCCAGGATTGGTTGATCTCATCCTGCGGCGAGCCCATCGCCGTGCCGGCGATATCGAGATGCGCCCAGGGTGTGTCCTGGACGAAGCGCTTGATGAAATGCGCCGCGGTGATCGAGCCGGCCTGTCGGCCGCCGGTGTTCTTCATGTCGGCGAACTTGCTATCGATCAGCTTGTCGTAGTCCTTGCCAAGCGGCATGCGCCAGAGCTTCTCGTTGGTCGAAAGGCCGGCTGCCGTCAGTTGGGCGGAAAGCTGGTCGTCATTGGAGAACAGGCCGGCATGCACATTGCCGAGCGCCACGATGATGGCGCCGGTCAGCGTGGCGAGATTGATCATGAACTGCGGCTTGAAACGATCGTTGCAATACCAGAGGGCATCGCAGAGCACGAGGCGGCCTTCGGCATCGGTATTGATCACCTCGATCGTCTGGCCGGACATCGAGGTGACGATATCACCAGGACGCTGGGCGTTGCCGTCAGGCATGTTCTCGACCAGGCCGATAATGCCGATGGCATTGACGGCGGCCTTGCGGGACGCGAGAACATGCATGAGGCCGGTGACGGCTGCGGCACCGCCCATATCGCCCTTCATGTCCTCCATGCCCGCGGCCGGCTTGATCGAAATGCCGCCGGTATCGAAGACGACACCCTTGCCGATGAAGGCGATGGGACGATCCTTGCCCTTGCCGCCCTTCCACTGCATGACCGCCAGGCGCGGCGGACGCACGGAGCCCTGGGCGACGCCGAGAAGGGCGCCCATGCCGAGACGGCGCATCTCCTTCTCCGTCAGGATTTCCACGTCGACGCCCAGCTTTTCCAGCTCCTTCGCTTTAGCGGCGAACTCGACGGGGCCGAGCACGTTCGGTGGCTCGTTGACGAGATCACGGGCAAGATTGACGCCGCCGGCAATCGCTTCGGAATCGGAAAACGCCTTCTTGGGACCATTCGGATCGGCGGTGACGATCGTCACCTTGACGGATTTCGCCGCCTTTTCCTCGTCGTCACTCTTCTTCGTTTTGTAGGTATCGAAACTGTAAGCGCGCAGCAGCATGCCGAGCGCGAAATCGGCAGCTGCCCGCGCGCTCGTCTCAAGGCCAGGCACGTCGATGAAGACGGCGGCCTTGTCGGTATTCTTGATTCTCGCTGCCGCAATACCGCCGGCCTTCAGCCAGTCATGGGCGGTGAGGTCGGCGGCCTTGCCAAGCCCGATGACGACGATGCGCTCGACGGATGCGCCTTCCGGGGCGACGATATCGAGCGCGCTCATGGATTTCGCGGAGAATCGGGCGATCCTAGCAGCCTTGGCGATCACGCCTGCAGGGTCGACCGTTTCGGTGCCTGCGGCGCTGTCGGCCTCCGCAGTCTTCAACAGGATCGCCAGGCCGCCATTGAGCTTTGCCGATTTTGAGAATGCAATTTCGAACTTTGCTGACATGTCTTCTCCGCTGGGATTCTTTGAAATCCGTCCATGGCGGATAATTTCGCGTTTGGCGGGTCTGTCAATGGCTTGCGACAATTGTTATGGTCGCCCGCGGCCATCAGGGCCTTCGTGTTTTCGTCAGTTTCATAGATATTCGCGTTGACAATTTTTTCGAAAAATCGATGGCGGGGCCCAGCAATCCGCCTGCCGAAAACGACTTTCGGTGCATTCGTGCTGCTGTTCTGGACGTGGTGGGCGCTGCTTATCGTCTTCCGCGCCTTCCCCGGGATAGACATCTATTTTTCCCAGCTTTTTTTCGTGCGTGCAGATTGCGACGCGGCTGCCGCCGCCGGCAGCATCTGCGGCGGCTTTCCCTATCGCGACTCGGGGAACTTCGACCTTCTGCGCACCGTCTTCTTCCGTCTGCCCTATGTCGTGGCGATCGTGATGGTGTGGAAACTCATCGAATGCCACCAGCAGCATGGCGCAACCTTCAACGCCGAACGGGCGCGCAAACTGAACGTCGCGCTCGGAACGCTGCTGATTGGGCCGGTGCTGCTCGTCAATGTTGTCCTCAAGGAACATTGGGGTCGGCCGAGGCCGATACAGACGGACATTTTTGGCGGTGCCCTGCATTTCGTCGAAGCCGGTTCGCTTGCCGGAAAATGCGTTTCGAACTGCTCGTTCATCTCAGGTGAGGCTGCGAGCGCCGGATGGCTTTTCTGCCTTCTGCTCTTCGTTCCAAAATCCCTGCGTTATGCACTGGCTGCACCTGTGGCGGCAATCGCGATTCTCACTCCGGCGATGCGGCTATCCTTCGGCGCGCACTACCTCTCCGACGTCGTTCTCGGATGGCTTTCGTCGCTTGTCGTCTTCGCCGCGTTGCTGGCGTTAACTGAGTCGCAACAGCATCGAAAAAATTCTGAAATTTGAATGAATTTTTGACACCAGCTTGTCGCAAAAGCGCGACAAAGAGCGTAGAGGGATTCTCCTGCAAAGCCGTTTGGGCTTGCAGGTGCTTTCAAGGGCAGGCATGAAACTACTCGAGACATACATATTGCGGCGCGTCGGCCAGATGTTTCTCGTGGCGCTCCTGCCCGTTCTGGCGATCATTTGGACGACTCAGGTTTTGCAGCGCATCAATCTGGTCACCGACAGCGGCCAGTCGATTGGCACGTTCGCCAAGCTCGCGACGATGATCCTGCCGTCGATCATTCCCGTCGTGCTGCCCTTCGCCCTCGTTATCGCGATCACTCAGACGCTGACGACGATGAACAATGATTCCGAGCTCACCGTCATCGACGCGGCCGGGGCGCGGCGCAGCGTGCTGATCCGCCCGATCCTGCTGCTTGCCGCCGTCGTCAGCGTCTTTTCCTTCTTTGTCGACAACGTCGTCGAGCCGCGCGCAAAAACCGTCGTGCGCCAGATGATCGCCGAGACCTATGCCGACCTGCTGTCTTCGGTGATCGAAGAAAAGACCTTCCGCAAGCTTGATGAAGGCCTTTATGTGCAGATCTCGAAGCGGATGGCCGGCCGCATGCTGAAGGGACTTTTCGTCGCCGACGAGCGCGACCCCGCCTACGAGCTGGTGTATTATGCGAAGGAAGGCGCCGTCGACGATACGGGCACGACGCTGATCATGCATGAGGGTGAAGTGCACCGCAAAACGCCCGACGGCAATGTCTCGGTGATCAATTTCGATTCCTATTCCTTCGACCTCTCGGACATGACGGAAAGCCGCGGCCAGGCGACGCTGCGCGCCAGCGACCGTGACCTGTGGTTCCTGATCAATCCGGATCCGGCCGACAAGGATTATACGATCCGGCCGCTGAGCTACACCGCCGAACTGCATCGCCGGCTGACGGACTGGATCCTGCCTGTCGTCTTTGCCCTGTTTTCGCTGGCGATCGCCGGCGATGCGCGCTCGCACCGCGAAGCGCGGCTGCATCCGATGGTGAGCGCGCTCGCCTATGCCTTCGCGCTGCGATGGGCGGCATTTTATGCGGCCAATCAGATCGACACCGACCCTGAATATATCGTCGTTCTCTATGCCATACCGATCGTCAGCGGCATCGTCTCGATCGTCTTCCTCGGCCTGCACAAACGACTGGCCATTCCATCGTTCATCCGGGACCGGATTTCGTCTTTCTGGAGACGGGGACAGGAAAGGCTGCTTGCCGCGACCGGCAGGACCGACGGGGATACGGCCCAATGATATTCGGGACATTGTCGCGTTATTTCTTTCGCCGCTACTTGGTGACGATGGGCTGGTTCCTGATCGGCGTCTCGGCGATTTCTTTCCTCCTCGATTTCAGCGAGACGGCAGGCCGCATGTCCGGCCTGCCCGGCTACACGATCGGCGGCGGCATTCTGATGACCGCCGTGCGCCTGCCGCTTATCCTGCAGCAGACGGTACCCTTCATCGCGCTGTTCGTCGGCATGACGGTGCTGATCGGGCTCAACCGCAAATATGAGCTTGTCGTCACGCGCGCAGCCGGTATTTCGGTCTGGCAGTTCATGTTCCCCTTCATCGCCGGGTCGCTGCTGCTTGGTTTGCTGACGATGACGGCGCTCAATCCGCTTGCCGCCTGGGGACAACGCCAGGCGCTGCTGGTCGAATCGGACTGGCGCGGTGAGAACGCGGTTCTGCGCAAGGCGCCGCAGATTCCGTGGCTGCGCCAGATCAGTGGCCGGGACGACGTCATCATCGGCGCCCAGACGGTTCAGGAGAACGGAACCAAGCTGATCGACGCGGTGCTGATCCATTTCGATTCAAGCGGCCAGGTCATTCTGAGACAGGACGCCGCGACGGCAAAATTGGAAGATGGTTACTGGCAACTTAACAACGTTGTCGAGCGTAAGGCTGGCGAAATCCCCGTGCGTAAAGCTTCGGTTCAACTTCGCACCAATCTGAAACAGGACTTCGTCCAGGAGCGGCTGACGGCGCCGGAAACAATTGGTTTCTTTGACCTTTCCAACCGCATTGCCGCGGCCAAATCCTTCGGTATCTCGACCAAGGCGCTGGAGACGCAATTCAACTCTCTGTTGTCCCAGCCATTGCTGCTGGTGGCGATGACTTTCATTGCCGCAACAGTGTCCCTGAAATTTAGCCGGTTCAACCAATCTCGCTCCGTGATTCTGGGTGGCATCCTTTCGGGCTTCATGCTTTATGTCATCACCGTGCTTGTAAAGGCATTCGGAAGCAGTGGAGTTGTGCCCCCCTTCGTGGCGACGTGGATACCGGTGATCGTCGCGCTGGCTTTAGGTGCGACAATTCTGCTTCATCAGGAGGACGGCTAGTGGCGGCAGGCGACCGCAAGTATTTTAGTAAACAGTTGGTTGCCCTGCTCGTCGGCGCGACTCTATATTCCTATTTCGGCAGCGCCCCGGTCTCCTACGGCCAGGTCAGCGCGCCCGACCAAACGATTGGAAAGAAAATTCCTGCAGAGGCCAAGCTTCTGCTTTCGGCCAATGAACTCGTCTATAACCGTGACGCCGATCTGGTGTCGGCGGTCGGCGGCGTGCAGATCAATTATGCCGGCTACAAAATGGTCGCGCAGAAGGTCGAATACAATCAGAAGACCGGCCGGATGATGGCGGTCGGCAATGTCGAGCTGGTCAGCCCCGACGGCAACCGCATCTATGCCGACAACCTAGACGTGACCGACAATTTTGCCGACGGGTTCCTGAACTCGCTGCGCATTGAAACCGCCGACAATACCCGCATAGTCGCTGAAAGCGGCCAGCGCGTCGGCGGCACGATGATGATTCTCAACAAGGGCGTTTACACCGCCTGCCTTCCCTGCGCCGAAGATCCGAAGCGCGCGCCGTTCTGGCAGGTCAAGGCCAAGCGCGTGATCCAGAACGGCGTGACGCACACGATCCGTCTGGAGAGGGCACGCTTCGAGCTGCTCGGCCATCCGATCGCCTTCTTGCCGTTCATCGAAGTTCCCGACAATACGGTGAAGCGCAAGTCGGGCTTTCTCTTCCCGACGATGAGCCTGTCGCAGAATCTCGGCTTCGGTCTTTCCGTTCCTTATTATTACGTGATCTCGCCGAGCATGGACGCGACGGTGACCGGCACCGGCTACACCGCCCAGGGCTTCCTCATCGAAGGTGAATTCCGCCAGCGCTTCGAAAACGGCACGCATATCCTGCGCGTCGCCGGCATAGATCAGGCAAAGCCGGACAATTTCAGCTCCGGCACCAGCGATGCCGAAGCCAGTCAGCGTGGCATGGTGGCCTCGAAGGCCGAATTCCGTATCAATCCGCGCTGGACGTTCGGTTGGGACGTCATGATGCAGAGCGACAACAATTTCTCGAAAACCTACAAGCTGCGGGACTTCACCGGCACGGATCGCACCAACCAGATCTACCTGACCGGACTTGGCAAACGCAATTATTTCGACATGCGGGCGTTCTATTTCGACGTCCAGGATGCCGATCGAACGAACACGGCCGAAAAACAGCAGGCGATCGTCTATCCCTCGCTCGACTATCACTATGTAGCGCCGCAGCCGCTTGCAGGCGGCGAACTGTCGGCTGATGTCAACCTGACGAATATTTCGCGCACCCATGACGACTTTTATACCGTCGACGGATTCGATCGCTTCCGCGGCCTGAAGGGCCAGACGTCGCGACTGACCACCGAGTTGCAGTGGAAGCGCACCTACGTCACGCCGACCGGCCTGGTCATCACGCCGCTGCTTGCGGCGCGCGGCGACGCCTTCGCGCTGAATATGGACGACCCCACAGGCTACGCCGGCAACTACAGCGACGGAAATTCCGCCACCCGCTCGATGTTCACCGCCGGGCTGGAGATGCGTTATCCGATCCTGATGACGACGGATAACAGCACCCATATCCTCGAGCCGATCGCGCAGATCTATGCCCGCCCCGACGAGCAGCTCGCAGGCCGCCTGCCGAACGAAGATGCGCAGAGCTTCGTCTTCGACGCCACCTCACTGTTCGACCGCGACAAATTCTCGGGCTACGACCGCGTCGAAGGTGGCACCCGCGCCAATCTCGGCGTCCAGTACACCGGTACGTTTGACAGCGGTTACAAGCTGCACGGCATCTTCGGCCAGTCTTATCAGATCGCCGGCCAGAACTCGTTTGCCACCGACGATCTTGTCAATGTCGGCGCGGATTCGGGCCTTGAAACCACTCGCTCCGACTATGTCGGCCTCGGCGGTATCGAGACACCGTTCGGCGTTTCCGTAACGGGCTCGTACAGGCTCGACGAGAAGAATTTCGAGTTCCGCCGCGGCGACCTGACGACGGCCTACCAGAACGACACCTTCTCCACGCAGATGACATTCACCCATCTCAGCGCCCAGCCGGAATATGGCTTTGCCTCGGACAATGACGAGCTCCAGACCAGCAGCAAAATCAAGTTCAAGGATTACTGGTCGATTTTCGGCGGCATCGCCTGGGATCTGAATAATGATGTGATCAGCCGCCGGACGCTTGGCCTGTCCTATGACGACGAATGCACGATCTTCACGATTGCGTATACCGACAGCAGGGATTCCGGCGACGAGACGGCAAGCGACTGGACGATCGGCGCACGGCTGACCTTCCGCACGCTCGGCGACATCAAGATCGGCTCAGACACCCTCGAGTGATGGGCGGACAGCGCAAACATGGCCTGAAGCCATTCTTTCGCCGTAAGCCTGTGCAGGACATTGCCGCCAGTCGATATCTGAGGCATAGGGGATTCGCGCCGTGATGGAAGCGAATGTCCGCGTGTCTCGCACTATGGTAAGAACGCCGCGAACAACGTCTCGCGGCGCTATTGGGAGGTCAACAACAGATGATTGACGCAAAAAAAGCTATAGCTACGTTCCTCGCCGGGGCAGCGATTGCCTTGCTGACGGGTGTTGCCGCTCCAGCGCTTGCAGCAAGTGAGGTCAAGGCCGTGGTGAACGGTACCGCCATCACCAGCGGCGATGTCGCCAAGCGCCAGGCCTTTATGCGCCTGCAGCATACGAAACCCGATGCCAAGGCTGCCGAGGAGCAATTGATCGACGAGGCGCTCAAGCGCCAGGAAGTTTCCCGAGTCCATATGT
This sequence comes from Rhizobium sp. NZLR1, assembly GCF_017357385.1. Classification (NCBI taxonomy): domain Bacteria; kingdom Pseudomonadati; phylum Pseudomonadota; class Alphaproteobacteria; order Hyphomicrobiales; family Rhizobiaceae; genus Rhizobium; species Rhizobium sp. NZLR1. Next base: position 1,571,676 of record NZ_CP071632.1, on the reverse strand, counting down.
CGGTTTCGCAACAGGACGTCGACGCGTCTTTCGCCCGCTTTTCGAGCGGCAACAAGCTTTCCGTCGAGCAGATGTCGCAGATCCTCGATCGCGCGGGCGTTGGCGTCGACCATTTCAAGGGTTTCATCGCCGTGCAGATGAGCTGGCCGCGGGTCGTCAACGCGCGATACGGTTCGACCTCGCGGCTGTCGAACTACGATCTCGTCTCGCGCATGATGCAGAACAACAAGCAGAAGCCGGTGACCACCGAATATATGCTGCAGCAGATCATCTTCGTCGTTCCGCAAGCCAAGCGCAATGCCATCACCGGCAAGCGCAAGGGTGAGGCCGAGGCGTCGCGCTCGAAATTTCCGGGCTGCGATCAGGCGAAGGTCTTTGCCGCAACGATGCGCGACGTTTCCGTGCGCGATCTCGGCCGCATGCTCGCCCCTGAGATCCCGCCGGATTGGAAGCCGCTGGTCGAGCAGGCCAAAGGCAATACGACGGGGACCCGCGTCACCGACAAGGGCGTCGAATATCTGGCAATCTGCAGCCAGCGCCAGGTTTCCGACGACCAGGCGGCCGAAATGGTGTTCCGTCAGGAAGATCTCGGCAAGTCCAAGGCCGACAAGGACGCCAGCCCGGAAAACGATAACAGCAAGAAGTATCTGGATGAACTGCGCAAAAAGGCGCAGATCGCCTATCGCTGACCGACGATGACGATACCGTTTTCGCGACCGCTTGCGCTGAGCCAGGGCGACCCCGCCGGCATCGGGCCGGATATTACGCTGATGGCCTGGCTGCGGCGGCGTGAACTCGGGCTGCCGCCTTTCTTCCTGATCGGCGATCCCGAGGTATTGGCGTTGCGAGCCCGCCAGCTCAACCTTTCGGTTTCGATCGGCGAGGCGGATAAGGCCAGCGAGGCCGCCGGGATGTTTGCCGAGGCGCTGCCCGTCATGACAGTACCTGTCGGTATCGAAGTGGTGGCCGGCGAGCCGCATGCGGCAACGGCTAAGAGCACGATCGCGGCAATCGAAAAAGCCGTCTCGCTTGTCATCGACGGCGAGGCGCTCGCGGTCGTTACCAACCCGATTTCCAAAGCCGTGCTCTACGAGGCAGGTTTCCGGTTTCCCGGCCATACCGAATTTCTCGCCGATCTCGCCGCCAGGGCAACCGGCAGGCCGGTGACGCCCGTGATGATGCTGTCAGGACCGAAGCTCAGGGCCATTCCCGTCACCATCCACATCCCGGTTCGGGACGTGCCGCAGGCACTGACCGGCGAACTGATCGTGGAAACCTGCCGGATCGCTCATGAAGACCTGAGGCAACGCTTCGGCATCGAGGCGCCGCGGCTCGCGGTTGCCGGCCTCAACCCGCATGCGGGCGAAGGCGGGACGATCGGCAAGGAGGACGAGGATGTCATTCGCCCGGCGATCGAGCGCCTGCGCGACGAGGGCATCGATGCGATCGGCCCCCTTCCCGCCGATACGATGTTCCATGACGAGGCGCGGGCGCGATATGACGTCGCCGTCTGCATGTATCACGATCAGGCGCTGATTCCGGCCAAGGCGCTGGGTTTCGACGACAGCGTCAACGTGACGCTCGGGCTTCCCTTCGTGCGCACCTCGCCGGATCACGGCACCGCTTTCGGCATTGCCGGCAAGGGACTGGCGCGCGAGCAGAGCCTTGTTGCGGCGCTGAAGCTTGCCGCCCAGCTCGGCCGCAGCGCGGAAAGCCGCCGCTGATGGCAGCACTCGATGGCCTGCCGCCGCTTCGCGATGTCATCCAGCGTCACGGCCTCGACGCGCGCAAGGCGCTCGGGCAGAACTTTCTGCTCGACCTCAACCTCACGCAGAAGATCGCCCGGACGGCGGGCGCTCTCGAAGAGGCGACCGTGTTCGAGGTCGGCCCCGGTCCCGGCGGGCTGACGCGGGCGATCCTGGCGCTCGGCGCCAGGAAGGTTATCGCCATCGAGCGGGATACACGCTGCCTGCCGGCACTCGCCGAGATCGCCGATCATTATCCGGGCCGGCTGGAGGTGATCGAAGGCGATGCGCTGAAGACCGATTTCGAGGCCTTGGCGCCGGAAGGCCCGATCAAGATCATTGCCAACC